>CAZAWM010000023.1:0-22474 GCA_964488605.1 uncultured Steroidobacteraceae bacterium | reverse complement strand
CTGTTGACGCATTGGCAGATCACCCAGCTTGCCCGTAACCCCAAACGACCCTACTCGCTCGACTATCTCGCCAGCGTGTTCAGCGACTTTCAGGAGCTGCATGGCGACCGCATGTTCGGCGACGACCTCGCGATCGTCGGCGGTCTCGCGCGGTTCAACGGACGCGCCGTGATGTTCATCGGCCACCAGAAGGGCCGCGATACGAAAGACCGGGTGCGGCGCAACTACGGCATGCCGAAGCCGGAGGGCTACCGCAAGGCGTTGCGGCTCATGCGCCTCGCGGAGCGGTTCGGGCTACCGCTGATCACCTTCATCGATACGCCGGGGGCCTATCCCGGCGTTGGCTCGGAGGAGCGCGGTCAAAGCGAGGCGATCGCCCGCAATCTGTTCGAGATGTCGCTGCTGCGCATCCCGATCATCAGCGTCGTCATCGGTGAGGGCGGGTCGGGCGGAGCCCTCGCGATCGGCGTCTGCGACAGGCTGCTGATGCTGCAATACAGCACCTACTCCGTCATTTCCCCGGAGGGTTGCGCCTCGATCCTCTGGAAGAGCGCCGACAAGAAGGAAATCGCTGCCGAGGCCATGGGGCTGACCGCGGATCGCCTTGCCCAGCTCAAGCTGGTCGATGAGGTGCTGCCGGAGCCTCTCGGCGGCGCGCATCGGGACCCCGAGCGGATGGCCGCGACGCTGCGCAAGGCGCTCGAGCGCCACCTCGCCGAGCTCGAGCAGGTACCACCCGAGGCGCTGCGTGCGCGCCGCAGCGAGAGGATCGCTTCCTTCGGTGTCTACGCGGAAGCCTGAAGGCTTCGGCCCGGGCTGGCTTGCCGCGCGCCTCGCTCGCCTACTGCCCGACGTCCCGGAACGACGTCTGCTGATCGCCTGCAGCGGTGGTCTCGATTCGATGGCACTGCTGCATGCCGCGGCCGGTTTGCGCGAGCGCAGCCTCGGGCTCGTCCAGTGGCGAGTGCGGGCGCTTCACGTGCATCACCACCTTCAGGACGCGGCGGACGCGGCCGCGGCGCTCTGCCGCAGCGAGTGCCGTCGTCTTCGCGTACCGCTGCGCACGGTGCATCTGCGACTCGGTGCACTGCGCGGCGAGTCGCTCGAGGCCGCAGCGCGCGAAGCGCGTTACGCGGCGGCGCGAGCCGAGCTAGCCACCGGTGAAGCGCTGCTGACGGCCCACCACGATGACGATCAACTCGAAACACTGCTACTGCAACTGATGCGTGGTTCGGGTCTCGCGGGGCTGGCGGGCATGCCCGAGTGCGCCCCGTTTGGTCGCGGCTGGCACGTGCGGCCGCTGCTGGGACTGACGCGAGCCGTGCTTGCGGACTGGGCGAATGCGCAGCAGTTACGATGGGTCGAGGATGCGAGCAACGACGATCCGCGCTTCGCCCGGAACTACCTGCGGATCGAGATCGTCCCCCGCCTGCGGTCGCGATGGCCGGCTGCCAGTCGGGTCGCCGCACGCGCTGCGGCACATCTTGCCGAGGCACGCGATCTGCTCGCTGAGCTCGGACAGCGCGATCTCGAGCAGATCGCGGTCGGCGAGGCTGTCGATCTTGCAGGACTCGCGCAGCTCAGTCCGGCACGGCAGCGTAACGTGCTACGCGCCTGGCTGGCCACGCGAGGACTGCGCCCGCCCGATGCGCAGCGCCTCGAGCGGATCCGCACCGAGTTGCCGCGCGCGCGTCCAGATGCGGAGCCCGCCGTGAACTGGGGACGGGCCAGCGTGCGTCGTCATCGGGGACTGCTCTATGCCGTGCCGGAGCTCGTGGCCGTGCCACGGCGGCCGCTACGCTGGGATCGAGCGCGCGAACCGCAGCTGCACTTGGGGGCCGGTCTCGGTCACCTGCGCCTCGTCGAGGATCCGCACGGCCCGCTCGCGCTCGCGAAGCTGCCGCGGATCCTCGAGGTCTGCGTACGGCGCGGCGGCGAACGGCTGCGCCTCGAGGCCGGCGGACCGCGCCGGCCCCTCAAGGAACTGCTACGCGAGGCGGGTGTGCTGCCGTGGTGGCGTGACCGGCTGCCGCTGATCCGGACCGCCGGCCGAGTCGTGGCCGTCGCCGACCTGTGGAGCGACAACGAGTTCCGCGCCGGACCGCGCGCGCGGCGCCGGGCGCGGTTCGAGTGGCTACCACCGCGCTAGGTAGATTTGCGTATCCAAATCATTATAAGAATATAACAACATCATCGCCTGAAGCTGCCAGGAGGTCCGCGGCGATGCAAGAACAGCTAATGGGTCGGGAGGAGTTCGGTCAGGCGCTGGCGAGCGCGCGAAAGTCACGGCATGGCGGAATGCATCCGTTGAGCGTGGCGTGGGCGCGTGGCGATCTCTCGCGCGAACAGCTCGGGCAGTGGGCCATCCAGCACTTTTACTATGTCGACGCCGTCGCGCAGCAGTTCGCTGCCCTGTATGCGCGGCTGCCAGACCTCGACGCGAGGCTCGAATTGCTCGACAACCTGATCGGCGAGGAGATGCCTGGTCAGCCGGGCAAGCGCCACCCGGATCTGCTCGTGAAATTCGCGCGCGCCTGCGGTGTCCGCGACGACGATATCTTCGATGCCGAGGCGAAGGGGCTTATCCTGCCGACGACGCGCGCAATGCGCTCGTGGATCTGGGAGCTCGCCACGCAGCGGACGATGGCGGAGGCCTTCGCGGGCATCATGGTCGCGCTCGAGGGACAGCTGCCTACGCTCTATCCGATGCTGGTCGAAGCGATGCGCACGATGGGTTACAGCGACGAGGAGCTCGAGTTCTTCCACGTGCATATCGTCAACGACGTGGGTCATGCCGCCTCGGGTCTGTCGATTGCGAGCCGCTACGCGAACACTCCCGAACTGCAGCGCAAGGCCATCGCCGCCGTGCGCGCCTCGGCCGACATGCGCTACAGCATGCTCTCGGGTATCCACGAGAGGTTCGGCCTGCGGCAGGCGGCCTGATCAGCGCCCCGGGAGCGAGGGATACTCGGCAACGCCAGACAGGGAATACTTGCGGTGAATGTCGTGGGTCATGATCAGTGCGCCGCTGTCTGCGTCGCGCTTCTCGAGCAGTCCCTCGATGAAGTTGCCGAGGTAGAAGCTCGCGCCATCGAGCGCGAGTGTCAGGCGCGACCAGCCCCGCAGCGGACTCGCCGAGATTTCGCGCTCGATGCGGCCATCGAGTCCGATCAGAACGGCGCCGGAACCCGTCGCCATCCAGACTCGGCCGTCCGCGCGCACTGCCGGGCCGAAGGTGCCGCGTGGATCATCGGGATCGAGCCGCAGCAGGTCGGGCAGCTGCTGACGTGTCTCGGTGTCCCAGCGCATCAGGCGTCGCCCGTTCTCGGAAACGTAATGGAGCGTGCGGCCGTCCGGGCCGAGGCTCATGTGCGTGACGCAGTGGAAGCCGAACTTGCCGCCGTCGATGTCGGCAGTAAAGCCTGCAGCGTTGCGCGAGCGCGCCGTTCCCAGCCACAGTCGCGGCCCCGGTGCGTCCCTGGGTTCGCCGATCTTGCTGTGCAGGCCCGCGACGAAACGTCCATCCGGCAGAAACAGCAGCGAACCGATACGTGCCCGCGGCAGGAAGTCGACCGGCCCGGCACAGAGGCCCTCAGGGGTGAAGCGGGTGATGGTTTGGCTGCCCGGATCGCACGCATACAGCGATCCGTCGGTCGGATCGACGGCGAGGCCAACCACGAGGCCTATCTGTCCCGTGTACAGCGTCGCGCGCGGTTGCAGGCGCGCATCGAGATGGAGCACGCGGCCGGGGCCGGCGTGGTTGCGGAGATCGACGTGACGGTCGTCGACGTCGGTGGCGGCCAGGAACAGGTCGCCGGCATGGAATGGAACGTTCATGCCGCAAGTTTTCAGCATGGCGAGGCAGCAATGCAACAGTGCCCGGGCGACCGGGAGGGGGCAGGCGATGGTTCATGAACTCAAGCACAGCATGCTCGCGACCCAGACCGGCGACGATTTCGCGCGGCAACGCTTCGTGCTGGCCCTCAAACGTCAGCTGACGGGCCACATCCGCCCCGGCAATCGCGTGATCTATGAGTCGCGCGTGCGTCCGAAGCTGCAAGCCCGCTATCGCTCGCGCGCCGTGACGGACCGGGAGGAGATCAAGCAGGCCTTGCTGGCCGACCGGGCGTACCAGGCGTGGAGCGCCCTGACGCGTTGCTCGCAGGAAATGCTCTGGGCGACGGTCACCGAGCCGCTGATGCGCGATCGCGCCCGCCTCGAGGCCGAGGCGAAGCGACTGCGCGAGTCTCCCGACCGGCTCGGCGGACTCGAGCTCGATCCCGGCTTTGCGCCGCCCGAGGCGATGTGCGAGCACCACGTGCACCTGCAGCCGCAGGGCTAAGCGTTCACGGCTTCCGCCGACGACGTGCTCGCCGGCGCTCTCTACGAGGCCGGCGGCAACCTCTACTCGATGGGCCAGGGCATGGGTGGCGACGACAGCAAGGCCGGAGCCGCGATCCGCTGGCTACGCGAGCAGCACCCGCACTTCGCGCCACGTCGGGTTCTCGACCTCGGCTGCTCCGCGGGCGCTTCTTCGGTGCCCTATGCGCAGGCGTTCCCGGCAGCGGAGGTGCACGCCATAGACATCGGTGCCGCCATGCTCCGTTACGCGCACGCCCGCGCCGAGGCGCTCGGTGCGCGGGTGTTCTTCCACCAGAGGGACTGCGCGGCAACCCGCTTTCCGGACGGTCACTTTGACCTCGTCGTCTCTCACAACCTGTTTCACGAGATCTCGAACGAGACACGCCGCGCGACGCTACGCGAGAGCTTCCGCCTGCTCGCCCCCGGCGGCATCGTGCTGCACCAGGACGTCGCGATCCAGAATGCGCGTCGTACGCCGTTCGAGCAGGCGGAGCGCGCCTGGGATGTCTATTTTAACGACGAGCCGTTCTGGGAAGACTACGCCGACGCCCAGATCGCCAGGGAGCTCGTCGCCGCCGGGTTTCCTTCGGACGCGGTCCGGGAGTTCCCACTCCCGAAAATCGACGGCCCGGGTCACTGGTTCGCCGTGACTGCGCGCAAGCCCATTCAAGCATGAGGAACTCGCCATGAACCGTGTGGAAGCCGTCCGCGCCGCGATCGAATACGGTACCGAACCGCGTATCGCATTCTTCGACGATCCGGATGTCGATCGCGTGCTCGGCATCACGATGGCCGTGGCACAGGAGGTCGCTGCGGTGGGCGAGAAGCTCGATTCCCTCGAGCGCCTGCTGGTCGAAGCCGGCGTGCTCAGGGCGGGCTCCCTTGCGGCCTACGTCGCGCCTCCGGAGGTGGCCCGCGAGCGGCTCGATGTCCACGAGGCGTTCGTCGCTCGCCTGCTGCGCGTCGTCGAGCAGGAGATCGTCGCGTTTCGTGGCAGCGACGCTGGCGCATCGACCGTGACCGATGCGCCGGCGCGCAGCGCGTCGGTTGCCTAGCACCGCGGGAACCACCGATGCTGATCAACAACTGGTACGTGGCCTGCGCGGCGGACGAACTGCCGGCCGGCACGCCTGGGGGGGTGCTGAGGGGTGGCTGCCATTTCGTGCTGTTCCGCGACCGGGCCGGTCGCGCCGCCTGCCTCGCCGACACCTGCGTGCACCGCGGTGCGGCTCTGGGCGACGGTGAAGTCGTCGATGGCGAAGTCGCCTGTCCGTACCACGGCTGGCGCTTTGCTGCAGATGGCCGCTGCACGCTGATTCCTGCGCTGGGACCGGGCGTCGCGCCGCCGAAGAGGGTACGCGTCGATGACTATCCGACCGAGGAGAAGTACGGTTGGGTATGGGTCTTCCTCGGCGATCTGCCGGAGTCGCGACGGCCGAGGATTCCCGATCTGTTTCCCGAGTTCGGCGATACCGAAAACTGGCGGCGCATTCCGTATCAGTTCGAGGCGCGCGAACTGGATGCGCTTCGAGGAGAACTCGCTTGACACCGCGCACACGAACTTCGTGCACCGAGCTTTCGGCGCCAAGCGTACCCCGCGGCTGGACCCGTATCCCATCGAGCTGACGGAGTGGGGTGCCCGCGTGGCGCGCGAGAAGCCGGCGCCGCAACCCGATCAGAAATCCGGCGAGATCGCCACGCTGCTGGCGGCAGATCGGCGCACGACCAGCGTGAGGCTCGAGTTCAGTCTGATCGGCCTCTGTCACCGCATTCAGCCCACGTTCCGCGAGGGCATGACCCAGATCAACTTCACGGCGCGTACGCCGATCGATGCATGGCGTTCGCGCGCGATCGGCTGGCAGGCGCGCAACTATCTGCTCGAGCCAGAGCACGATGCAGAGCGCATGGCCGGAATTCTGCAGGCCGTCGAGGAAGATCTGCGCGTCGTCGAAAAGGTCGAGCCTCCCCTGACGCCAGATAGCCTCACGGACGAGTTTCTGACCGAGACGGATGGCATGGAAGTCGCATTCCGCAAGACGGTGGCCCGCTACGCCGCGCTCGGCAACGAGATCGATCTCGAGGCATTCGAGCAGCGGCGCAAGCGAGAAGTTCTGGTCATCCCCTCGCCAGCGCGCTCGGCTGACCCGCGGAACTGGGTGCACAAGACCGTACCGCTGCGCGGCCGCTGACGCGGGCGCAATGGTTCAGCCGAGCGGGTGGTGGCACGCGAACTGCGTCGCGCCACGCCGTGTCAGCGTGGGCACGGCCATCTTGCACTGCGGTGTTGCGGTAACGCAGCGCGTGCGAAAGACGCAGCCCGACGGTGGATTTAACGGACTCGGCAGATCTCCCGACAAGGCGGGCAGGCGAGCTGCGCGCTCGCGTTCGCGCACCGGGTCCGCGATCGGTACTGCGTCGAGCAAGCTGCGGGTATAGGGATGCGCAGGGTTGGCGAAGACGCTGGCGGCATCGCCGTACTCCATCATACGACCGAGGTAGAGCACGAGCAGGCGGTGACTGAGGTGACGCACGATTGACAGGTCGTGGCTAATGAAGATCATCGCCACGCCGGTGTCGCGCTGCAGGTCCGTCAGCAGGTTCAGGATCTGCGCCTGGACCGAGACGTCGAGCGCGCTGACCGACTCGTCGCAGATCATCAGGCGTGGGCCACCGATCAGGGCACGGGCGATGCTCACGCGCTGGTTCTGCCCGCCCGACAGCTCGTGCGGATAACGCTGCGCGAAGCTCGCGCCGAGACCGACGCGATCGAGGGCGGCGCCTACCGCGCGGTCGCGCTCGGCGCGGGACAGGCCGGGTTCGAAGATATTCAGCGGTTCGCGTATCGACTGGCCCACGGTGAAGCGGGGGTTGAGGCTCGCGAGCGGGTCCTGAAACACGAGGCGCACGGCCCGACGCAGGGGTCGCAGCGCCGTCTCGTCGTCGAACGTGTAGTCGCGGCCGTCAAATTCCAGCCGGCCGTCGGCAATCGGCACCAGACGCAGCAGGGCCCGGGCGAGAGTCGACTTGCCGCAGCCGGACTCGCCGACGACACCGAGAGTCTGCCCGGGCTCGATCTCGAAGCTGACATTCTCGAGGGCGCGCAGCACTCCGTCGACGGCGCCACGCACAGGAAATCGCACGCTCAGGCGCTCGACGCGCAGCAGGCAACCGGCGCTCACGGTTCGGCCTCGAGTAGATGGCAGGCTGCACGATGAGTGCCGGTCAGTTCGCGTAATACGGGCCTGCTATGTTCGCAGACGGACGACGCTACGGGGCAGCGCGGCGCGAACGCGCAGCCTCGCGGGTCGCTGCGTGAGAGATCGGGCGGCCGGCCGTCGATGGCCGGCATTCGCGCCATCGGGCCGGAGTCGAGACCGGGCCGGCAGGCAAGCAGCGCGCGAGTATAGGGATGGCGCGGTGCGGCAAAAAGGGTCGCGGTGTCCGCATGTTCAACGACCCTTCCGGCGTACATGACCATGACTTCGTCACAGGTGCCGGCGACGACGCCGAGGTCGTGAGTGACCAGTATCAGCGAGGTGCCGGCGTGCTCTACCACGGCCTTGAAGGTGCGCAGGACTTCGGCCTGCACGGTGACGTCTAGTGCCGTGGTGGGCTCGTCAGCAATCACCAGCGATGGCCTCTGGATCAGCGCAGCGGCGATGACGATGCGCTGGCGCATGCCCCCCGAGAACTCGAACGGATACTGGTCGAATCGCCTTTCGGGGTCGGGGATGCGTACGCGGTCCATGATCTCGAGCGCGCGCTGCTTGGCCTCGGCGACGCTCGCGCCAGCGTGCACGCGAACGATCTCGCATAGCTGCGAGCCGACCGTCCGATGTGGCGTCAGCGCGGTCATAGGATCCTGGAACACGAGGCTCATCCGTTGACCGCGCAGACGGTCAAGCGTTCGGCGCGGCGCGCCGATGAGCTCCTCACCCTCGAAACGTACAGAACCCGTGCATGCCGCGTTCTGCGGCAGCAGCCCCATGATCGCAAAGCAGGTCTGGCTCTTGCCACAGCCGGACTCGCCGACAATGCCGAGACTGCGGCCACGCCCGAGATCGAACGACACCCCGTTGACCGCATGCACGCTACCCCGGCGAGTGCGGAAGCACACCGACAGATCCTGGACACGGAGCAGAGGGTCGGTCACGAATCGTCCCGTGGGTCCAACGCGTCGCGCAGACCGTCGCCGATGAAGTTGAACGCAAACATCGTCGCCGCGAGGAAGGCGGCGGGGATGACGAGCAGCCATGGCGAGCTGTCGATGGCGCTTGCACCCTGGCTGATCAGCAGCCCCCAGCTCGTCTGGGGTTCCTGCACACCGAGTCCGAGGAACGACAGGAAGCTCTCGACCAGGATCACGGTCGGCACAAGCAGCGTGGAGAAGACGATCACGGGGCCGAGCACGTTGGGCACGACATGGCGAAAGATGATTCGCGATGTCGACGCGCCAAGGGAGCGCGCCGCCTCGACGTACTCCATCTGTTTAACGGACAGTGTCTGGCCGCGGACGATGCGCGCGATCGTAAGCCATTCGACGCAACCGATGGCCACGAAGACCAGCAGGATGTTGCGGCCGAAGATCGTGACGAGAATGATGATTCCGAAAAATAGCGGCAAGGCATACAGCACGTCGACGAAACGCATCATCAACTGGTCGATGCGCCCGCCGACGTAGCCGGCGATGGCTCCGTACAGCACGCCGATCAGCACGGCGACGGCTGTCGTGACGAGCCCGATCAGCAGCGAGAGGCGCGCCCCGGCGGCGACGCGCACGAACAGGTCGCGTCCGTTGGCGTCGGTGCCGAACCAGTGCGACTGCTCCAGGGTTGGCGCGATCTGAATGCGCTCCCAGTCGTTGGTCTCCATGTCGTGTGGCGAGAGCCACGGCCCGGCGATCGCAAACAGCGTGATCAGTGCAAGCAGCGCCACGCCCGCCATCGCGGTGCGGTTGGCCCGGAAGCGCAGCCATGCGGCGCGCCCCAGCGAATCGCCGGCGGCCGACTCCACGAGCGCATCCCGTTTCGGCCGGGCCGTGGCGTTCATCGCTTGGCCCCTCCGAACAGGCCGCGTCGCAGCCTCGGGTCGAGCGCGGCGTAGACGAGATCGGCCAGCAGGTTCATGACCAGCACCGCCGTCGCATAGACGATCACGACGCCCATGACCAGCGGGTAGTCACGCGCCAACGCGCCCTGGACGAAGTAGCGACCGACGCCCGGCAGACCGAACACCTGCTCGATGATGATCGAGCCGGTCATGACACCGGCAACCGCCGGTGCCAGGTAGCTGACGAGCGGTGCGAGCGTCGGGTTCAGCGCATGGAAAACGACCACACGCCACTCGGGCAGTCCGCGGGCGCGCGCCGCGCGCACGTAATTGAGACGTCGCACGTCGAGAAAACTGCCGCGTGACAGTCGCACGATGATCGCGAGCTGTGGCAGCGTCAGCGCGACCAGCGGCAGGACCTTGTTCTGCCAGGCGCCGTCGCCCCAGCCGGCGACGGGCAGCATCTTGAGTGTCACACCGAACACCAGCGTCAGCAATGGCGCCGTGATGAGGCTCGGCACCGCGATTCCCGTCATGGCCAGCGTGCTGATCGCCGTGTCGAGCGCACGGTTCTGGTTCAGCGCAGCAACGATGCCGAGCGGTGCGCCGATCAGAGTGGCCAGCAGCAGGGCCGTCAGACCGAGCTCCATGCTGACCGGGAGGCCGATGGCGATGAGCTCCGAGACGGTGTAGTCCTTGCTGCCGATGGACGGACCCAGATCGCCTCGCAGCAGCCGCGCGAGATACAGGCCAAACTGGGTCGTGACCGGCTGGTCGAGGTCGTAAGCGGCGCGCAGATTGTCGAGGATCTCCGGTTCGAGCTGTGCATCCGCGTCGAAAGGGCCACCCGGCGCGAGCCGCATCAGGAAGAACGAAAGCGTCACGATCACGAACAGAGTGGGTACCAGAATCGCGACGCGGGTCGCAAGAAAGCGCAGCATCAGCGAGCCTCTCCTTGGCGCAGCCGGATCGCGATCATCGCCGTGATCGCGAGCGCTGGCAACATGGCCAGCGCACCGAGCATGAACGGAACGTTGTGTCCGAGCTGGCCATAGAGCGTGCCTGAGAAAGCCGCGCCACCGAAGCGCGCAAGGCTTGCGCTCGACTGGTAGACGCCCATCACGGCGCCTCGGGTAGTCGACGCGGCGCGCTGCGAGACCAGCGACTGCAGGCTGGTACCGAACAGAGCCGTGCCGATCGCACCCGCAGCCGTTGCCAGCATGACTGTCGGGAGCCCGCCGGCGAGTACCAGACCGGCCCAGGAGACGCCGTAACAGAGGATGCCGATCCGCAGCGTCACCATCTCGCCGAAGCGTTGCGCGAGCCAGCCAGTGGCCGTGAATTGCGTCAGGGCGACGATCAGGCCATTGAACGTGAAAACCACGCCGATGGTCCGAGTATCGAAGCGCATCTCGTCGTGCAACCACAGCGACATCAGGGACTCCCGCATCGCCGCAAAGGTCAGCACGCCGAGCGAAAGCACGATCATGAGCCGCAGCGCCGCATCGCCCAGCAGCGCGAGACGGCCGGGCGGCGCGGCGTTCGGCGTCACCGTCAGCCGGTCCGCGCCGGGCGACGAAACCCGCCGTGAACCGTGTGACTCGGGCAGGAATGCGGCAATGCCGAGCAGCGACAGCAGCGAGAGCGCAGCGGCCGCGAAGGCCGGCGCCGCGAAGCGCGCCTCGTCGAGGTGACTGCTGCCGGCAAGCAGGCCGCCCAGCGCAGGACCGAGCGCGAACCCCAGTGCGAACGCTGCCGAGATGCGCGCGAGCCCGGCTGCGCGTCGCTCCGGCGGTGTGACATCCGAGACATAGGCGTAGGCTGCCGCGAGATTCCCCGACGTGAAGCCCGACAGCAGTCGCGAGAGGACGAGCAGCCAGAGCGTATCGGCGATGGCGAGCATGCCATAAGCGACGGCGTGGCCTGCCATCGACAGCGCCAGCACCGGCCGTCGTCCGTGCCGGTCACTGAGGCGGCCCAGTATCGGCGCGCCGAGGAACTGCAGCAGCGAGTGCAGCGAGATCACCAGGGTGACCCACTCCGGCGACAGTCCCAGGCGCACGCCGTAGAAGGGGATCAGCGGGATCAGAACGCCGAAGCCGAGCAGGTCGACGAACACGACCAGCCAGAGCACGGCGAGTCGGCGGCGCAGGTCGCGGGGGCCGGCGATCCCGGTCATCGTTCTGGTGCGGCGCCTCAGGTTCGCTGGCGCGAAAGATAGGCGTGATGCGTGTAGTGATCGGCGCGGTAGTAGGCGAGCAGCCGCTCGACGCGGCGACGCGAATCATCTATGACGACCAGCCGCACCGATACGAGCGGCGCGCCGACATCGGTCTCGAGCAGGCGCGCGAGACGTGCGTCGGCGAGCGTGGCGCCGATGAACTGCTCGGCGCCAACGATGTTGATGCCCTTGCGCTCGAGCAGTGTCAGCATCGGATTCTTGTTGAGTTCGCGCGGGTCGAACCTGAGCTTCAGGTCGAGTGGAATGTAGGTCACCACGTAGCCGATAGGCACCTCGCCCAGCAGCCGTACATGGGACGCTACCAGCACGCGTGACCCAATCAACAGTTCGAGATCGCGACAGGTGTCGTCGTCGGCTACGATCTCCTCGATCGCGGCGTCGCGTACACGCGTGCTCGAGCCGAGGCGCTTGACCTTGCGCAACAGCTGGTCCATGTCGCCCTTGACGGGCGCATTGGCGAGGTCGGTCGTCACGAAGGTGCCCCGACCCTGCTGCCGTGTCACGAGCCCTTCGTCGACGAGCAGGTCTATGGCCTGTCGCGTCGTGATCCTCGACACGGAGAACAGTCGCGAGAGCTCGTTCTCGGGCGGCAGCTGCGAGCCGGGTGCGTAGTGCCCTTCGCAGATCCATTCGCGAAGGGTCGTGTACAGCTGCGCATACATCGGGGCACGCAGCCGCCGGCTCACGGCGGGACGCAGCCGCGGCGTGGTCGGCACCGACGTCGGAGTCTGCCGCCCGGCGGCTGTCCGCGGCGCGCTCATCGGCCGACGCTCAGGTAGCGCGTCAGGTTCGCGCCGCGCGGGTTGTCCTGCCAGCCGGATACCCGCCTGGCGACCAGTCGCTGGTTGATGTTCGTGAACAGCGGGATCACGGGGGTGTCGGCCAGGGTCAGGGCCTCCGCGCGTGCCAGCGCGGTCTGGCGCTCCGCAGCGACTGGCAGCGCGTTCGCCGCAGCGAACGCTGCGTCGAACGCAGGATTCGAATAACCCGTGAAACTGCCACGCGTTTTCGTCGTCACGATATCGAGGAACGTCGACGGGTCGTCGAAAGACGAGAACCAGGCGTACAGCGACACTTCGTAGTTGCCGGCCCGCACGCTCGAGATCACCGAACCGAGATCCTTGTTGACCAGTTCGCAGTTGACGCCGACCGCGCGCCACATGGATACCATGGCTACGGCCAGCGTCCGGGTCCGCGCCTCGGTGAAGTACTGCATCGTGAACTTCAGCGGCTTGCCGGGTCCATAGCCGGCGGCAGCGAGCAGCTCGCGCGCCTCGGCCTGCCTCGAGGCAAGCGAGGCTCGCACATAGCCGGGGACGGGGTGCTGGTAGCGGCTCACACCGGCCGGCACCAGCGTGTACGCCGGCAGGGCGGTCTTTCGGAGGATACGGTCGGTCAATACGTTGCGATCGAGCGCAAGCGCGAGCGCGCGCCGCACGCGGGCGTCGCCGAAGGGCGCCTTGCGGTGATTGAGTACGAGCAGGGTCGTGCCGAGGCTCGGTGCAGTGCGCAGTTCAGCTGCGTATTGCCTGCGGATCTGCTCGATGCGGTCGATCGGAAACTTGATCGCGATGTCGAGTTCACCCGCCTGGAAGCGCTTGAAGCTGGTGCCCTCGTCTTCGACGGGGTAGTAGACCACTTCGTCGATGGCGACACTGCCGCTCGAATGATAGTTCGGGTTACGCCGGGCGCGAATCAGGGTTTGCGGCGAGACCTCGACGAGCACGTAGGCGCCGTTGGAGACGATCCTGCCCGGCCGGGTCCATTCGCGTCCGTATTTCTCGATCGCATGGCGCGGGACTGCGACTGCGCCAACGCTGGTCAGCAGCTCGGGCAGTTGCGGCGCCGGACTTTCGAGTTCGATGCGCAGCGTCCGCGCATCGATGGCCCGGACGCCGAGCGTCTCGGGAGAAGCGCGGCCCGTGTTGACGGCTCGGGCGTTGCGGATCGGGTAGAGGAACGAGGCATAGCGCGCGGCCGTTTCGGGCAGCATCAGCCGGCGCAGGGAATACTCGAAGTCGGCCGCCGCCAGCGGCGTGCCGTCGGACCACCTCAGGTTCGGTCTGAGCGTGAACGTATAGACCTTCTGTGTTGCGTCGACTTTCCATTCGCTGGCCGCGCCCGGCGCGAGCTCGCCGCGCGCATCGACCGAGACCAGACCCTCGAACAAGTCGTAGATGAGAATCGAAGAGCTGGTACCGATGGCCTTGTGCGGGTCGAGACTGTCGGGGTCGTTGCCGATGCCGCGACTGAGTATGCCGGTCGCACCGGCCAGCGCGGGCAGGAGGGCGGCGAGCAGCGCTAACAGGTGCAGCAGGGGCTTGGGGCGTCGCGGCGCGTTCATCTTCGGCTCCGGGACACGGTGGTTGCGCCAAGGTTATCATAACAATATGATGAATTGCGGATCCCACCCGCCGCTCTCCTGGGAGTGACCGGCCATGTCCACGCCCGCTGTTGCGATGCCTGAGCCGCCCAAGGCTCGCGTGCTCGAGGTCCGTAACCCCCGTACCGGCTGCCGCGACTACCGGATCCGGTGCGCGACGGCCGCGGAGATCGGCGCAATCGCTCTGGACCTGCGTGGCGCACAGCGGGCTTGGGCCGCCGCCGGCTTCGCCCATCGGGCCCAAGTGCTGCACCAGTTCGCCGACGAGCTGCAGGCGCGCCGTACCGCCGTGATCGCCGCGCTGACGGTCGACACCGGGCGCGCGGCGATCTCGGCTGGCGAGGTCGATGGCGCGATCCGCAACATCCGCCGCTGGGCCGACCAGGCCGAGTCGCTCGTGACCGAATCCGAGTTCCAGTCGAAGTTGCTGCCGACGGTCACGATCCGAGACCAGTACGTGCCCTACGCTTTGGTCGGCTGCATCAGTCCATGGAACTTTCCGGTCACGCTGTCGTTGATCGACGCCGTGCCGGCGCTCATGGCCGGCTGCGCCTGCATCGTCAAGCCGAGCGAGGTCACGCCGCGTTTCGTTGCGCCGGTGCTCGAGGCGCTGGAATCGGTACCGCCACTGCGCGCCGTCCTGCGTTTCGTGCTCGGCGATGCCGAGACGGGCCGGGCCCTCGTCGACACGGTCGACGTCGTCTGCTTCACCGGCAGCGTCGCTACCGGCCGCAAGGTCGCCGAGGCCGCAGCAGCTCGCTTCATTCCTGCCTTTCTCGAACTCGGCGGCAAGGATCCAGCCATCGTGCTCGGGAGTGCCGACCTCGAGATGGCGACGGATGTCATCTTGCGTGGCTCGATCGCCAACAACGGACACGCGTGCATGTCACTCGAGCGCATCTACGTCGCGCGGCCGATCTTCGCAGCCTTTACGCGCCGGCTGGTCGAGAAGGCCGCGGCCGTCAAGCTGGCCTGGCCGGAGGTCGAGCGGGGCTACCTCGGGCCGTTGATCTTCGACCGCCAGGCCGCGGTCATCGAAGAGCAACTCGCCGACGCATTCGCGAAGGGTGCGCGAGCCCTTACCGGCGGGCGCATCGAGAAGCTCGGTGGCGGTCTGTACTGCAGGCCGACCGTGCTCGTCGACGTCGAGCACTCGATGCGGATCATGCGCGAGGAGACCTTCGGACCCATCATTCCGTTGATGCCGTTCGACAGCGTGGACGAGGCCGTCGCGCTTGCCAACGACACCGATTACGGTCTGTCGGCCTGCGTGCTCGGCGGTACCGTCGAAGAGGCGCTCGCGGTCGGTAGACGTATCGACGCCGGAGGTATCAGCATCAACGACGGCTGCATGACCTACATGACCTACGAAGGCGAGAAGCACTCTTTCAAGTTCTCGGGCATGGGCGGCTCGCGCATGGGCGCACAGGGTCTGCGGCGTTTCTTCCGTAAGAAAGCGCTGATCATCCAGCATGGCCGCGCGAGTGGCGTACCCACGGGCTGAGACAGGGCCGATGTCCGAGCAGCCTGATCCCCGGCCCCACGCGCTCTTTCCGGAGCGTTCGCCGGACGAGCGGGCGCGGCAGGCGTTCCTGGTCGAACTCAAGGCCGCGATCGCCCGTGATCTGCGCCCGCGGATCCGCGCCGAATATGAGGCTGCGGGAGGTACCGCGACGGCTTCGGATGTGGCAGCAGCTGCACTGATAGGCTCGCTGCCGGCGTACCGCTGGTACAGCGCTCTGGCGCGCGCGCAGCACGAGCTCTACGTCGACAGCACGGCCGAGTGCGTCGAGCGTCAGGCCGAGAACCTGCGCGACGCGGCACGCGAAATCCGGGCGCGCGCCCGGCTCGGCTCCCTGCTGCTCGATCCATCGGTCGAACCGCCGCTTTACCAGAGCGCCGTGGACATCCACTGCGTGCCAGGCGGCTACAACCTCGAGCTCAGGGAGGACGACGTCTACGCAGCGGCGCGCTACGAGCTCGGCATCACGCTCTACACGCTCGGACAGCATGGAGCGCTGAACGACTCCAAGGGGTTGACCGGAGTGGCCTTCCTGAAGCAGCGCTTTCCGGAACTCGAACCGCGCCAGATCCTCGATCTCGGCTGCACCTGCGGCAACTCGACGCTGCCTTACGTCGATGGCTTTCCCTCGGCATCGGTCACCGCCATCGACGTCAGCGCGCCGGTGCTTCGCTATGCGCACGCGCGCAGCGAGCTGCTCGGGCGTGCCGTTCACTACCGGCAGGCAAATGCCGAGGCGCTGCCCTTTGCAGATAGCAGTTTCGACGTCGTGGTCTCACACATCCTGCTGCACGAGACCTCGCGGCAGGCGCTGGCGCGGATCTTCGCCGAGTGCTACCGGCTGCTGCGGCCCGGCGGGGTCATGCTCCACGTCGATGTGCCCGTGCGGAACTCCGATCTCGATGTATTCGATCGCGTGATGGCGGACTGGGAAACCGAGAACAACAACGAGCCCTTCTGGCGCGGATTGCATGCGCTCGATCTACACAGCATGGCCATCGCGGCCGGTTTCGCCCGCGAGAGCATTTTCGACGAGTATTTCGACGCCGGTCATCGCGCCTTCATCAATCACAGACCGTGGTGGATTTTCGGTTGCCAGAAGAACTGCCCGTGAGCGAGCCTTCGAACAGTCGACCGCGCGTGCCGGCCGGCGCACGGCCAGTCTATCTCGGCGATGGGACGTCGGAGACACTGCTCGGCATGTTGCTTGCGCTCGCCACCGAGGTGTCTGCGCTGGCGGACGAGCTCGACGACCTGCGCCAGGATGTGGCGCAGCTGCGGGGCGCCGGGAAGGTGCCTCCAGAGGAGACGGAGCAGCGCCGCGCGGCCCGGCGCCGCGCGATGATCGAACGCCTGCTGAGGGTCGTACAGGAGGAGCTCGGCAGCCCCGCGAACGAACGGCGCAATGCCGCCTATCGCGAGTTCGTCGAGCAGTTGTCACGCTGACAGGGAGTAGTGAGCCGATGCTGATCAACCTCTGGTATGTCGCCTGCTTCGTCGACGAGGTTCCCGACGGCGCGCCGCTCGCGGTGAGGATGCTGGGCCAGGATTTCGCGATCTGGCGCACGGCCCACCGCGAGTTTGCCTGCGTCAGTGCGATCTGCATTCACCGCGGCGGCGCGCTCGGCCGAGGCGCCGTGCGCGATGGCCAGATCGCCTGTCCGTATCACGGTTGGCAGTTCGGGGCTGACGGCCGTTGCACGAAGATCCCCTCGCTCGGCGACGGGGCAGCCATTCCCGCACGTGCACGGGTCGACGCTTATCCGGTGCAGGTCAAATACGGAATGGTCTGGGTGTTCCTTGGCGACCTGCCCGAGCGCGAGAGACCGCCGCTACCGGACTGTTTCGACAGCATTTACGGCGCGCCGGGGTGGAGGACGATACAGGGTCGCTTCGACTACAAGGCCAACTGGCAGCGAGTCACCGAGAACGGGCTCGACACCGCGCACGTGCATTTCGTGCATCCGGCCTTCGGCAATCCGGCGGCCGCAGTGGTCGAGGATGCACCAGTTCGCGACCTGCCGTGGGGAGCGGCGAGCGGTCACACATTCACGTCGTCGGAGAAGACGGAAAAGACCGGCGCGCTCGGCGCTGCGCTGCGCGAGACCGGAGCCGCGCCGCAGGGCCAACGGAAGCCGCAGAGCGAGATCCAGTTCCACATGTCGGGGCTCACGGTCATGATCCACCAGAAGATCACGCCGCAGATCAGCCAGGTGATCTTCTCGTGCAAGACGCCGGTGTCGCCGACCGAGACGACCACATTCTGGATTCAGGCGCGCAATTACAAGCTCGAGCCCGAACACGACGAGGAGCGTCGCAAGGGCATCATCACCGTCTACGAGCAGGACGCCAGCATTGTCGAATACCTGACACCGGAGTTCGTGCCGTCTGGCATGGCCGACGAACTGTCGGTGGTGTCGGACCGCCTGCCAGTCCGCTTTCGGACCGTGGTCAAGGAGCTCGCCCAGAAGGGCTGGGAGATCGACTCGCGTCGCCTCGCTGAGCCATACGACGGGCCAGCCCGCGTGATTCCGTGCCCAGCGCGCCGCGACACCCAGGCCTGGGTCTTCGAGCCGGTGCCACTGCGGGGTGGCAGGGGCTAAAAGCACTTGCCGGCGACGGCAAGTTGTAATATTGCTATAACAAGCGGCTGGATGGCCGAACGGGGGAGAGAGTCATGAAGCGCTATTCCGTCCTCGCGAGCTGTGCGGCGACGACGTTCCTTTGCGGGCCCGTTGCGGTCCATGCCGACGCCGCCGCGGACGTCGGCAGCGTCGACGAGGTGGTCGTCACGGCACGCAAGGTCGAGGAGCGGCTGCTCGACGTGCCGCTGACCATCACCGCGTTCTCGAGCAAGGATCTCGAGCAGGCGGGCGCTACGAGCATTCGTGACCTCGCGGTGGCGACGCCAGGCCTGTTCATCAGCTCGGCCCAGGGTAGCCGCAGCGCCGATCGCATCGCGCTACGCGGCGTGACCGCAGTCGCCGGCACTGCCGGCTTCGTCGGCATCTATATCGATGGCGTCTACGTGCCTTCGAGCCTGGCACAGGGCCTCGAGGTCTCAAACGTCGAGCGCATCGAGGTGCTCAAGGGCCCGCAGAGCGCGCTGTTCGGGCGTGCCACGCTCTCCGGCGCGATCAACTACGTGACGCGCCGTCCCGGCGACGAATGGCAGGGTCAGGCCAGGGCGTCCTTCGGTGAATTCAGCCAGTACGACCTGTCGGCAAGCGCGAGCGGTCCGATCTCGGACACGTTCAGCCTGCTGGTCGGCGCGCGCAAGTACTCGCGCGACTCGATGTTCTTCAACCAACTCACCCAGACAGAGGATGTCGGCGGTCAGTCGTCACAGAGCGCCACACTGGGCCTGCGCTGGCAGCCGACGGACAGTTTCGACGCCTACCTGCGCGTGCTGCTGTCCAACGACGATGACGAGGCGCCCGGGGTCTATCTGCAGAATTCGCTGTTCAATAACTGTCTGCGGCAGACGCCGACCGGCATACCCACCTATTTCTGCGGCGAGGCGCGGCCCAATCCGAACGCGATCCGGCTCGTGACGCGCAACAGCGCGGTGCCCGCTCCCTTCGTCGGCACGTTCCAGGATGATGGTAAGTCCGGCCTCGATCGCGACTCCGGTCGCGCGGCTCTGACGCTCGAGTGGGATCTCGGCAACGTGCTGCTGACCTCGATCACGGGCTACGGTCGTGACAAGATCCGCGACGCGACGGACCTGACGACGCGCGCGGCCTTCGCTTATGGCCCTTCGGTGGGCCTGCCGTCGATCACATTCGATCGCGACGTCCGCTTCAAGGACTGGTCGCAGGAGCTGCGGGCGACCTTCCCGGGCGAGGGCCGCTGGTCTGGTCTGGTCGGTGCGTACTACTACGACGAGAGTCGCACCGAGGCGCTGCCATATCGAACCGGACCCGCTTCTTTTGCTGGTGAACGTTCGTCGACGAACTACGCCCTGTTCGGCCGCCTGCAGTTCGATCCGACCGACCGGCTGTCGGTGGCCTTCGAGGGGCGCTGGCAGAAAGACGAGATCCAGCTCGTCAACAAGTTCCTCACGAACAACATCGACATCACCGTCGAGACGGATAGCTTCCTGCCGCGTTTCACGGCCGACTACAAGATCGCCGAGGAACTGATGGTTTATGCGGTCGCTTCGAAGGGCACGAAGCCCGCCAGCATCAACACCGCGCCGGAGCTCGCCAACTGTCCCGAGCGGCAGAAGACCAACGAGGAGGAGGCGAAGAACTACGAGCTCGGCCTCAAGGGTCGCCTGTTCGATCGCCGCGTGACCTTCCAGGCCGCGGTGTACAAGATCGACTGGTCGGAACAGGAGTATGCAGGTGTGCTGCAGCCGGGCGAGTGTGGCGGCAACACGCAGCTGATCCGTCTGACCGTCAACGCCGGTGAAACCGAGATCAAGGGCATGGAGCTCGAGGCGACGGCCGTCGTAATCCCCGACTGGTTCGATGTCCGGCTCGCCTACTCCATCAACGACACGCAGATCAAGGTTGGTCGCGCAACCACGGCCACCGAGGCACTGGAAGGTATTCTCGCCTACGGTACTGCCGGGTTCACGCCAACCTGCCAGGCGGTCGCGGTCGGCATGGGCACGCAGAGCATTTACTGTCCGGCTGCGCCTCCGGGTCAGGTCAACACGCTGCAGGGCGGTGACTTTCGCGGGCTCAATACGAGCCTGCCGGCGCAGGCCGAGTATCTGTTCAGCCTGACGGGCAACGTCGGTCATGCCCTCGGAGACAGCGGTTTCGACTGGTTCCTGCGCGCCGACTATTCGCGGGCTAGCAAGCAGTTCGAGAGCATCTACAATCTTGCTTACGTCGGTCCGCGCCAGAACCTGAACCTACGACTCGGCATCCGCAGCGAGAACTTCGAGGCGGCGCTCTGGGGTCGCAACGTCACCAATGACGACACGCCGACCGCCATCATCCGCTCGATCGCGTTTGCCGACGACGACGGAACTGGGCCGCGTACCGCCAATTCGCGGGCCTACTCTTTGTATCTCGCCGATCCGCGCATGTATGGCCTGAGTTTGAGCTACCGGTTCTAGGGATGCCCCGACCGCACATCGAGCCCTATGACGAGCGTGAGGCGCCTTTCCGGCGCCTCACGCTGCCGGGCTTCCCGAGGGGCGTGCACTACAAGACCCTGAGCCTCGATACCGACAGCGGTGCCTGCTCCCTGGTCGTCCGGTTCGAGAGTGGCTGGCGCCGGCCGGCCGGTTTCAGTTACTCCGAATGGGAAATGTTCGTGCTCGACGGAGAAATCCGGGCCGGCGAGCAGAGCTGGGGGCCCGGTCAGTATCTGTGGGTCCCGGCCGGCGTGACGCTGCCGGCCCTGCGCGTGCCGAGATCGGCCCGGGCGCTGCTCTTCTTCAACTACGGGGAGCCGAGCTTCGAGGCTTCCGACGCCGATCACCCGGCGGCCGCGCGCGAGGGTCTCGTCAGCGTCAACGCTTACGAGGACCTGAGCTGGAAGTTCGGCACGAAGAATCCGGCCGTCGCTCCCGGCTGCATGTCCAAGGTACTGCGCGCAGATCCAGTGTCGAAGGCGTACACGTTCCTGTACTGCATGACACCGAATTTCTGGCAGGACAACATTTCCTACCACGACTGCGCCGAAGAGAGCTATCACATCTGGGGCACGTCGTGGATGATGCAGTTCGGGTATCTGCCCACGGGCGGTTACTTTTGGCGACCGCCCTACATCAACCACGGTGCCTTCGCCAGCGAGCACGGGTGCATCGCGCTCGGCCGGACCGATTGCGACCTCGTCAACTACTTTCACTTCAATCCGTGGACGAACATCGAGGAAAATGCGCAGCGGGTCGCGAACCGGTTGCGCGCCGAGAAGCCGCCACTCTATCAGTGGATCCGTAACGACGACGGGCACAATCATCCGTCGACGCACGCCCATGCGGACGGCACGGTGCATGCGCATGGTCATGACGGTTACCACGAACACGGCCGCCGCAGCGCGCGCCGGCGTTGAGGCTCTGAGCGCGATTTGGTACCCTGACCGCCCGTCGCGCTGACGGGTCATCGTCCAGATGTCCCTGGGGCCTCACCAGCGGCGGGTTCTTGATGCCTCGATTCGTGTTCGTCACCGGTGGCGTCGTTTCCTCTTTGGGGAAAGGCATCGCCTCCGCCTCGCTCGGCGCGATACTCGAGGCGCGCGGCCTCAAGGTCGCGATGGTCAAGCTCGACCCCTATATCAACGTCGACCCGGGCACCATGAGCCCCTTCCAGCACGGCGAGGTCTTCGTGACCGAGGACGGTACCGAGACCGACCTCGACCTCGGACACTACGAGCGCTTCGTCCGCACGACCACTGGCCGGCACAGCAACTTCACGACGGGGCGCATTTACGAGCGCGTGATCGCCAAGGAACGGCGCGGCGATTACCTCGGCGCCACGGTCCAGGTGATCCCGCACATCACCGATGAGATCAAGCGCAGTATCGTGCTCGGGGCCGGCGATGCCGACGTCTGCATGGTCGAGATCGGCGGCACGGTCGGGGACATCGAGTCGCTGCCGTTCCTCGAGGCGATCCGCCAGCTCGGCGTCGAACTCGGTCGCAACAACTGCGTGTACATGCACCTGACTCTCGTGCCCGTGGTCGGGGGGTCAGGCGAGATCAAGACCAAGCCGACGCAGCACTCGGTCAAGGAGCTGCGCGGCATCGGCATCCAGCCAGACGTACTGCTTTGCCGCGCGCAGCATCCGCTACCGGCCGAGCAGCGTCGCAAGATCGCCCTGTTCACGAACGTCGAGGAGCGCGCGGTCATCTCCGCGGTCGACGCCGACGATATCTACAAGATTCCCATTCTGCTGCACGAGCAGGGTCTCGACGATATCATCGTCGACAAACTGCGCCTCGACGTGCCGCCGCT
>CAZAWM010000022.1:3910-22846 GCA_964488605.1 uncultured Steroidobacteraceae bacterium | reverse complement strand
GGAAGATCAGCGTCTCGATCCTTCCGGCAAGTACGCTCATCGCGGCACCCTCCTCGTGCCACGCTCGCCGACGGTCACCAGCGCGCCGCTGCGACTGGCGACGACGGCCGACAGCCCCCTGCGGTCCTCCTGCTGCGTCGCGACCCAAGTCGTGCCGCCATCACGGGAGCGCAGCACCGTACCCGCGAGGCCGACCAGCGCCAGCGAGCCATCGTCGAGTTGCACGCCGTCAGTCAGCATGGCGGTCACGCCCGAGTCGAGCATGCGCCAGCTCGCGCCACCGTCGTTGCTGCGATAGAGATGACCGCGCAGGCCGAAGACGAACACGGAGTTACGATCCAGTGGCAGCAGACCGAACCACGACCCGTTGTACGGCGAAACCAGCGTGCTCCAGGTCGCGCCGACATCGTCGCTCCTGTAGAGCTGGCCCGCCTCGGCCGCGATCCACAGCCTTCCGCCTGCGCCGGCGATGCGGTTGAGGTGATGGTCGGGCGTGGAACCGTCGTCGACGCCGGGCGGCAGCGCCCCCCTGGCGGGCGCGGCCGCGAACCTGCGCCCCGTCCAGGTCTGGCCTCCATCGTTCGTCGAGTAATAGGCGCCGTACGCGCCGACGGCGATGCCGCGCTCGGTATCGGCGAACCACACGTCGAGCAGCGGCTGCTGCGACTCGGGAGCGTAGTGACTGCGCGTCCAGGTCTCGCCACCGTCCGCCGTGTTGAGGATCAGTTCGTCGTGTCCGACGGCCCAGCCGCGCCGCGCGTCTGCGAACCACACAGCGGTGAGCATGGTTCGCATCGGCACTGACTTCGCCTGCCGCCAGGTCGCACCCTCGTCGTCCGACAGCAGCACGTGGCCGCGCTCGCCGACCGCGACGAGTCGAGCACCTGCACGGGCGACGTCGAGCAGCAGTGACCGTGCCGCGAGCGGGACGGCGAGTGCCGGTCGTTCGAGCCGGTCCGCTGCTTCGGCCGGCGTTGCCAGCGGCGCCACGACGAGCAGCGCCAAGGCGATCGGCCGAACCGGGCGAATCAACGCGCTCCTCAGCGGCTCAGCGCACGCCGCGACGCTGCAGCATGCTCGGCTGGTAGTCGGCCGTCGTGCGCTTGATGTTGAAGTCGTAGGTACGCGGCTCCTCGTTGTCGAGACCGAGGGCGAGGTAGCGGCCGTTCGACAGGTCCATCACGAGCTCCAGCGTCGTCCAGAGCGTCGGCACGTCGTAGTAGTTGATGACGTGCCCTTCCTGCACGCGATATAGCTGGTCGCGGCTGTCGTAGCAGTCCACCGCGAGGATCTGCCAGCTGTCTTCGTCGACGTAGAGCGTACGTCGCTTGTAGAGATGGCTCACGCCCGGCTTGAGCACCGAATCCACGACCCAGATCCGATGCAGTTCGTAGCGCGCATGATCCTGATTGATGTGGTTCTTCTGCAGGATGTCCGCGTACTTGAGCGTATTCGAGTGCAGCTTGTAGGAGTTGTACGGCACCAGCATCTCGCGCTTGCCGACGATACGCCAGTTGTAGCGTTGCGGACTGCCGTTATACATGTCGAACTGGTCCGAGGTGCGCAGGTTGTCCGAATTGGTCCCGGGATTGTCGAACGCGACGTCCGGCGCGCGGCGCACGCGCCGCTGGCCGGGGTTGTATATCCAGGCCTTGCGGTTCTCCTTCGACTGGTCGAGAGTCTCGTGTACGAGCAGGATTTCGCCTGCAAGCCGCGCCGGTGCCGTCGTCTCCTGGATGAAGTAGAGGATGATGTTGTCGAGCGATTCGGAGCGCGCGCCCGGCAGGCTGTAGCTGACGTAGAACTCGTCCCTGAATTTCACCATCGTGTAGCTGCCGCTCGCCGTCACGGGCGCCTGCCCGATCTGACGGGAGGCGGCGTCGGCGCGGTAGCGCAGCACGTGGTTCCAGAAGATCTCGACACCTTCCTTGGGGATCGGAAACGGGATGCCCTCGCCGGCGTTGAGCACGCCGTTGCCTCCCTCTGCGAGCCGCGCCGTCGTGGCGATCCGCTTGGTGGCGTCATAGATGCGCTGCGGCACGGCAGCGCTGCGCCGAGTCGGGTACACGACCATCTTGTAGGTCGGGTAGGTCTGCAGCAGCTTCTTGTGCCCTTCGGTCAGCAGGTTGGCGTACTGCGCCATGTTGGCGCGCGTGATCGTGTACAGCGGCCGGTCGTTCGCGAACGGATCGGGGTGATGCCCACCGGGGCGGAAGTTCGGGAATCCTGCCTTGGCGGGCGACGTCAGGCCGCCGTCCCAGGCCGGGATCGTGCCGGTCGCATTGCCGGCCTGCTCACCGCCGAGCGGCGTGAGGTCGTTGCCGAGACGCGCCGCCTCCTGTGCGCTGATCGCCGATCGGGCCGGCCCGGTGACCGCAAGCGCGGCGGAGACCGCCGCCGAGAGGATCAGGACTTTACTGAACATGGTCGAAGCTCCGCGGCGGGTCGCCGCTCAGAACGAGTACTTGACGCTGGCGGCAACGAAGTCGCGGTCGTTGATGTCGTTGAAGCGGCCGGCGCCGCCGAACTGGGTCCAGGAGGCATCGACCTCCCATTTGGCCTGGAGATTGGTCGAGACACCGAGCGTCAGCGCATAGCGCCCCTCGACGAAGTTGCCGCCCGGACCCGGCGTCGTGCCCGACACGTCGTGCGCCCACGAGAACCGCGGCACGACGTTCCAGGGGCCCATGAGTCCCGGATACTCGAGGCGACCGGCCAGCCGGTAGCCCCATGAGGTCGCGTCGGCAAAGCGGCTCTGCGGCTCGACGAGGTTCAGCGCGAGGCAGTCGGCGGGGAGCAGGTTCGGGCAGTGTCGGCCGCGCAATTCGGCGTTGCCGCTGACCGAGGTGCCCGGGCCGTTGTAGCGCAGGCCGCGGCCATTCGGGCCGCCGACGAGCTTGTTCTCGAGGTCGGGGATGTGTGAGACGGCAGCCTCGAGCACGACGATCATCTGCGCGGCCTTGAGCACGTTCGCGAAGCTCTTCGTCGCCGTGAACTGCGCCTGCCAGGTGTCGTGCAGCCCCCAGCCCCGCACTTCCTGGTCGACGCCGTAGCGACCGAGCTGGTTGCAGGCATTGAGCGTCGAGGTCGCAATCGTGCAGGTAGGCGGCGCGAACGCCGACAGCGGCACCACCGGGCCCATCGAAGGCAGCGCGCCGAGCAGACCTAGCCCGGCCTCGAACGGCGTCAGCGCAGCGAACAGTAGCTCGACGTCGTCGTACTGCAACGGTACGTCCTGCCGGTAGGTAATCTCGCCCTGCAAGGCGATGCCTCCGCGTTGGATCTGCGTGTTGAACGACACGCCGATCATCTTGACGTCCTCGGGGTATTCGACGAAGTAGCTGGCGGTCTTCGCGTACTCGTGCGTCGCGAGATTGCTGGCTTGACCGGCGACGTTGCCGCCCGCGAGCGCCGTGCGCGCCGCGATCGTCGCGTACTCGGTAGCCTGCGCGAGCGAGAGGTCACCGACGAAGCCGAGCCGGTTGCTGCGCGAAGCCGCGACACCGGCCTGTGCGCCGGCCCCGATCGCGGTTGCGAGCGGCAGGCCTGCGGCGAGCGCGAGCGCGGTGCCCTGCACTGCGTTGGCCGCGCCCCAGGCGTTTGCGATGCCCGCTGCGCTGCCGGTGCGCCCCGAGATCACCGGGAGCCGGCTGTGGTAGTTGAGGAAGAACAGGCCGAACTCGGTCCCGTTGTTGACGTTCTCGGCGTAGTACTTGACGCTAAGGCCGCCCTGCCCGCTCTTGTCGGGCCTGTGGTCGGGAGTGCGACGCACGGACTGGAAATCGCGGATCAGCGAACCGCCCAGTGGCCGGAAGTCGACACCTTGGTCCGAGAAGGCACCGAAGCCGAGCACGACCTTTTCGCCGCCCGTCACCGCGAAATCGTTCGACGAGAAATAGCTGCCAGCCGGTTCCGGGATCGTCGGATTCCAGTCGAGCATGTAGACCGCCTGCGCGCTCCACCGCTCGTTGAACTGCAACGAGAAATTGACCATCTCCTGTGGCAGGAAGCCCTCCTTGAGCTCGGATCCCGGCACGCGCAGGGCCGCGACATCGAAGTGGTTGAGCACACTGAGGCCATTCTGGATGAACGTGCTCTCGCCCCAGCTGACGGCCTGGCGACCAAGCCGCAGCTCGGCTGGCATGCTTCCGAGATCGAAGCGTGAGTAGACGAAGGCGTCGAGCAGGCGGGTATAAGACTCAACGAGGTCCTTCGATGGCTCGGGTAGCTCGGTGCGCGCCGTGTTGCCTTCTGCGACGTCGAGGTCGTAGAAACCGGACCCACGGACGAATGCGCCGAAGTTCTTGTAATTCAGCGACAGCTCCGTGACGGCCTTGAAGGCCCGGCTGTACATATCGGTCGGGTAGTTGATGTTGCCGTCGTCGATGTTCGGCGAGCGGCCGCAGCCACCATTGGCGATCGCGACCAGATTGCAGTCGCGCGACTGCACGCGCCAGGCCTGTCCGTATGAGAGCGTCGTGTCCCAGCTGCCCGACCAGGTGCCCGACTCGCTCTGAAAGTCGATCGCCTCGGCAAGGCCGGACAGCCCTAGCGCCGCGCTGCCAATGGCTACGATGGCCCAGCCGGTGGGACGGGCGCCGCGCGTGTTGGTCATGATCTCTCCCCAGGGCGCTCGGGGCCGGTCTGTACCGTGCCGGCCGGCGCTCGTTCTGCTTCGCTCGAGTATATCAGCGCGTCGATACGCACCGGGTCGATAGATTGTCCCGGGACGCTTGCATCTTGCGCTGCAAAATCAGAAGTGCGTGACCTGCAGGATGCTGTGTCGAATCTGTTCCGAGAGTACGAGCTCGGCATCGGCTGCAACGCGGTCGAGTACCTCGTCGAACACGAGATGGCCGGCCGAATCGCTGCGCACGACAGCGCGCTCGAGCAGCTGGTCGATGAAAGTCTCGAACAGCGCGCGGTCGGAGAATTCCGGAGAGTTGAACCCGTAGAGCATCGTGATGCGCTGGGCCATCGCCTGGCATCGCTCCGCAAGCGGTTTCGCGCCGATCTGGCCACTGCCAGCCTGACGTAGCAGTGCGATCGCGAGGTAGTAGCGCTCGATCGTCTGGATCGTCGCCTGCGCAAGCAGCGACAACTGGATCGCGCGCGCCGAGGTCGGTTGCGGACGACGCCAAGCCGCGCCACCGTCCACCGGCTCGAGTACACCGAGCTCGCCCAGTGCAGCGAGCGTCCGGTCGACGACAGCGCTGACCTCGGATTCGGCCCAGCGCAGGAACAGCTCCGACGATACGTATGGATAGACGCGCCAGACCAGTCGCTGGATGTCCTCGGTACGCAGCACGGCGTTGCTGATGAACCCACAGGCGATCAGCGACGGCAAGGCGAACAGGTGCAGCACGTTGTTGCGATACCAGGCCATCAGAACGGCGTTCTGGTCGGACAGCCTGATCAGGTCGCCGAGGCGGTGCGGCACGCGCTGCAGAATCTGCATCGCTTCGCCGTACGCGACCGTCTCGGCACCCGAGCGCGCGGCGACCGTGACGCGCTCCGCATATGGAGCCGAGCGCAGGAGCGCCAGATAAAGATCGATCTGTCGCACGAGATCGGTCTCGACCATGGTCTGGCGTGGAGAGGCGAGCATGGTCACCGCGATCAGATTGATGGGCGTGACGGCGGCGGCGGCGTTGATACCACGCATGATGCGGCCCGCGAGATCGCTGACGGCCCTGCTGACCCAGCCGGCGCGCGTATCGTCGTCGAAATGCTGCATGCGCCAGTCAGGCGAGTGCTGGTCGAGCAGGGGGTCGAGATCGATCGGCTCGCCGAGATTGACGTGCACTCGACCGAACTTCTCGCGCAGTACGCGCAGCGCGCGCAGCAGATCGAGCCAGCTCTCCTTCTGCTTCGGTCTCCCCAATAGCTCGCTGATGTAGGAGTTGATCTCGACGATGCGCTCGTAGCCGAAGTAGACCGGCAGGAAGGTCACGGGACGCTTGGGGTCGCGCAGATAGCTGCGCACGGTCATCGACAGCATGCCGGTCTTCGGTTTCAGCAGCCGGCCGGTCCGCGAGCGCCCGCCCTCGATGAAGTACTCGATGGAGTGACCGCGGGCCATGATCGCGGCGAGGTACTTCATGAACACGACCGTGTAGAGCGCGTTGCCCGCGAAGCTGCGCCGAATGAAAAACGCTCCGCCTTTGCGCAGGAACCGGCCGACGATCGGCAGGTTGAGGTTGATGCCGGCAGCGATGTGCGGGATCGCGTAACCCTGCCGGTAGATTGCATAGGACAGCAGCAGGTAATCCATGTGGCTGCGATGGCAGGGCACGTAGACGATCTCGCGGTCGCGCGCGGCGTCGCGCAGGGTCTCGACGTGTGCGAATTCCACGCCGTCGTAGAGGCGATTCCACAACCGCGTCAGCAGCCTTTCCATGAAGGTCACGAAGGGATGCGAGTAATTGGCGGCGATCTCGTTGGCATAGCGCAGCGCAGTCAGCAACGCAGCGCGCCGCGACTGGCGTCGCTCGCGCATCTCCTGCGCTACTGCCGCGCGCACGGCGCGCGTTCGCAGCACCCGTGCAACGATGGTGCGACGGTGCGAGAGGTCGGGACCGATGCGCGCGGCCCGCTGACGGCGGAAACGGGCGCGCAGCTCCCGGGCGAGCCGCAGCGCCTCGCTGCGCGACGGCGCGTTGGCCGCAAGCGCGCCTCGCAGACTGATCGGATCGCCGATTTCGACCAGCGTGAAGCGCCCGTTGATCACCACGGTCAACAGCTTGCGCAGCCAGCTCGTGAACAGCCAGTTCTCGGCCAGCAGCAGCCTCAGCCAGGAGCCCTCCTTCTGCGGCGCGCGCCCCCAGTAGACGGCGACCGGCAGCAGCCGAACGTCGAACGCCCGATCGGCGCGCACGCCCTCGATCAGCTGCAGCAGCAGCGGCGACGGGCGCCGATCGATACGCGAGTCCCACAGACCCCGCGGCTGCAACAGCGGCAGGAAGGCACGGCCCGCTTCGCGCCCGGGGACGGCCAGACGCGCATCGGGCGCTGGCAGCCCTTCTCGTTCGCACAGATTTTGCAGCACGACGAGATCGGCGCGACTGCGACGCTCTAGAACATAGCAGATCGGCGCGGCCTGGCCCTCAGCGAGGCGTTCACGCCACCCCTCCGGACGGATATCGGCGCGGACCCAGGGTGCCAGCAGATGACGCAGCAGCGTATTCATCGGCGTGGGGCAGTTAACATTCGGAGACGATGGTCCACGGCACAGTGTAGCGGCTGGGGGGTCGGCATTTCATGGGCAGCTTCGCGGGCAAGTCGGTGGTCCTCACGGGCGCGTCCGAGGGCATCGGTCGCGCGCTCGCGCTACGCCTCGCGCGCGACGGCGCGCGACTGACGCTGGTGGCCCGCAGCGCGGATCGGCTGCGCTCGCTCTGCGGCGAGTGCACGGCGCTTGGCGGCGATGCCCTCGCTGTGCCTGCCGATCTCGACGACGCGACGATCGCGAAGCAGGTCATCGCCGCCGCCACGACGCGCTTCGGAGCACTCGACGTGCTGGTCAACAACGCCGGCATCACGATGTGGTCTCGCTTCGAGGCACTCGAGAACCTCGAGGTCCTCGAGCGGCTAATGCGGATCAACTACCTCGCCTCGGCCCGGCTCACGGCCGCGGCGCTGCCAGCGCTGCGCGCCTCCCGAGGATTGATCGTTGCGATAGCAAGCGTCGCCGGCCTGACCGGCGTGCCCGAGCGCACTGGCTACGCAGCGAGCAAGCACGCCATGATTGGCTTCTTCGAGTCGCTGCGTATCGAGCTCGCCGGCAGCGGCGTGGACGTCTCCATCGTCGCGCCGGACTTCGTCGTCTCGCAGATTCACCGCCGTGCACTCGGCGCCGACGGGCGAGCTCTCGGCGCGAGTCCGATGCGGGAGTCGCGCATCATGAGCGCGGAACGCTGCGCCGAACTGATCCATGGGGCCATGCTCGAGCGCCGCCGCTTGCTGATCACGTCGTGGCGGGGACGCTTCGGGCGCTGGCTGCGGCTCGTCGCGCCCACCCTCGTCGACCGCATCGCCGCTCGCGCGATACGCAATCGCTCCTGAACCGGCACACGAGAGTCGGTTCAGCGCGTGCGGCGCTCCGGCAGCAGTTCGAACGAGATCAGGAAGTACTCGAACAGGCTCTTCAGGGCTGGCAGCTGCGCCCGCAGATCGTGGTTGCCGGCGATGACGTGCAGATCGGCCTTGTTCTCGGTCGCAAAGCGGACGCTGTGCTCGACCGGGATTACCTCGTCGTACCAGCCATGTACGACCGCGACCACGCAGTCGAGCCGCCCGATGCGCAGCGGCGGCAGCTGCGGCATGTAGAGCGCCGGCGCCATAAGGAACAAACCGCGCGCGTGCAGCGCGCCGGCGGCAGCCGTGGCGACGTAGCCGCCGAGACTCGATCCGACGAGCACGAGTTCGCCCGCCTTGTCCTTGCAGCTCTCGATCAGTTTGGTCACGCGCGCCGCAGGATCGTCGATGCCCCGGTAGTCCACCGAATCGACCTCGAAGCCCTCGGCCTCGGCGATCGGCGCTAGCGCGGCGATCTTTCGGCCCCACGGCCCGGACTCGAGTCCGTGGGAGAAGACGACGTGACGCGCGACAGGAACGCGTGGCGGTCTGCGGGGCATGTCAGTAGCTCCGGGGCAGCCAGGGCTGGGCGGCGCGAGCGGCCAGTTCCGGTGGCAGCGCCGGAGCGTACGCGGGGGTCAGCGAAAACTCGCGCACCTGATCCGACCAGACGTTGTGATGATGCCCCGCAGCGAAGCGGATCAGCGCGAGGCTGCCGCGCCGCGATCCGAACGGACCATGCCAGATACCCGCCGGGCGCCAGAAATAGGCGCCCTCGTACATGACACCGCGTTCACCGATGATGTCGCCACCGAGCAGGTACATCTCTTCGACGCAATGATGCAGCAACTGCGCCTCGCGCCAGTTGCGCGGATGCGCCTGCGCTCCGGTCGAAAGCAGCAAGGTCTTCTCGCCGGTGGCCGGATCGTGACGCAGCACCTTGTGTGAGAGATTCAAGAACTGCACGGCCGGATCGATGTCCTGCCGCGTCCAGGCCATCTCGTGGGTGTCGAGGATCCGCGGCGGGGACGGCTGAGCGTCCGAGCCTGGTGCGGGGCGGTCGCCGAGGAAAGCCAGCAGCACGGCGCCCTGGTCGGTGGCGATGTCGATCTCTGCGCGTCCAGCGGGAAAATCGGCATAGGCGTCGAGACGCAGCGACTCATCCGCGATGCGGCAACCGCCGTCGAGTACGTACAACTCGAGGGGCCGGTGCTCGGGAGTGCCGCGCGCGCAGAAACCCGCCGGCAGCTCGACGATCAGCGAGCATGCGCCACTGGCCGGATCGCGGCTGAGCACCTTCACGCTTAGGTCGCGCCAGGGAGCCTCGGGAATCGGCGCCGGCTGCCAGGGCAGCTGCTGCGCATGGATGAACTCGATGTGCGGACGGGCCATGAGGGGCTTTCGGTGAAACGGTCCACGCATTGTGCACGAAGCGGCTCGAGCACGGCTGTTGAACGCCGCACTGCGGTCCACTAGAGTGCCCAAGCTTCGGGGATTCCCCGGAGCGAACTCGCAGGTGCCCGTCATCGATCCATCCACGGCCGAACGCCGCCAGCTCGACTGGCTCAGTCTCACGCAGACCGCACCGGTCAGCCCGGTGCTGCACCGCTGGCGACAGGCCGCTTCCTCGCCACTCGGTCGCTGGCTGTTCGCGCGGGCAGTCTGCCGACGGGCACCTTATTTTCGCAGCATTGCCCCCGAATTTCTCGAACTCGCGCCGGCACTCTGCCGGGTCCGCATGCAGCGGCGGCGCGCGGTCGAGAACCATGCCGGCACGATCCATGCGATCGCCATCGGCAATCTATGTGAGCTTGCGGCCGGCATGGTCACGGAGGTCAGCCTGCCGCCGACCATGCGCTGGATACCGCGCGGCATGACGATCGAGTACCTCAAGCCCGCGGAGACGGCGCTCGTCGCCACTGCCCGCCTCGACCGCAACGAATGGGCCGGGGCCCAGAACGTCGCTGTCCCTGTGACGGTGGTTGACCGCAAGGGTATCGAAATCGCTCGCGCCGTGATCACGATGCACGTAACGCCGCGCGGCGACACGCGGCCGCGCAAGGAGTGAAGAATCAGCGCGCGGCGAGCCCGTGCTGCAGAGAGGTCTCGATCTCCTGCTCTACGCGGCGCGCGCAGGTCGCATAGCGATTGGCGGCGACGGCACGGACCGTGGTCTCGCCGCCGCAGTGCGTCACCAGGAACGAGTGCATCTCTCCCTCGCGCGAGCCTGCGTAGCCGAATAGCAGCCGCACGCCGGGCTCACGCGGGTCGTTGAGCCGCTCGTCGCAGATTACGAAGTAACCGTCGCCGGGAAGTGATGCCGGGAAGGCCCCCTCGGCATCGAGCGCGGCCAGGAAGGCCTCCACCTGGGCGCGCGCCCGCTGCCAGAGCGCCGGTCCGTTGCGCTCGAACGGCATCCAGCGCGTGCCCGCCCCGATAGACTGGGCGAGGAAGAACGCGAGCCTGCGCGGCCCGAGATAACGCCAGTCGGTCGCGCTGGCGTTGCCGGCGGCGAGCGTTCGGGCCGTGTCGAGCCCCGCATGCGCCAGCCGCACGGCGCTGAGCACGTTGACGCCGAACTGCGCGAGCCTGGCGCGCTCGCCCTCCGCCACGACGCATGCGGGCCGAAGGCCCGACCGCAGCGGTACCTCATCGCGCACGAGCGGACTCCATGGCGCCCGCGCCGAATCGGCGCGCGCCAGCAGCCCGGCCACGGCGCCACAGGCCGCGAACGCCTCGATGCGCCCCCGCAGGCGATCCATGGCCAGCAGCCGAGGAAAGTACATGACCGCGTTGTCAGCGCGGTAAGGCCATGACCACATGCCGTCGATGGCTGCCGCGCCGCTCTGCCAGTCCCGCGGTGGATCGACGATCAGCAGCGCGTGCCGCCCGCGGCAGAAGCGCCCCGCGACGAGCCAGGTGCTGAGCCCGACGTCCTGCTCGCGCGACAGCGGCGGGATGCACAGCATGTTGAAGGGCGGGCCGGCACGCAACGCGAACAGGCCCGTACCAGCCTGTGAGGAACCGATGATGTCGTAATCGCTCAGAGGCGCGCCGTCATCGCCATCGTTGCCGACGGAGACGTAGCCGACCATGTCGGCCGGATTCGACGGTGGTGTGACCGGCGGCCGCTCCGAGGGCGGCTCGCCGACCAGCCGCACCAACCGCGAATCGGTCAGCGCGAGCGGCAGCCAGTGCCTGGAGCCCGGTCGGACCGACACTCTGCGGAAGATCTCCTGGTCTTCGACCAGTTCGGACCCTGGGCCGCGAACCCGCTGCACGATGAGATTGAAACGATCCGGCTCGTTGTCGCCAATGCCATCGTAGTCGACGGCTGCTCGCAGGTACTCGCGCGTGCCTGGGGAGAGCGCCGCGAGGCGCAGCGGCGCCACCCGCGTTCCGAGCGACAGGGTCGGCGGCCGCGCGCCGTTGACGACGCGCACGATCACCGCCTTGCTGCCGCCATTCTCGAAGAACTGCTCCACCGCGTAGGACAAGGTGGAGGGCTGCCAAAGGCCGCCGAAGACGCGCTGGAAACCCGCGAAATCGGTGACGACGACCGGCTCGTTGACTGGTCCTTTCAGCGTGCGGCCGACGAATGCGGCGACATCCGTGGAGGCCGGCGCGATCGCGGCGCCTGGGCCATTCTGCTCAGCGATCTGTATGCCGGAGAGAATGCTCGCGACCACGATCCACCCTGTGCGATCCGCGCACAGGGTAACACAGCGACTGACCTACCTCTGAGGCGCGGGCGCGCCGCGCACGATCGGATCGAGCGTGGCCACTGCGATCGGGTGATACCCGGATCGTGCGCGCGCGTACACCTCGCGCGCGAAGCGCGCGCCGTCGGCCGTACGCATCAGGTCCTCGTATAGCGGCCGGATCAGCTTGCGTCGTCCGATGGTCAACAGGAACTCCTCGAGCCGCGGCCAGGCTGGAGCGTAGCTATTGCGGATCGCGACGCGCAGCCAGCTGTGAGCTATCTCGGCGTTGCCAGTCGCCGTCAGTCCGAACGCGGTATCGAGCTCGGCGAGGCGCTCGGGCGGCACGACAGAGGGCAGGTTGTCGAGGAAGTGCAGCCACTCGAACGTGCTCCAAGCGCGCGCCGGCAGCGCCGCGAGCGCGATTTGGCCATCGAGCCAACCGGTGCGCGCCGCATCGACGGATGCGAACGCCTCCGAACGCGGCAGCACGGCGAAGTCGGGCAGACCCGGTGAGTAGAGCCAGGCGTCGAGTTCGGCGGCGCGCACCGTGCCCGGCCTCGAGGCGAGCAGCTCGCGCTCGAGGTGCGCGCGGAACTCCTCGGTCGTCACCGAGCGGAACGCGAACGCATCGAAGTATTCGCGCAGGAACCGCTCCAGCGGCTCGCGGCCGACGCGCGCCTCGAGCCATCCCAGGAACAGCCGCCCCTTCTCGTAGGGAACGTCGCTGAAGGCGTCATCGGGATCGCGCCCGCGCAGGTCGACCGCGAGCATCTGGTCACGCGGCGCAAGCACGGCAAGGTCGCGGCGCAGCGACTGCAGGCCGAGCACGTCTTCCATCTCGCGGCGCTTCTCTCCGTAGAGAGCCTCGAGGATGCGTCGCTCGAGGAAGACCGTAAATCCCTCGTTGAGCCAGAAGTCGCGCCACGTCGCATTGGTCACGAGGTTGCCCGACCAGCTGTGCGCGAGTTCATGGGCGATCAGCGAGACCAGGCTGCGGTCGCCAGCAAGGAGGGTCGGCGTCAGAAACGTCAACCGTGGGTTCTCCATGCCGCCGTAAGGGAACGCTAGCGGCAGCACCAGCATGTCGTAACGCTCCCAGCGATACGGGCCGAACAGGCGCTCGCAGGCCTCGAGCATCGCCTCGGTGTCGGCGAACTCACGCGCTGCGCGCTCGATCAGCAGTGGCTCGGCGTAGATCCCGGTCCGCGGTCCGAGCGCGCGATACTCGAGCCGGCCGACCGCGAGCGCAATCAGGTACGAGGGCACGGGCTGCGGCATCCGGAACGAGAACCAGCCGCCCTCCGTCGGACCCGGCGGGTTCTCGGCGCTCATGACCGCGCGCAGGCCCGGCGGCGCGTGTACGCGCGCCGAGTAGGTCACGCGCAGCTGCGGAGTATCCTGCAGCGGAATCCACGAGCGCGCATGGATCGCCTGCGACTGCGAGTACAGGAAAGGGTGACTGCGACCGGCCGTCTGCGCGGGTTCGAGCCACTGCAGACCGGAAGCCTGGGGGCGTGTCTGGTACGAAATCCGAACACGGTAGCGGCTGCCAATCGCGCCGGTCGGCACCCGCACCACGAGCGGCTCGCCGAGCGTGCCCACCGGCGCCCCGAGCTCGAACGCAGTGCTCTCGAGACGACCGTCTTGGCTGACGAGCCAGGTCTGTCGCACGACGAGGTCACGGGTATCGAGCACCAGCGTCGCAGCGGTGTCGTCGCGTCGCTCGACCTCGAGATCGACCACGCCGGAGAGTCGGTGCGCGTCGAAGTCGACGTCGAGCGACAGATCGAGGTGGCGCACCTGCATCTGCGCCGTGTTGGCAAACGAGTGGTAGTCGCGGCGCGACTCGAGATCCGCGACGGCATCCGAAGGCATCGCAACAGCGCCGGCCGCGCTGACGCTGCCGAGGGTCAGTGCGGCCACGACCGCAGTGGCCGCCAGCGTCCGCGCTCGAGCGTACATGGATCCCTCAGCGCGTCGCCGAGCCGAAACGAGCGGGCCTGCTCGCGCTGCCGGAAGTCGGCGCAGCCGCTGGCTCGCGCACGTCGTCGGCGAAGACGGCACGCATCGTGGCATCGTCGGCGGGCAGGCTGGACTTACCGTCCCAGGTCGCGCCGTCGGGCACGCGGTTCTGAACGCGCGGCGCCGCCGCGACTATGGCCTCGATGCTCGCATCGGCCCGCGATACCGACACCGGGATGCCGCGCGGATCATGCGCGAACTTCGAAATGAGCTCCCAGTTGACCGCCTGGTTGCGGGCCTCGAGCTCTTTCTGGATCCGGTTCGCGAGCGAGCGCGACAGCAGGCGCCTCTGCGCTTTCTTCCAGTCGCGCGGGTCGTCCTCGAGCACGTCGAAGGCCTGCATGTACAGCTGGCCGTCGTGCCAGCCGAACACGAACGGCTGGTTCACGACCGTGACCCTGTCGCCGGTCTGGACGTACTCGTAGATCATCTCGACGTCTTCCGGATACATCCGGATGCAGCCATGGCTCGAACGTAGGCCGACGCCGTAGGGCTTGTTGGTGCCGTGGATCAGGTATTGCGGCCAGCCGAGGTACAGCGCGCGCGTGCCGAGCGGATTGTCCGGACCCGGCGGCACGACCGCCGGCAGGATCTCGCCGTTCTTCTCGTGCTCGGCACGTACCCCGGGTCCTGGGCGCCAGACCGGATCCTTGGCCTTGCGCACCACACGCGTCGTGCCTTCGGGGGTGGCCCAGCCGACCTTGCCGATGCCGATCGGGTGCGTATAGACGACCTGCTGCTCGCCAGGCCTGCGCTTCGGGTAGTAGTACAGACGCATCGAGGCGACGTTGATCACCACGCCCTCGCGCGGCGCGTTGGGCAGCAGATACTGCGTCGGGATCACGATCTCGCGACCCTCGCCGGGGAGCCAGGGGTCGACGCCGGGATTGGCGCGGACAATCTCTTCGTAGCCGATGTTGAAGCGCCGCGCGATGTCGGACAGCGTATCTTCCTTACGCGCCCTCGTGACCTGTACGACGCCGATGAGGTCGTCCTTTTGATGGTCGATTTCGAACCGATGGGTCGCGACGGGCGGAGGGTCGAGCGGCTGAGCCGGCGCGACCGGCGCCGACGAGGGCTGCGGCGACCATGGCCCCGCAAGTAGCGAGCAGCCGGACAGTGTGGCAAGGAGCGGGACGAGCGCCAGGGGCGCGACAAGGCCGGTGCGCGTCATGGTCGGTCGATTATGGCATCGATGCGGCAGCGCTGCAGCCAGCACCCGCAATGCGCTGCCGCCTCTTGGCGACCTGGCGCGTTGCTGGTCTCAGAGCAGGATCGCCTGATTCGGCAGCTCGTCGCGACCACGCCCGGGCGGCGGAAAGTGGCGTGCCAGCAGCCGACCGACGGCCTCGATGCCATCGATCGCGCCGTCGCCGAATCGTCCCGCGCGGAAATGGTCTTCCATCACGTGGCAGACGGCATCCCACTCCGGCTGCGGGACACGCGCGGCGATGCCGCGGTCGGCGACGATCTCGACGTCGCGGTCAGCCATCGCGACGTAGATGAGCACACCGTTGTTCTCGGCCGTATCCCAGACGCCGAGCAGGCCGAACACCTGCAGCGCGCGCTCACGCGGCGACAGACCGGCCCAGAGTTCGTCGAGCTCGTACGCCGTCTCGACGGCAAAGCGCAGCTCGCCGCCATGCCGTGCCTCGACGTCGGTGATCGTCTGCTCGATACGCGCGAGCAGCTCCGGCGGGAAACGCTGGCGCGTGCGCCAGCGCGTGGCGATCAGATGTCGAAGCAAGCGCCGTAGATCCATGCCTCTCGCCTCACCAGCGTCCCGAAGCGCCGCCCCCGCCGAAGCTGCCGCCCCCGCCGCCGCGGAAGCCGCCACCGCCCAGTCCACCGCCGAAGCCACCGCTGCCGAAACCGCCGCCGCCCCAGCCACTGCGGTGCGCACGGCTCGACCAGCGGCCGCCGCCGAAGCCCATCATCAACGAAAGCACGAGCGCGGCGATACCGGCGATCGCCGCGACGGCGACGAGCTGCGTCAGCAGCCAAGCGATCAGACCCGCGAGGCCTCCCGTCGCCAGCGAACCGAGCGCTCGACCGAATATCGCGCGCAGCACGACACCGCCGAACACGACGGCAAAGAACAGCACCGGGAGGAGATCCTCGAACTGTGCCGCCCGCCCCTCCCAGCCCTGATCGGGTTCCGGCAGCGGCTCGCCGTCGATCACGCGGATCATCTGGTCGACGCCAGCGGTGACGCCGCCGGCGAAATCGCCACGCTGGAACTGCGGGACGATGATATCGGCCACGATGCGTTTGGCCACGAGGTCGGTCAGCACGCCCTCGAGACCGCGACCGACCTCGATGCGCAGCGTACGGTCGTCGCGGGCGACCAGCAGCAACGCACCGTCGTCCGGCTGCGCGCGTCCAAGCTTCCAGGCGTCGACGACCCGGATCGAGTACTGCTCTATCGTCTCGGGTTGCGTGGATGGGACGATGAGGACCGCGATCTGCGCCCCCTTGCGCCGCTCGAAATCCGCGAGCTTCTGCTCGAGCGCGGCCTGGTCCGCTGCAGTCAGCGTGCCCGTCAGATCCGTGACCCGTGCCTCGAAGGGAGGTACGGGCCGTAGCGCCTGTGCCTCTACAGCGGCGGCGAAAGACAGGATCAGCAGCGCCGCGGCACCAAGCCGTGCGGTCGCGGCGGCTCCCCGTCGCTCAGGGTGAGGCGGGCGCGGGTGCGGCACTGTTCGGGGTGCCGAAATCGACCGTGGGGGGCCGCGCGATCTCGGCCTCGTTCTCGACGGTGAAATTCGGCTTCACCTCGTGATTGAACAGCATGGCCGTCAGGTTGGTCGGGAAGCGGCGCACCGTGCCGTTGTAGGCCTGCACGGCCTCGATATAGCGGTTGCGCGCGACCGCAATGCGATTCTCGGTGCCCTCGAGCTGGGCCTGCAGGTCGCGAAAATTCTGATCCGACTTCAGTTGCGGGTAATTCTCGCTGACGGCAATGAGGCTCTTCAGCGCAGCAGTCAGCTCGCCCTGGGCGGCCTGGTATCGGCGCAGTGCCTCGGGGTCGTTGAGCACCTCGGGCGTGACCTGGATCGAGGTCGCGCGGGCACGCGCCTCGGTGACGCCGACGAGCACGCGCTCCTCCTGTGCGGCATACCCCTTGACCGTGTTGACGAGGTTCGGAATCAGGTCGGCGCGACGCTGATACTGGTTGACCACCTCTGACCAGGCTGCCTTGATCGCTTCGTCCTGGGTCTGCAGTGTGTTGTACCCGCAGCCGGAAAGGCCCAGGCCCGCGACGGCCATCGCAGTTAGGATTCGTATACGCATGAAGTCCTCCATCGATCGATCCGCGGGACCGCCTGCGGCGGTCCTCGCCGGTCAGGACCACATCATGGGGGCGGCGCCGGAGAAAAAAAACCCCGGACCTTGCGGGACCGGGGTCAGAAGTGCGGACTCTCGATGAAGGGAAGGAAGTCCGCTAGGGGATTCGTGCAGCCGATCGTCCTCAGTGAAGCCTGGCCCAGTGCAGGATGCGGATGTCCTCGAAATCCAGCTCGAAGTTCTCGGCCAGCAGCCGCCGCAGTTCGCGCTGCGCACCTGCCCGGCCTTCGAGTGGCAGGTTCAGCTCGACCACGCCGCTCCACTCGCTGTCCTGGCGGTGCTCCCGCCCCGAGGTGACGAATTGCGTGAAGTACTTGGTCGCCATGGGCGTACAGCCTAGGCAGGGCCGCCGCAGCCGACCGTGAGGCCAGCCACAGTTCCAGCCATCGGCGCCGCATAATTGCGCCCCGATGACCCGCTATCGGCCACCCGCGAGACCTGGTTCACAGTTCATCACGCCCGCCGGGCTCGCTCGCCTGCGTGCCGAGCTCGATGAGCTCTGGCGGGTCGAGCGTCCGCGTGTGACCCAGGCCGTCGCCGAGGCCGCCGCTCAGGGCGACCGGTCGGAGAACGCCGAGTACACCTATGGCAAGCGCCGCCTGCGCGAGATCGACCGCCGCGTGCGCTTCCTGCGCACGCGGCTCGAGGGCATGGTCGTCGTCGACAAGCCGCCCGCCGATCGCCGCCGAGTCTATTTCGGCGCCTGGGTGACGCTCGAGGACGAGCAGGGCGCCTCGCGCCGCTATCGTATCGTCGGGCCCGACGAGTTCGACATGGCGCCCGACTACATCAGCATGGACGCGCCCCTCGCGCAGGCCCTGCTGCGCCGCGCGCTCGACGAGGAAGTGGTAGTCGCCCTGCCGGAGGGCCGTCGACGGTTCGTGATCACGGCCATCGAATACGAGGAGGGCCGCAGAGCGCGGCCGCCACGCACGATTACCGCCGCGGCGCGGATCAGACGACGCGGACGTTCTTGAACTGCCAGGGATCGTTCTTGTCGACGTCTTCGGGAAACAGTCGCTCGCGCTCGGTCAGCGGCGTCCACTCGGTGTACTCGCCGACCACCGGCCCGAGGTAGGGCATGCAAATCTCGAGGCAGCGTTTCCAGTCCATCTCTTCCGGCTCGGTGACGCCGTGATTCGGATTCTCGATGGCCCAGACCATCCCCGCCAGCGCCGCCACCGTGACCTGCAGGCTCGTCGCGCTGTTGAATGGCACGAGCTCACGGGCCTCGTCGATGCTGAGCTGCGAGCCGTACCAATACGCGTTGCGCTCGTGCCCGGCGAGCAGCACGCCAAGCTCATCGACGCCGCCCGGGGAGATCTCGTCGAGCAGGATGCGCTTGGCGTCCTGAAGGATGTAGTTACGGCCGCAGAACTCGTGCAGGGACAGCACCGCATCGTCGCACGGGTGGTAGGCGTAGTGCACGGTCGGCCGGTAGACGACCTGATTGTGCTCGCGGACGGTCAAATAGTCGGCGATCGAGATCGACTCGCCATGCGTGATGGCCCAGCCGTGGAAGTGGCCGGCGCGCGGCGTCCAGGTGCGTACCCGCGTCGCGCAGCCCGGCTGCGTCAGGTAGATGGCTGCCTGCGAGCCGGATTCGTGGCGTCTGCCGTCACGAGGGAAGTTCCGTTCGTGCGTACCCCAGCCGATCTCGGACGGCTGCGAGCCCTCGCTGACGAAACCGTCCACCGACCAGGTGTTGACGAACTCGTTGGGTCTCTTTCGCAGGGGCGTGACCTGGGTGTCGCGCTCGGCAATGTGGATGGTCCGGATCCCGAGT
>CAZAWM010000022.1:2802-3900 GCA_964488605.1 uncultured Steroidobacteraceae bacterium | reverse complement strand
CCGAATTGCGACCCGAACGCATCGACCATGCGGCCCCAGTCCTCGCGCGTCGTCGGCTCGGACTCGAGGGCGTAGCCCGTGTCGGCAGCGATGTTGAGCAATGCGCGCTTGACGAAATGCGACACCAGACCGGGATTCGCGCCGTGCGTGAGAACGGCCGTCGGGGCCTGCAGGTTCCCCTTGCGCAGTGCCAGCGCCTCCTCGCGCAGGGCGTAGTTCGTGCGCCGCGCGGCCGGTACCCCCGGGTCGGTGTACCCGCCGGGCCACGGCTCGATGCAGGTGTCGAGATACATCGCGCCCTTCTCCCAGCAGAACTTGATCAGCGCGACCGACGACACGTCGACCGAGACATTGAGCAGGAAGTCGCCGCGACCGAGCATCGGATCGAGGATGCGGCGGACATTCTCGCGCGTCAGCGTCTCACGCACGAACTTGATGCCGAAGTGATCCGCGCATGCGCGCCCCTGGTCATCGGCGGCGACGATGCTGATGCGATCCTTCGGGATTCCGATGTGGCGCAGGATCAGTGGCAAGATACCCTGACCGATGCTACCGAATCCGACAAAAAGAATTCGGCCGGGGAAATCGACGTGGATCTTGTGTTCGGTCATGATCGTCTCGCGTGCTGAGTGGATCTCGAGTGGCGGCGCGGGGCATCCGCGGCGCGGCGAAGATTAGCAACGCTGTCCCGCAGTCGCCAGCGGCGCTGGGCGTGCACTCAGGGCGCACGCCAGTGCGGCGGATAGGTTCGCTCGTAGCCTGGTAGCGCCTCGATGCGCGCGAGCCAGCGGCCCAATGCCGGGTAGTTGACCTCGATCGGCAGGAAGCGACGCGCGAGTTCGGCGGCGCCCGGCCGCTCGAGCGCCCGGCGCAGCAACTGGATCGCCGGGAAGATCACCATGTCGATCGCCGAATAGTCGTCGCCGACGATCCAGTCCCCTTTCGACAGACGCATCTCGATCGTGCGCGCCTCGCGCGCGACGACGTGCATCGCTTCGGTGATCGGGTCGGAGTGCGGATCCGCGCTGCCCGTCAGCAAGCCGCGGCAGATCCTCATTAGATGTTCCTCGGTGTAGGCCTGGAACTCCTCGATCACGC
>CAZAWM010000022.1:0-2792 GCA_964488605.1 uncultured Steroidobacteraceae bacterium | reverse complement strand
GGACTTGGCCCGGCTCTTCTTGGACGCGGCACGCGTCGCCGGCTCGATCACGCGGATGATCACGCCCGCCTCCTCGGCAGAGCGACCGAAGATGGGCGGCTCCGGATACTTGCGATCGAGGTAGTGCAACACCGCCACCGACTCGAACACGACGTAGTCGCCATCCCTGAGCACTGGCAGCCGGCCGCGCGGATTCATCGCCAGCATCTGTGGCGACTGATGTTCCTGCTTCGAGAACTGCAGCAGGTGGCCGCGGTAGGGCAGTCGCTTGTGCTCGAGCGCAAGCAGCACTCGCCACGAGTATGGGCTGCCGCTGCCCCACCAGACATCGATTGTCATGGGAAGATTGTATCGGCAAGGCATCGCGCGGAGAATTCGCGCTATGGAGACGTACACGACGCTGATCGAGGCCGATGCACTGGCAGCCGTGACCGACCCGGCCGGCTGGGTGCTGCTCGACTGCCGGTTCGATCTTGCGAATCCGGGCTGGGGCGAGCAGGTCTTCCTCGAAGGTCATCTACCCGGCGCGCAGTACGCTCATCTCGACCGGGATCTGTCGGGACCGGTCGGTCCCACGACCGGACGGCATCCGCTGCCCGGGCCCGAACGACTCGCTTCGCGCGCGCGCTCTTGGGGTATCGGCCGCGACACACAGGTCGTTGCCTACGATCAGGGTAACGGGATGTTCGCAGCGCGCGCTTGGTGGCTGCTGCGCTGGCTCGGCCACGAGCGCGTCGCCGTGCTCGATGGCGGCCTCTTGGCGTGGTCCGCGGCCGGCGGCGAGCTGACCCGCGAGATCGTCACGCGCGCACCCGGCGACCTCGTCGCGCGCCCAGACGATGCGCGCGTCGTCGACGCCGATTTCGTGCTCGGTGCGCTCGCAGCTGGCGTGATCCGGCTCAGCGACGCTCGCGCGGCTGACCGCTTCGCCGGCCACAACGAAACCATAGATCCCGTTGCCGGCCATGTACCCGGTGCGCTGAACCACCCTTTTGCGCGCAACCTCGACGAGCGCGGCCGCTTCCTGCCCGCCGCCGAGCTGCGGCGCCGCTGGCTAGAGACGCTGGGCGGGCGGGCGGCGCACGAGCACGTCGCGATGTGCGGCTCCGGTGTCAGTGCCTGCCACAACCTGCTGGCGCTCGAACATGCGGGTCTGCACGGTTCGCGGCTCTATGCCGGCTCCTGGAGCGAATGGATCCGCGATTCGTCGCGCCCGGTGGCCATGGGCCCTGCCTGAGGTATCGCGTATGTCCTATGAACCGACCGTCGGCCCCGCGAGCGCGAGCAGGCGGGCTGCAACTCCGTGGAGTATCGAGGACTCGCGTGATCTTTACCACGTCGACGCCTGGGGTCAGGGCTATTTCTCGATCAACGACGCCGGACACGTCATCGTACGACCGAACCAGCGCGCCGGCGAGGAAATCGACCTGTTCGAGGTCGTGCAGGGTCTCAAGGCGCGCGACCTGACGACGCCGGTCGTCGTCCGTTTCTCCGGTATCCTCGCCCACCGCCTGCGTCATCTGCACGAAGCCTTCGCGCAGGCGATCGCAGAAAACGAATATCGCAACAGATATTCGGCCGTCTTTCCGATCAAGGTCAACCAGCAGCGCCTGGTCGTCGAAGAGGTCTACCGTTACGGCCGCGAGTTTAGCTTCGGACTCGAGGTCGGCAGCAAACCCGAACTGCTGGCCGTCATGGCCATGAGCGAGAACTCGCCGGACCGGTTGATCGTTTGCAACGGTTTCAAGGACGACAGCTACATCGAGTCCGTGATCATTGCGACCAAGCTCGGCCGGACCATCGTGCCCGTGGTCGAGAACTTTTCCGAGCTCGGGCTGATCATCAAGCACGCCGGGAAATACGGCGTCACGCCACGGATTGGCGTTCGCGTCAAGCTCGCCAGCGAGGGCTCTGGGCGCTGGCGCGATTCCGCCGGCGAAAAGTCGAAGTTCGGGCTGTTCATTACCGAGATCCTCGAAGTCGTCGAGGTGCTGCGCCGGCACGACATGCTGGACTGTCTCAAGCTCGTGCACTGCCATCCCGGCAGTCAGCTGCAGGACATTCGTCGGGTCAAGGACGCGATCAACGAGCTCGCGCACGTCTACGCCGAACTCAAGCTGCTCGGCGCCGGCCTCGAGTATATCGACGTCGGCGGCGGCCTCGGCGTCGACTACGATGGCTCTGGCACGAACTACCCTTCGTCGATGAACTACACGCTGGCCGAATACGCCAACGACGTCGTCTACCGAATTGCGAGCGTCTGCAATGCGCGCGGCATCGCGCATCCACGCATCGTCAGCGAGTCCGGGCGTGCAATCGCTGCGCACCATAGCGTGCTGATCTTCAACACGCTCGGCACCTCGGCGCTCGACAAGTTCCGCGTCGCGGGTCGCGAGGACGAGGACTATCGCGGCTCGGAGCCTATCCCGCAGCCCGTGCGCGACCTGTTCGAGGCCTACCGCGGAGTCACCGAGCGCCGTCTCGTCGAGTGCTACCACGATGCGATGACGGCCCGCGAACAGACGCTGCAGATGTTCAATCTCGGTCTGATGTCGCTCGAGTTCCGGGGACTCGCCGAGAGGCTGTTCTGGGCCACGTGCGCCAGAATCCGCGACCAGGCGCGCAAACTCGACGAAGTGCCCGAGGAACTCGAGTGCCTCGAAGCGATTCTCTCGGACATCTACTTCTGTAACATGTCGGTGTTCCAGTCGCTGCCGGATAGCTGGGCCATCGACCAGCTGTTTCCGATCATGCCGATCCACAGGCTCGACGACGCGCCGACGCGACGCGGC
>CAZAWM010000021.1:0-23109 GCA_964488605.1 uncultured Steroidobacteraceae bacterium | reverse complement strand
CTTCCCGACGTTCGCTGGTTGCTGCTCGTGGCGGCACTGCCGCTCGGCGCCGCGCCGGTACGGGCTTCCGACGTCTACTGCCGTACGGTCGGCAAGAGCCTGCAGTGCCGCGACACGCCGTTCGAAGGCGCCGTGCTCGTCCGGCGCAGCGGTCAGTCGCGCATCGTGGGTCAGGACGAGCTGCCAATCGAGGCCGGCGCCGCGAGTGGCCCGGCTGCCGTGTCGGCCGGCGTCGCGGCAGCCGACGAGCGCCTGCGCCGCGAGCAAGCCGCGCGCGATGTCGCCGCCGACGTCGCCAGCCGCCGTACCGCCGAGTGCAAACGCGCGACCGAGGCCTACGAGCGCGCGATTCAGGCGCGCCGCATCTACAAAACCGGACCGAATGGCGAGCAGATCTTCCTCAGCGAGGCCGAACTGACCCAGGCCCGCATCGACGCACGCGCCGCGCGCGATGCCGCCTGCGCGCCTGCGCGCTGACCGCAGTCGGGTCCTCCGATGCGCGTTGCGTTCGCCGGGCTCGGCGCGATGGGCGAGCCCATGGCGCGCCGGCTCCACCGTGCCTCGCTGCTGCAGGCCTTCTGGAATCGCACCCGGCCGCGCGCCGAGGCTCTGGCCGCCGAGCTCGGTTGCGCGGCGCCCCTGACGCTCGCCGACGCCGCGCTTGGCGCCGATGCCGTTGTGATCTGCGTCTCGGCCGACGCCGACGTCCTCGATGTCATCGCCGGGCTCGGCCCGGGCCTGCGCGACGGCATGCTCGTCATCGACTGCTCGACGGTCAGCGCCGACACGGCGCGGCGCGCCGCCGCAGAGCTTGGTAGCCGCGGCATCGCCTTTCTCGACTGTCCGGTCAGCGGCGGCGTCGAGGGCGCACGCGCCGGGACACTGGCCGTCATGTGCGGCGGCGAGGCGGCTGCATTCGAGCGCGCCCGCCCCGTGCTCGAGGCGATGGGGAGCACCATCACGCATTTCGGGCCGTCGGGTGCCGGCCAGGCCGCGAAGGCGACCAACCAGATCATGTGCGCGGGCATCATCCGCGCCGTTGCCGAGGCGATGGCCTTCGCCAAGTCACAGGGCCTTCCACTTCAGCCTCTGGTCGATACGCTCGGCAAGGGTGCAGGCTCTTCCTGGTACTTCGTGAACCGCGCGCCCTTCATGATCCGCGGTAGCTATCCGCCCGGGTTCCGCGTCCGGTTACATCGCAAGGATCTGCTGATCTGCCGCGACATGGCCGCGAAATGCGGTGTCGCGCTGCCCGTGGTCGACGCGATGCTCGCCGAGTACGCGGAGCTGATCGATCGCGGCTATGCCGACGAGGACATCTCGTCGGTTTTCCGCCTCAAAGACGCGCTGTTCCAGCGCTAGGCACGCTCGGTATCGCACATGGCCGCCTCGACGGGCACTGCGGAGCGCGACACGAATACCGGGACGGCCACGCTCTACCTCCCCGACTTTTGCGCACCGCGCGCGGTGCTGGCGATCGTGCTGATCGTCGAGCTTACGGCACTGACGCTCGCGCTCGCGCGCGACAACGACGGCCTGGGGTTCTGGACCGATCTGGCCCGCACGTCGCTGTTCCTGCTCTGGATCGGGCTGACGGCGGCTGCGCTGCTGTGCGTGCTGCGTCGGCGACTGGCGGGTCTCGGCGTCGCGCGCAGCTCGGCGATCGTGCTCGCGACCATGGTCGCGCTCGTCGCGTTGATCTCGGAGGTGACCTTCCGCCTCGGGCAGAGCGCGGCGCTGGGTGGCGGCGAGCTCGTGACGCTTTTCCCGCAGGCACGCGGCGCTTTCGTCGCACGTAATGTCGGCATCGCGCTGATCGTCACGGCGGTCGCGCTGCGCTACTACTACGTGACCCACGAGTGGCGGCGCAATGTGGAGATCCAGGCCCAGGCGCGCCTGCGCGCACTGCAGGCACGTATCCGCCCGCACTTCCTGTTCAACAGCATGAACACGATCGCGGCGCTGACGCGCTCGGATCCGGCGCGCGCCGAACTCGCCGTGCAGGACCTCGCCGACCTGTTCCGCGCCAGTCTCGCGGAGACGCGCTCGCAGATCACGCTCGAACAGGAACTCGAGATCGCCGCAACCTACGAGCGTATCGAGAAGCTGCGACTCGGCACACGGCTCGAGGTGCTCTGGAAGATCGACGCGCTGCCGCGCGATGCGACCGTGCCGAGCCTGATGATCCAGCCCCTGCTCGAGAACGCGATCTACCACGGCATCGAACCGCGACCCGAGGGCGGTACGGTCACCGTGACCGGTGAACGGCACCAACAGCTGCTGACCATCGTCGTGCGTAATCCCCTGCCCGCCGGCGCAGTAATGCGCGATGGCAATCGCGTCGCACTGTCGAACATCCGCGAACGGCTGCAGCTGCTGTATGGTGCGCTCGCCACCGTCAAGGCCGGTCGTTTCGGCGACGAGTACATCGTGACCCTGCGCTTTCCCTACACACCCATGGCGGGGAGAATCTGAGCCATGCGCCACCGCATCCTGATCGTCGACGACGAGGCTCCGGCCCGCGATCGGCTGCGCGCGCTCGTGGAAGCGCTGCCCGATGCCGAGGTCGTCGGCGAGGCCGCCAACGGCGTCGAGGCAATCGACCAGGCCCTCGGCCTCGGTCCCGACATCGTGCTGCTCGACGTGCGCATGCCGGGTCTCGACGGCCTCCAGGTTGCGCAGCGCCTCGCCGCCGCTCCGGAGCCGCCCGCCGTGATCTTCACGACGGCTTACGACGAATACGCACTCCCGGCCTTCGAGACCCAGGCCGTGGCTTACCTGCTCAAGCCGATCCGCGCCGACAAGCTCGCCGCCGCGATCGACAAGGCCGGGCGTCTGACCCGTCCACAGCTCGCGCAGGCGGCGCAGGCGGCACGTTTCGTCGAGCGGCGTACGCACATTGCGGTGCGCCGTCGAGATGGCACTCGACTGGTGCCGATCGAGGAAGTGCTCTACTTCTTCGCCGACCAGAAATACACGACGGTCCGGCACTTGCAGGGTGAGGAACTCATCGACGATAGCCTGCGCGCACTCGAGGACGAACTCGGGCGCGCGGTCGTGCGCATCCATCGCAACACACTCGTCCTCGTGGACCGGCTGACGGCGATCGAACGCGATCCGGACGTTCAGTACTTCGTTCGGCTGCGGGGCTGCCCCGAGCGGCTCGCGGTCAGCCGGCGCATGGCGTCCGAGCTGCGCGAGCGCTTCCGCATCTGACTTAACGTCGATCCGCGTGTAACGGAATGCCCGTCTGTGACGGGCATCCTCGTTCTGGCCGGCGTTTGCCGTTGTGATGGCGCCACGGGAGGACGTTGAGAATGTCGGCATCGCAGCAGCTGGATACGGGACGGGCGCGTGAGGTCGCGCGCGCGGAGTTGGACGCCTGGATCGCCAGGGCAGCCCGGCCGGAGACGGCGCGGCGACAACTGGCACCGGATGCCGCACTGCACGGCGCCGCGCTGGCGCGTGTCGAGGCCGTGCTCGGACACCCCCGACCGGCGAGCGCGAACCGGCGCTGGATCTGCGAACTGATGCGCGGCTGGGCGCCGCTCGAAGTGCTGTTCCCGACACAGGACTATCGCGGTCATCCGGGTCTCAGCGGCGAGCTGCCGCTACACGTGCCGCTGCTGGTCGAACGCGAATACGGTCACGTGCTCGGCGTCGCACGCAGTCTCGCTGACGCCTGCGAACTGCTGCGCAGCGATCGCGACCAGCTCGCGCTGCAGCTGTCCGTCGCCGCGGCCCTGCTGCCGCTGCTCGACTCGACGGCGGACGCCGATGCGCGCTGGCTGACCGAGCTGCGGCTGCAATCGCTGGCGATGGCCGAATACCTGCACCGTAGCGCCATCGGTCTCGCGCAGATCCTGCCCGAGCATCTGGTAATGACCTACGCCGCTGCGATCGCACGCACGCAGCGTGCCCAGCGCGACTCCTGTCAGCGCGCGGCGTAGTCGAACGAATCGAACCGGAGCCGCTCCGCGGGCAATCCTGCTGCCGCAAAGTCGCGTCGCGCACTCTCGACCAGCTCCGGCGGGCCGGCCACCCAAGCATCGCAGCTCGCAAGCCACGGATACTCACGCAGTACCCATTCGTGGACCCAGCCGACGCGGTGATGCGGCGCCTCGGCGTTCACCGCCTCCGACAGGACAGCCGTGAAGCGCAGACGCGGATGCTCCCGCGCCCACCGCTGCACCAGCGCATCCTCGTAAACGTCGGCTGCCTGCCGTGCACCCCAGAAAAGATGGACCGGCCGGTCGGCGCTCATCGCGGGCCGTGTTTCGAGCTCGTGCCGCAGGATGCTCTTGATCGGCGCGAACCCGGTGCCGCCGGCGACGAGCAGCAGCGGTGCGGGAGCCGGCTCATAGGCAAACTGGCCGATCGGCGCTTCGATACGCAGCAGTGAGCCGACCGGCAGGCCGTCGAAGAGCCGGTTCGTGAAACCGCCACCCGCGACGCGGCGCACGTGCAGTTCGAGCGTGCGGGCATCGTGCGGGGGGCTCGCGATCGAGAAGCTGCGGCGCCGATCGTCGTCGAGCAGCACGTCGAGATATTGACCGGCACGGAACTCCAGAGGCTCGACCTTGGGCAGTCGCAGATCGACGCGCAGGACATCCGGCGCCAGCAGTGTCTTGCTCGCGAGTCGGCATGGCAGTCGCCTGATCTCGACCTCGGCCGCGCGCGCGACGAGCTGCATCTCGACGACGAGGTCACAACGCGCGAGCGCCTGGCAGAGCAGCACGCGACCGCGCGCGGCGTCCTCGGCGGTCAGACCGGGCGGGCGCCCGCGGGGGTAATGAATTTCGCCGGTCAGCAGCCGCGCGCGGCAGGAACCGCAGTGCCCGGCCTTGCAGCTGTGCGGGATGTTGAGTCCAGCCGCGAGCGCGGCGTCGAGTACGTTCTGCTCGGCGCGGACGCGGATCTCGCGGCCGTGCGGCTCGAGGCGGACCTTAAACATGCGGCTCGTCCGGGGACGGTCTGCGGTAAAATTCTTGGATGTTCCACAATCCCGACGCCGCGACGATTGCCGAGCTGCTGCGGCGCGCGCGCGTGATCGCAATCGTCGGGCTCTCGGCGGATCCGTCCCGACCCAGCTACGGTGTCGCCCGGGGGCTTCAGGATTTCGGTTGCCGGATCATACCGGTCACGCCCAACGCCGAGGCGGTACTCGGCGAGTGCAGCGTGCCCGATCTCGATCATCTCCGCAATGTGCTCGCGCCCGGCGAGCGGGTGGATATCGTCGACGTCTTCCGCCGCCCCGAGCATGTCGCGGCGATCGTCGACGACTGCATCAGGCTCGAATTGCCGGCGCTTTGGCTGCAGGACGGAGTTGTCGACGAACGCGCTGCCAAGCGCGCCCGCGACGCCGGCATCTTGACTGTCATGGACCGCTGCCTCTGGCGCGATCGCGCGGCACTGGGGCGCGACGCACTATGAAACTGCGCTTCACGAAGATGCACGGTGCCGGCAACGATTTCATCGTGTTCGACGCCGAGGACGAGCGCGCCGTGCCCACTGCAGCCCAGCTTCGCGCGCTGGCAAACCGGCACACGAGCATCGGTTTCGATCAGGCGCTCGTGCTGATGCCGCCCCGCCGGGCTGGCACGCTGGTCTACTACCGGATTTTCAACTCCGACGGTGGCGAGGTCGAACAGTGCGGGAACGGTGCGCGCGCGGTCGCCGAACTGCTGCGCCGGACGGGTCGCGCGCAGTCGGGCGAGATCGCGATGGACAGTCCCGCCGGCATCGTTGCGGCACGTATCCTCGCCGCGGGCAGTATCGCGGTCGAGATGGGCGAGCCGGTATTCGAGCCCTCTGCGTTGCCCTTCGACGCACCGGCGCCGTCGGCCTCGGGCGCGCCTTTCTACGACATCGAGGTCGACGGCCGGACCGTCGAAATTGGCGTCGTGTCGATGGGCAACCCGCACGCTGTCCTGCCTGTCGACGACGTAGGGAGCGCACCGGTGGCGACGCTGGGGGCTGCGATCGAAAGGCACCCGCGCTTCCCGCATCGCGTGAACGTCGGCTTCATGCAGGTCGTAGACTTCGGCCAGATCCGCCTGCGCGTGTTCGAGCGCGGAGTCGGCGAGACGCTGGCCTGTGGCACCGGCGCCTGCGCGGCGGTTGCAGTCGGCCGTAAAGCTGGCAGACTCGCCGAGCGCGTCGCGGTGCGCCTGCCAGGCGGCGTGCTCGAAGTGCACTGGCCGGGGCCCGGTCGGCCGCTGTGGCTGCAGGGCCCGGCGACCGTCGCGTTCGAAGGAGAGGTCGAACTTCCGGAGGTTGCTTCCGTACCATGACATCGCAATCCGCCCGAGGCACCGCCGCCGCTGCCGAAGAGCACGCGATCGCCGACTATCTCGAGAAACATCCCGACTTCTTCGAGCGGCACCCGGGTTCGCTGGCCCGACTGCGGTTGCCGCATGCGCGTGGCGCCGCCGTCTCGCTGATCGAACGCCAGGTCGAGGTGCTGCGCGCGCGCCAGTTGTCCGCGGATGAGCGGCTCAACGAGTTCGTGCGAGTCGCCCGCGCCAATGACCAGCTCGCGGAGAAGATCCATCGCTTTACGCGCCGCCTGCTCCGGGCGATGACTCCGACCGCGACTGTCGCTGAGATCGAAGCGTCGCTGCGCGAGGACTTCGATGCGTTCAACTCGCGGCTCGTGCTGATCGGCGACGCCGCAAGCCGCCTAGCCGGCTCCAGCCTCGAGCGATTCCTGCGCTGCGTGGGGGCCGACGACCCGGCACTGAAGTCGTTCGAGTCGCTATTCGAGCTGGCGCGGCCACGCTGCGGGCAGATCCGCGACAGTCAGCGCGAGTGGCTGTTCGGTGCCGATGCGTCCGGCATTGGCTCGGTGGCGCTCGTGCCGCTCGCGCGAGCGGACACCCCCGGCATGGTCCTGCCGATCGGACTGCTCGCGGTAGGCTCCCATGACCCCGCACGCTTCCATCCGGGCATGAGCACCGACTTCCTGGCGCGCATGGGCGATTTGATCTCGGATGCCGTCCAGCGCTTCAGATAGACCCGCGGTGCGACCGACCGGCGCCACACGATCGTGACTCCCGCCGCGCTCGACTGGGTGCGCCGCTTCGAGCGCCACCTCGCGACCGAGAGGCGCCTGTCGCCACACACGGGCCTGGCCTACGGTCGAGATCTCGCGCGTCTGGTTGCGTTCTGCGACGGACTCGGCATCGATGATTGGACGCGGCTCGACAGCCAGCACGTGCGGGTCTTCGCGGCGCGTGCCCATGCAGGCGGCCTCGATCCGCGCAGCGTGCAGCGGCTGCTATCCGCGGTGCGCGTTTTCTGCCGTTTCCTGATCCGCGAGCGCCTCCTCCGCGCCAATCCGGCCGCCGAGATCCGCGCACCGAAAGCGCGGCGCCGGCTGCCGGAAGCGCTCGACGTCGACCAGATCGCGCGCCTGCTCGAGATACCGGCCGACGATGCGCTGGCGATCCGCGATCGCGCGCTGATGGAACTGCTCTACTCGTCTGGATTACGTCTCGCCGAGGTCGTCGGACTGAACGTCGGCGACGTCGATCTACGCGATGCGATGGTACGCGTTACCGGCAAAGGCCGGCGCACGAGGCTCGTACCCGTCGGGCGTGTGGCGCGCGAAGCGCTCACGCGCTGGGGAGTCGAGCGCGCGACACTGGCGGCGGTCGGCGAGAGCGCGCTGTTCGTCAGCCGTACCGGACGGCGGCTGGGGCCGCGCGCGATCCAGACCCGCGTCGCGTACTGGGCGCGTCGCCAGGGCCTGCCCGTGCACGTCCACCCGCACCTGTTCCGCCACTCGTTCGCGACGCACCTGCTGGAATCCAGCCAGGATCTGCGCGGCGTGCAGGAGATGCTCGGCCACGCCGACATCGCCACGACCCAGGTCTACACACATCTTGATTTCCAGCACCTGGCCCGCATCTACGACAAGGCCCACCCGCGCGCACGGAGCCGGCGTACAGGAAGTTCCTCATGAGTCCATCCTTCCATCCCCACGGCACTACTATCCTCGGCGTGCGCCGTGGCGGCGTCGTCGCGATCGGCGGCGACGGTCAGGTCAGTCTCGGCAACACCGTGATGAAGGGCAACGCCCGCAAGGTCCGCGTGCTCGCCGGTGGCAAGGTGCTCGGCGGCTTCGCCGGCGGTACCGCCGACGCCTTCACGCTGTTCGAGCGCTTCGAGGGCAAGCTCGAGCAGTTCGGCACTCTGACGCGCGCAGCGATCGAACTCGCCAAGGACTGGCGCTCGGACCGCTATCTGCGCCGCCTCGAGGCCCTGCTGCTGGTCGGCGACCCGAGCAGGCTGTTCGTAATCTCGGGCAATGGCGACGTGATTGAACCCGAACATGATCTTGCTGCGATCGGCTCGGGCGGACCGTTTGCGCAGGCCGCGGCCCGCGCACTGATCGAGAACACCGACCTCGACTCGCGCGGTATCGTTGAGCGGTCGCTGAACATCGCCGCCGACATCTGCGTCTTCACCAACCGTAACCTGACCATCGAGACGCTACCGGCCGAGGGGACACAGTGAACGCGCTCGCCGATGAACTGGGCCCTGCGACGGCACCAACGGTACTCACGCCGCGCCAGATCGTCGCCGAACTCGACAAGCACATTGTCGGCCAGGCGGACGCCAAGCGTGCGGTCGCCATCGCACTGCGCAACCGCTGGCGGCGCATGCAGCTCGAACCGGTGCTGCGCGCCGAAGTCACGCCGAAGAACATCCTGATGATTGGCCCGACGGGCTGCGGCAAGACCGAGATCGCGCGCCGGCTCGCCAAGCTTGCTCGTGCGCCGTTCGTGAAAGTCGAGGCCACGAAGTTCACCGAGGTCGGCTACGTCGGCCGCGACGTCGACACCATCGTCAAGGAGCTCGTCGACGTCTCGATCAAGATGACGCGCGAGGAAGCCATGGCCGAGGTGCGCTCGCGCGCCGAGGACGCCGCGGAGAAACGCGTGCTCGATGCGCTACTGCCGCGCCCGCGTGTCATGGGCTTCTCGACCGACGAACCGCGCGAGCCGCGCGACGCCGATACGCGGCAGAAATTCCGCAAGATGCTGCGCGAGCGGCAGCTCGACGACCGCGAGATCGAGATCGAGCTGCGCATGCTCTCGCCCGGTACGGAGATCATCGCACCGCCCGGCATGGAAGAGATGCAGCAGCAGCTGCAGGCAATGTTCCAGAGTCTCGGCGCCGGTCGCAGCAAGCCGCGCAAGCTCAAGGTGCGCGAGGCCCTGAAACTGCTTACGGAGGAGGAGGCGGCCAAACTCGTCAATGAGGAGGAGATCCGCGCGCGCGCGATCGCCAATGCGGAACAGAACGGCATCGTTTTCATCGACGAGATCGACAAGGTCTGCCGTCGGCAGGAGAGCTATGGCGCCGACGTCTCGCGCGAGGGTGTTCAGCGCGACCTGCTGCCACTCGTCGAAGGCAGTACGGTCACAACCAAGTACGGGCCGGTCAAGACCGATCACGTGCTGTTCATCGCCTCGGGCGCGTTCCACGTCGCCAAGCCCTCTGATCTGATCCCGGAACTGCAGGGTCGATTCCCAATCCGCGTCGAACTGAAGCCGCTCGAGGTCGGCGATTTCGTCCGCATCCTGACCGAACCCGACGCCTCGCTGACGGCGCAGTACGCGGCGCTGCTCGCGACCGAGGGCGTTACCGTCGAGTTCACGCCCGACGGTGTGCGCAAGCTGGCCGAGATCGCCTGGTCGGTCAACGAACGGACCGAGAACATCGGCGCGCGGCGGCTGCACACCGTGATGGAACGCCTGCTCGAGAGCGTGTCGTTCGACGCCTCCGAGCGCGCCGGCAGCCGGCTCGTCATCGACGCCGCTTACGTCGAGCAGTCGCTCGGTGCGCTCGCGCGCGACGAGGATCTCAGCCGCTACATCCTCTAGCGCGCGTCGACCCGGCCAGCAACGCCCGGACGACGACGCACCTCTCGGCGAAATAACCTCGCAGTAGTCGCCATGCTCCGGATAGAGGCCCGATTGGCCGAGCGCGCGGCCGTAAAACGCCGTGCGGTCCCGGATGTCGCCATCGACGAGCATCCGGACTGGATCGGCGCAGCTGCGCGGCGCATCGACGCGCCGGAAGCGATAGCCACCGTATTCGGGGCCCGGGTCTGGGTGCCATCGGCCGTGAAACCGCGATCCCAGTTCGTGAAACGCAGCGCTGAGACCGTCGCCTGCGAGACGGCGTAGGCTGGCCCCTTATCGGCATTGCGGCAGCGATTGCCGATCGCGCCTCCCGCGAAGCGATCCTTCCCCGTGCGCACGAACACGAGGTTGCAGCCGGCCAGCACCTCGAGATCGGAAGGCGTCAATGCGGCGAAACGCGCCGGTTCCTGCCAAGCGCCGACGAAGCGCTCTGCCGCCGGAATCGCGAAGCGCTGCACCGAAATCGTTCCGTCAGGCTCGGCGACGACGCGCGAGACGCGCTGCATGTACGGCGCCTTCGCGTCCTTCATCCAGCTCTCGCTGTAGAGCCAGCGTGCGCCCATCGGCTGACCCTCTCGAGCGCCGTCCACCCAGATCGAGGCGATATGCCAGATCGCCGTTTCGTAGCGAGCGTCGAGCTTCGCCTGCTGCTCGGTCGTGAAGCTGCCGGTCTGCAGCCGCAGTTAGTCGTCGAGCAGATCGGCCGCGGCGACGGGCGCTGCGAACAGAAACGCCGCGAGCGCAACGGTAGGCGATGATGCACGCATCGGAGACCTCATGGGTGGGCAGCGTGGCGCCGGCACTGAGAAGTCTAGCAGGCGATGCGCTGCTGCCCGTCCGCTCGCTGTCATCGGGCCGTCATCGCCGGCCGCACATCATTGGCGGGATGCGACAAACGAAACCACGCCGCGGCAGGCCGCGCGTTCCAGCGGCCGCGCTCGCTCATCTCGGTCCAGTCTACGCGATAGCCGGCTTCGTGATGGGTCTGGGCGGAACGTGGGCCTGGACCGCTCGGGAACGCACACCGCTCCCGGCAGCGCCAGCAGTGATGGCTACGGCGCCAGCAGCGCCGCTCTCCTCATCCCCCGTACGCCCGCTCGCGGCGCCTCGGTCACGGATGCAGGCCGCCAGCGCGACGGGTCTCGAGAGCGCAGCGCCCACCCGCGCCGCACCCGGGACGTCGCAGAGTGCGCAAGACGCCTCTAGCGATGACACGTTCGACGCGGACTACGATGCGGTGCTGGCCGGGCTTGCTGCCAAGGGCCTGCTCGAGGATCCCGATACCGACCAATAGCCTGCGTTGCGGCGCCCCGGCGCGGCCGATGAACCGCGGCGCCGGGGGGAGTACGCCGCGATCCATCGGCCGGGCGGCCTTCAGGTTCCGATGACGCCGCCGTCCTCCTTTTCGATGATGATCGTCGCCGAGCGCGGCCGAGTCTCGCCATTGAGGTTGGGCCAGGTGCTGTTGCCACGCTCTCCGGGGTGCTGGATATTCACGAACATGGTCCGGCAGTCCGGCGTCATGACCACTCCGGTAATCTCGCAGTCATTTGGACCGACGAGGAAGCGCCGGATCTCCCCGGTCTTTGTGTCCGCCGCGAGCATCTGCTGATTGCCCATACCGCGCGCCGGATCACGATAGCCGTCGGTCTGGATCCAGAAGATGCCGTTCGGGTCGACCCAGCAGCCGTCCGGACTATTGAAGGTGGCGGTCTCGGGCAGATAGGTCCTCTGTGGCGTTCCGGGGAATACCTGGGCCGCATAGATCGGGTCGAGGCCGAGCGCCTGCGTGGTAGCGAGCGTCGGCCCGCCGAACACGAAGATATCCCACCTGAAAGACAGCGCCTCGTACCGGCCGCCATCCTCTCTCCAGCGGATGATGTGGCCATCGCGATTGCGTGCGCGCGGATTCGCGGCATTGACCGGCTGGTTCGAGCTGACGCCGCGGTTCGTATTGTTGGTCAGGGTCAGATAGACGTAGCCGGACTTCTGGTCGATGACGCACCACTCGGGGCGGTCCATGCGGGTCGCGCCGACGGCATCGGCCGCCGTGCGCGTGTTGACGAGCACGTCAGCCTGACTGGTGAAGCCGCGGCGGTTCGCCGGATCGCCAGCCACCCAGGCTGCGACGCGCTGCTGGAAGTCCGTGTTGTGGAAATCGAGCGCGCGCCACTCGCCCGTGCCATCGTCGTTGAATACCGCGACGTACAGCGTGCCGTCCTCGAGCAGATCATCCTTGCGCGCCCTGCCCGGGCGATATTTCTTGCGGCTGACGAACTTGTACATGTACTCGCCGCGCGAATCGTCGCCCGAGTAGACGACGATGGGCAGACCGCCGACCGCTGGCGCGACCCAGGCCCCCTCGTGCGCGAAGCGACCGAGGGCCGTGCGCTTCTTCGGCGTCGAATCGGGGTCGAAAGGATCGATCTCGACGATCCAGCCCTGGCCGTTGGCCTCGTTGCGGTAATCGTCCCTGGCGCTCGCGCCGACGGCATCCGTGTTGAAGCGCTCGTACTCGTCGCCAGGCGCGCGCCACCAGTCATAGCCCTGGTTGAAGCTAAGATAGCGCGTCTGTTCGCGCGGACGCGGCGTCGTGATCGCATCCGGCTTGAAGTATCCGGCCCAGTTCTCCTCGCAGGTCAGGTAGGTGCCCCAGGGCGTGTAGCCCATCGCACAGTTGTTAAGAGTACCGCGCGTATAGTAGCCCTCGGGATCATACTTCGTCTGCACGAAGGGCGAGCCGGCCACCGGACCGGTGATCTCCATGCACGTGTTGGCCGTGATGCGGCGGTTGAGCCTGCTGCGGCGCCGCACTCGCCACTTGCCGGTCTTTTCGCTCTTTACGACCTCGACGATCGAAACGCCGTGCGAGGCGATCTCCTTGCGGACCTGATCGGCGTCGCGCACGCCGGAGGTCTCACCGATGATGCCGTCCGGGTGCAGGTACTGCGGATCGATGTTCTCGTGATTGATGCACATCAGGCCATGACGGTTACCCGCCGCGCCGCGCGCCAGCGGGAAGTACCACATACCGTCGTGATGCGCACCGGCCTGCAGTTCACGGTCTGCACCGCTATTGCGGTCCCCCGGAATATAGGGCGGCGCGTCTAGAGTGATCGGATCGCCTTCGGCGAGCAGAATATCGTAGCGGTAGCCCGGAGGCACCTTGACGACGTCGTCGTAGGAAACCGGAATTGGCTCGAAACCAATCTCCACGGGTCCGCGATGCCGCTCCGTCGCCGGTTCGTCAACAGGCGCGTCGGCCAGTGCCGGACCCGCGGCGATCGCCGTCGCGGCCAGCAGCGAACCGCCCACCAGCACGTCGCGCCGCGCGAGCCGCCGTGCGACCACATCGTCGAACCATGGATTTGCCGACGTGTTGCACTCGAGATCGGCGTCCTTGTCATGCACGGGCTTGTCATGAAGATCCATCGTGAGCTCTCCCTCGTATTGCACCGGACTGGATGCAGGAGAGCAGCTTCGCTAGTATTTTTTACAGGCCGTTGAGGCCGGGATGACAGACTCGTGGCAGCTGCCTGCCGGCGTTCCGTGCCGGGACCGGGCGGCAGTTCGGGATGCACAAAGGCCGGCCGCGATCGGTTAGAGTCGATTGCGGCAGGCCTGCGGCGCCGTCGCGTCGCTCTATCTCAAGGTCTTCCGTGCGTCGCTCAGCCGATCATGAAGCCGAGATCACGCTGGCTGAAGTTGTCGATGCTCGGCGCGACCTGCGACAGGTTGGCATCGGACACGCCGAACCAGCGCGCGAGCGTGGCCGCGTACTGATCTGCCGACGTCGTCGGAATGATGCGCCCGCCACCAACGTCATCCGGGCCATTGATCGCCAGCAGCGGATACCGGCCGTAGATCTCGCGCCCGCGCACGGCACCACCGACCACGAACTGCACTCCACCCCAGGCGTGGTCCGAGCCGTCGCCGTTCGAAGTCAGCGTGCGGCCGAAGTCGGATTGCGTGAACAGCGTGACGCTGTTCTCCATGCCTATCTCCTGCAAGGCGGCAAAGAACGAGGCGACCGAAGCGCTGACGTTGCCGAGCAGACCGGGCTGATCGTCGTTCTGGTTGTCGTGCGAGTCGAAGCCGCCGGTCGAGACGAAGAAGATCTGACGGCTCATCGACAGCCTCGCGCGCACGTCGATGAGCTTAGCGACCGTGCGCAGCTGCGTCTGCAACGGCGAGAGCTGCACGCCGCTGTCGGGCAGCGCCGTGAAATTTCGGGACGCGCCGAGCGCCGTGTTGACGGTATCGGCAAACTGTACAGCGCGCCGCTGCACGCTGGCGAAGCCGCGCTCGTAGATTGTCCCGTAGCTGGCGCCGGCAATGGCTTCGAACGCTGCGCGGCGCGCGGCAGCGATGCCGGTCGAGCCGAAGCCTGCAAGGCCGACCGCGCCGGTCGGCCCCATCACATAGGGCGTCGCGGTATTGCCAGCCTGGAAGAACGTCTGGCCGCCGAGCGAGACGTTGACCGGCAGCTGCTGGCTGCCGAGCTGCGTATTCAGCACGTCGGCGATGCGCCCACCCCAGCCAGACTTGAGGATCGCGCGACCGCGCAGGCTGTGCCACTGGTCCTGCTGGTCGTTGTGCGAAAACAGCTGCGGGGGCAACGGATGCCCGGTGCTCGCGGCGTTCTGGTACTGCTGCTTGGTCGTCGGGCGGATCAGCGGGCCCACGTTGGCGACCAGGGCCGCACGACCGGCGTTGAACAGCGACTGCAGGCCGGCCATGGAAGGATGCAGGCCATAGGTTGCGCCGGTCGGGTCCGGCGTGAGCGGATCGATCGGCAGCAGCGCCGAGCGCTCGATGGCAAGGCTCGATGCGGTCCCGCCGCCACGCGATGCGTAATAGGCATTGAACTCGGCGGTGCTCGTCGGCACGACCATGTTCCACGAGTCGTTGCCGCCGAAAAGGAACAGGCAGACGAGCGCCTTGTAGTCCGAATACCCGCCGCCGCCAGCCATCTGCGCATAGACAGTGCCCGGCGTCCGGCCGAATGCGTAGGCGATGCCCCCCGCAGCGGCGGCACGCAGGAATCTGCGACGTTGACGATTCATGGCGTCCTCCTAGCGCTGCAGCGCGAACTCGGGTGAAGTCACGACGAGGTAGATCGCGTCGGCGACCCGCGTGTTGTTGCCCGCCGCCGTGCCCGCGGCAGTCCGGTCGATCAGCGCCCGCGCCTCACTGCGCAGCGTCGCTGACATCTGGCTCGCGCCGCCCAGCAGGCGATCCGCAACCCGATCGAGCAGCGCAGCAGAATCAGCAGCCACCGCCTGCTCGGCGCGTGTATCGATGAACATGATGTCCGGTCCGAGATTGGTCTGGGCCGTGGTGCGTGCGATAGCCTGCGTCCAGAAGAAGTTCGTGACCTGCGTGTTGAGGTACTCGGTGGCGAGCTGCAGCTCCGGTGCGACGAGATTCGCGTTCGCGATCTCGCCTGGCGGCGCATAGAACGGACTGAAGAAATTGAACACCGAGGGCGACTGTCCGGGACCCTGCCCGAAGATGTTCGAGACTCCTCCCGGGAAGTTGCCGGCCTGCACGCCGTAGCGACCGCTGGCCGAGCGCGCATCGTAGGCGCGCCAGAACTGGGTCAACCTCAGCAGCGGCTCCTTGAGCTTGCCGGCACTGGCGCCGGTCGGTGCGGTGCGCGCCTCGCTGTCGAGCAGGATCGCGCGGATCACCGCCGCGAGGCTGCCGCGCCGGCCGCTGCCGTCGTCGTTGAAGCGCGCGGCAACGCGCTGCACATAAGAGGACGAGGGGTTGCTAGTCACGAGCTTCTGGATCAGCTGCCTGGCGATGAACGGCCCGACGTTCGGATGGTTGAAGATGTTGTCGAGCGCGGCCTCGAGGTCCTGTGCGGTAGGCGAGGCAGTTGCCGCGAGCACGCCGTTCGGCAACGCGACGCCGGCATAACGCAGCAGCTGCTTCGCGCCCGTCTCGTGCTGTTCCGGATAGAAGCGCATCGGCCGGATCTGGTTGTAGCCCGCTACGGGGTTAAGCTGAGGCCTGGTGTTGTTGAAACTGCAGTTCGGCTGTGTGGATGGGCAGTCCCATTTCCAGCCCGTAAAGACGCGCGCGAATCCCTCGATGATGGCCTGGTCGTAGGTCGCGATGGGCTGGCCTTGTGCATCCGCCCGGGGCGTCCCGTCGGCATTCAACTCGACCAGCCCGATCGAGAACAGCTGCATGAGCTCGCGCGCGTAGTTCTCGTCAGGACGCAGGTTCGTCCCGGCCACGGCTTTCTGGTTGCCGAGCATCGACAGATAGACGCCCATCGCCGGATGCAGCGTGACGTCCTCGAGCAGATCACGGAAATTACCGAAGGCGTTACGCGCCAGCATGTCGTAGAAGTCGGCGGTCGCGAACGGCAGGTTCTGCAGCGCCCCGACCTGCGAGACGACCATGATCTGCGACAGCGCGAAAGCGACGCGCTGGCGCAGCTGATCGTCGCCGCGCAGCGCGTTTTCGAACCACCGCTCGACACGCGGCGCGTTGAGCTGCGCGGGATTGAAGTTCTGCTGGGTCGACAGCGTCGCATAAGCGGCCTCGACATAGGGCAGCAGCGTCGAGACGGGCTTCGCGAGCTCGGCATCGATCCAGCGCGCATAGGCGTTGGTTGAGTCGCCGAGACCGATCAGTCGCTGTGCCTCCGCCTCGGTGGCGCCCATTGTCGCCTGGTTCAGAAAGCGGAACGCTTCGGCCTTGCTGACCGGCGGCGGCGGTGGGGGTGGTGTGATTCCCGTGCCGCCGCCGGAGCCGCCACCACCGCAGGCGCTCAGTAGCGCGGCCAGCGCCAGCACCCAGACTCCGCGCCCGCCGCCGTGCTTCTCGACACTTCGCATGATGCCCCCTTTGCTGCAAGGCACAGCGGGCGGTTCGGCTGCTGCTCTCACAACCCGATGTGCGTCAGAACGCATGCCAGTCTAGATCGTTGACCGCCAGACGCGCAGCCCCAAGACACCGAAAGCGAAATGCGGTTCAGAAAATCCTGCCCAGCCGCGACCGTCGGCGAGGCACTGCAGCACCCGCAGCGGCCCGTGATGGGCCACGATCAGCAGACAGCCCGGCGCTGCGTGCACCCGCTCGAGCTTGCGGCGCTGCACCATATTCACCACCCGCCCCCATAGATCGGCGAGCGATTCGCCACCCCCGGGCCGGTAACTCCAGAGGTCACGACTCCAGGCGTCGAGCGCCGGGCGACCGATCTGCGACCAGCTGCGTCCTTCCCAGTCGCCGAAGTCAAGCTCGCGAAGGTCCGGCTCACACTCCAGCGAGGCACCGAAGCGCGTCGCGACGGCTCTGGCGAGACGGATGCATCGCTGCGCCGGACTCGTGACGACGCGCTCGACGGCGCTCAGGCGGGCGCATACCGCCTCGATCTCGATCGGCGCGGTCGCGGCCAGCGGAACCTCGAGCCGGCCGTAACAGAGGTCCGCCGGAACCGCCGGACGCGTGTGACGGGTCAGGAGGACCATAGCGCCAGCGTTCCAAGGCCCATGGCGATCTCCGCAAGTTGCTGCGCGGCACCGAGGCAATCTCCGGTATAGCCGCCGAGCAGGCGCTGCAACAATCGGCGCCACCAGAGCGTCACGCCGGCCGCAAGCAGCAGCCCGCCGAGCAGCGACGGCAGCGCGACCGCGGCGAGCGCAACCGTCACGATCGTGGTCAACGCGGCGATCGCGAATGACTGCCCGCTCAGGCTGCGCACCAAGGGCTTGGCGCGCGACTCGTCCTCGCGAACGTAAGGCAGCGTGCGCATGATCAGCACGCCGGCGAAACGACTACCGGCGTGCGCGGCGAGCAACAGCCAGCAGGCCGTCTGCCATGGCAAGGCCTGCAGTGTCGCGATCCGCAGCAGCAGCGCCCCTGTGATGGCCAGCGCGCCGAAACTGCCGATTCGGGAATCGCGCATGATTGCAAGTCGTCGCGCTCGATCATGACCACCGCCCAGTCCGTCGATCGCGTCGGCCAACCCGTCCTCGTGAAACGCGCCGGTCAGCCAGATGCCGAACAGAATCGCGATCGCGGCGGCGATTGGCGCCGGCCAACCCTGGCTGCCGAGCGCGTAGATCGCCGCCACCGCCGCGCCGACCACCAAGCCTACGAGCGGGAAATAGCGCGCCGCGTCGTCGAGCTGGTGCTGTGAGTGACCCACCGCGTCGGGCACCGGCAACCGCGTGAAATACTGCAGCGCCGCGAAGAACAGACGCAGTTCGCCACGCATCCTAACGAGGGGGACGCAGCTCGAGACGCGCGAAAGCGTATTCGCGCGCGGGTGCGGGCTCGGCGACTACCTGAAGCTCGACACCAAGCACCTCGATCGCGAGACGCTCGCCAAAGCGCGGTGCGGCAACGACGCAGGTATGAAACTCGCCCTGCTCGCCACACGGATCCACTCCCGGGGGCAGCTCGGCGAGCAGGGTGACGTCATAACGACGCCCGCAGAACCTCGCCCCGAGCCGCGTCACGTCGACGCAAACGACCAGCGCTTCGATCCCGCGCGCAAGGATCTCGCGCGCGACCTGCGCTCGGCTGCGGCCCCACAGAGGCAGCTCGGCCCGCAGACCCGCAGCGCGGCATATGCGCTCTGCCCAGTCACGGTGCGCAGTGAGGTCGATGTCGCCGAAGACCACCGTCGTCACTCCACGCTCGCGTGCGCCACGCAGTTCGGCGAGCAGGACCGTGCCGTAGTCGGACCACGACGACTCCGGCGCACGGAGCGGTACGCCTAGCGAGCGCGCCTGCGCACGTAGCACCTCTTGCGGCAGACGGTGGCCGCGCGAACTCGCGCCGCCGGGCTCGAGCACGCACAGCAGTCCGTCGAGCTGCGCGAGATCGGACGCGAACTCGTGCATCGCGAGGCAGGCGTCCTTGCCGCCGCTCCACGAGACCAGCCACGTCAAGACGGCGCTCCGCTCGCGCGACTGACCCCTGCGCTGTCGAACGTGGCCATGTCGGTGAACAGCGCCACTGCCGCCCGCAGCACCGGCAGGGCAAGCAGCGCGCCTGAGCCCTCGCCGAGTCGCAGCTCGAGATCCAGCAGCGGCTCGACGCCAAGCCACTGCAGCAGCAAGCCATGCGCCGGTTCGCTGGAGCGGTGTGCGAACAGACAATGTTCGAGCGAGCGCGGTTCGAGCGCGCGCGCGGTGGCCGCGGCGGCCGTGACTGCACAGCCGTCGACGAGCACGACGCAGCCGCGCCCGCGCGTCGCGAGCAGGGCACCGACGAGTGCTGCGATCTCGAAGCCTCCGAGGCTGCCTAGCAGCGCCCGCACTGCCCCAGGCGTCGGTGGTTCCCCCAGCGCGGGGGCCGGGTGTTGCGCCTGGTGGCGCCGCCAAGCCGCGGACAGGATCGCGCGCTTACGCTCTAGACCGGCTGCATCGAGCCCGGTGCCCGGACCCACGCAATGCTCGAGCGGAGCACCGGTCAAGGCCGCACAGAGCAGCGCCGCGCAGGAGGTGTTGCCAATCCCCATCTCCCCGAGGACGAGCACGCGTGCCCCGCGGTCGAGCGCGGCGCGTGCCGTGGCAGCGCCGACTTCGAGCGCCGCCTCGAGCTGCCCCGGCGTCATCGCGGGCGCGTAGCGTAGGTTCTCAGTGCCGCGCCCCACGCGCCGCGACTCGAGCAGCGGATGCTCCGGCAAGTCGGCGTCGACGCCAACGTCGACGACGCGCAGCTCGCAGTCATGGATACGCGCTAGGACATTCACAGCCGCGCCGCCGGCGAGAAAGTTGTGCACCATCTGCGTCGTGACCGCGCGTGGATAGGCGCTCACCGGTTCGGTCGCGATCCCGTGATCGGCCGCGAATAGCAGCACTGAGGCGGGCTCGAGTCGCGGTTCGAGCGTGCCCTGTATCGCGCAGATCCGGGCAATCACCGACTCCAGACGGCCGAGGGAGCCGCGTGGCTTGGTCAGTTCGTCGAGGCGGCGCAGCGCCAAAGCGTGCAAGTCGTCGGACTGCGCGGTCCATCGCACCGGGGAGGCGGCACACTCAGTCGGTAACGTCATGACCCTTGAGCACGAGGGGCAGCCCGGCGACCAGCAGCTCCACGCGCTGGCAAAGGCTCGCCAGTCTCTGGCGCATCGCACCGGCGAGATCGATGAACTGGCGCGCCAATGGCGTCGCCGGAACGACTCCAAGACCGGTCTCGTTGGCAACGAGAATCGCGCGGCGGCTCATGACCAGAAGCGCCCGATAAAGCGCGCGGGCCAGCGCCAGCGGTTCTTCATGGGTACGCCACGCCGACGGCCGCTCGCGCCGGTGCGCCTCGATGCGCCGCCGTATTTCCTCGTCCTCGGCGCATGCCGTAGCAATGACGTCGACGGGAGCCGCCATGGCGGCCGCGAGCTCCGGTGCCCGACGGCTCTTGCCCGAACGCACTCCGCCGAGCAGCAGGACGTGGGCCGCGGGCATCGGGTCCAGTCAAAGCGCGGACTGGCGATGCGGCGCTAAGCCACGCGCGGCGAGCGCGAACCGCACTGCGAAAAGGAGCGTGGCATACAGCACCGCGTAACCGACATAGGGCACAACGTAGTGCCACGTCGCGGCGACGTAATCGCGCAGAGAAAGCTCGGTAAATCGCCCCGAGAAGCCGTAGAACGACAGGTTCGAAACCGCAAACGCCAGTGTCCAGCCAAGCACCGCGACAGCCGTCGCGAGTCCTAGCTCGCGCCCGGTCGGCAGCGATGCCGCACGCAGCTGCACGTCGAGCCGTTGCAGGGCGCGCGAGCCGCGTGGCAGCCAGAATAGCCCCGCGTAGGCCAACAGCAGGAAGCCATACGCCGGCGTGAAGCAGTAATCGTCGACGCCCGCGACTCGCGTCGCCCACAGATCGATCGCGAACGCGAGCGCGGCGAGCGAAACGTAAACGACCGCTCGGCGCAGCCAGAGACCGGCCAGCAGGAACACCGCGAATGCAGCATCGGGCAGCGACACGGGGCCGCCAAGATGATCGATGCGCGTCACGGTCAGCGCGAGCGCGAACACGAACCACCAGACGAGTTCACGCTCGCTGAAGCGCAAGGCGAATAAGGCAGATTTGTTCATCACCGTTCTCCTGTCAGCGCATACCGTAACGTGACGTGCCACTCGCGGCCCGGCTGCGGATAGAACGCCGCCGTCTCGTAACGGCGATCGAGCGCGTTATCGAGACGCGCCTGCAGCCGCAGTGCCGCGGTCGGTTGCCACTCGGCACGCAGGTCGATCGTCGTGAAGCCCGGCACCCGTCGTGTATTCGCGAGGTTGTCGAACCGACGGCCTTCGTAACGCGCGCCGGCACCGACCTGCCAGTCGGTCGCGACGTAAGCGACATCGGCACGCAGCCGTTCCTCGGCCCGGCGTGGCAGCAGCTTGCCCCGATTGGCGCCGGCCGAACGGTTCTCGGGGTCGAGCCATTCGGCGAAGCCTGCAAGCCGCCACGGACCCAGTTCCGTGCGCGCCTCGAGTTCGAGCCCGCGGATCCGCGCCGCGTCGATGTTGACGGGACGGAAACTCGCATCGAAGCCGATCAGATCGTCGATCCGGTTCTGGTACGCCGACACTGTCACGCTCGCCGCCGCACGGCGCCAGCGCAGGCTCGCCTCGGCGGCCACGCTACGCTCCGGATCGAGATCGGGGTTGCCGAAGCCCGGAAAGTACAGCTCGTTGAAGGTCGGTGCCTTGTAGCCCGTCGCGACCGATGCCGTCAACCGCCAGGACTCCGCGAGTGACCACCCCCAGGCCAGCGACCCGGTCGTCTCCCCACCGAACTGCTCGTCGTCATCGCGACGCACGCCGAGCCCGATTCTATGCATGTCGTTCGTCCATTGACCGTGCACGAACACGCCGACGTTGCGCCGCGTGCGCTCGACGTAATTCGTCGTCGCGGCGACACGATCGTCGCGCCAGTCCACGCCGGCAATCCAGGTCAGGGGCCGGTCTGCGGCCGACTCCCAGGTCAGCGATGCCTGGTCGCGCCGCGTGTCGAAACGGGACACGAAGGTCGCACCACGGAACGAGGCACCAAGATAGTTCTCCGTATCGTCAGTGGTCTGCCCGAGCGCCAAGCGCACACTTGCGCCACTCGACAGCGCATAGCCGAGCGATGCGCCGGCGATCAGCTGCGAAACTTCGGCACGATTGGCGAACGAGCCATCGTATTCGACGCGTCCATCCGTGTAGGTCGCGTGCAGGCCGAGCTCGAGCTGTTCGCCAATGTCCAGTCCGCCACGCAGCGCCAACGACTGGTTACGGTAGCCATCGGTGTCGGGCTCGTTGGTAAAGCAGCCCGCGAAGATCGGTGCACCGAAGCCGCGACAGGCATTCGTGCCATCCGACTCGAGCATGCTGCCGGCAAGCTGCCAGTAACCGCGCTCTGCGGCTGCGCCGACCGTGGCGGCGGCGCGCGCAGTACCGCGCGCACCATAGCCGAGAGCGGCCTGCGTACGCAGTGGCGCCGCCTCAGCCGGGCGTCGCGTAATGATCTGCAAGACACCGCCGAGCGCATCGCCACCGTACAGGGCCGAGCGCGGACCGCGGACGAGTTCGATGCGCTCGATGAGCTCGACCGGAAAGTCCTGCAGCGCGGTCGTTCCGACCGTGGTCGACCCCCACCGTAGTCCATCGACGAGCACGAGTCCGTGATCGGACTCGGCGCCACGAATGAACAGTGAAGTCGCCTTGCCGACGCCACCGTTATTGGCAATCGTCACGCCTGGCAGTTCGGCGATCGCCTGCTCCAGGCTGCGATACTGGCGCGCCTCGAGCGCTGCGCGGTCGACGAGCGAAACGCTGGCGAGCACGCGCTCCAGCGGCTCCGCGCGCCGACTCGCCGTGATCACGACCTGCTCCAGCCCGTCCGCCGAGGCGGCCGCTGCAGCGCTGGACGCGCCTAACAGGACCCCTGCCGCGACGCACGCGGCGCAATGAATCATCTGCATTGTGTCCACTCCCCAGGGGCGCACGCCCGCGCCCGCCTGATCTGACGACCCGGCAGACGATGGAAAGTGGCAACAAGCGGGACCGAGACCCCGACCCGTTCCAGACTGCCCACCGCAGCCGAGGGTGCTGTCGGGGCCGGTCTCCGGACTCGTGAGGTCGGCCGTCACTGGGCCGTAGCGCTGATCGCCTTCCCGCGGCACGGCGTTGCGCCGTGTCGCAGTGGCTTGATGATCCGCGCCACC
>CAZAWM010000020.1:0-23149 GCA_964488605.1 uncultured Steroidobacteraceae bacterium | reverse complement strand
CTGCTCGATCATCGTGACCGCGGCGCCTTCGTCCGCGGCGCGCAGCGCGCCCGCATCCGGTCCAACACGGCGAATGAGCCGGATTCACTTGCCTATCCGTAGGTAGACCGCTCAGTACAGTCACAGCGCGCGCCGGCATCTGCTAAAATCGCGCGGCATGGGCTCGAAGCAGAAAGTGATTGCGACCACCGTGCAGCTGCTGCGCCGTCAGGGCCTGAGCGCGACCGGCATCAACCGCATCATCCGCGAGAGCCATTCGCGGCGCGGCGCATGCAGTCGGCGATGGATGGCCGCCCCAGCACGGCGCAGGCGCTGCGACGCGTGGTGCGCGACTACGTCGAAGACCTGCGAAACTCGCCAATTGGCAGTCGCGCATCCGGCAGGCGCTCGAGCGCAAGGAGGCTGACTCGCTTGCGGAGTTCGTGCTTTCGTCGCTCGAAGGCGCGCTGATCCTGTGCCGCGCGCGGAAATCCAGCGTCCCGCCCGAACGCGTAGCCGATCGAATTCTTTCGATGCTCAAGGTGGCCGGGCCGCGAAACCGAGGGGCGCGGCCGGCGGCTGCCAAGGCGACGGCGTGAAAACGATGCTTGCGTCCGGGCTGTGTTTTTCTGGAACCGTCCTCGTCGATGCCGAGCGCTGCATCGCCTTCATGAGCCCCGAAAACGCGGGGTACGCGACCCTCCGCATGGTGAGCGACCTCGAGTACGTCTGCCGCGACTTCCTGCTCGCGCACCTCGACGCGGGCGAGGACTCGGTCGGCGCGCGCGTCGAGATCGACCACCGCGCCGCCACCCCGCTCGGCCTGGAAGTGACCATCGAGGCGAGAGTGACCGCGGTGGACGAGCGCAGGATCGCGTTCGAGTTCTCGGTGAAGGATTCGGTCGAGGGGGCAGGGCGAGGCACGCACGTGCGCGACATCAAGCGCACCGAGGTCGAGTCGACCGACGACATCGCGCGCGCGATGGAGCGCGCCGACAAGGCGCTCGGCGGCCGGGTGAAGTACGTCCACTCGGACGGCGGCTTCTGGATGCTCAAGCGCAGCATCGCCGACGGCAAGATCCGCGCGCTCGCCGCGGGGCGGAACCTCTACGAGGCAGGAGCCTGAATGACGATCCGCTTCACCCTGCCCGACGACGCGCGACTCGCGATGTCGTTCGTGGTCAATGTCGAGGAAGGCGCCGAGCAGAGCGTCGCCGAGGGCGACAAGGGCCCGGAGCCGGTCGACGAGCTCGGCGTCGCGCTGAAGATCCCGGTGCGCAACTACGGCAACGAGAGCAACTACCTGTACGGCATCCGCGCCGGCGCGCCGCGCGTGCTGCGGCTGCTCGGCGAGCATGGCTTCCGCTGCACGTTCACCGCCGCCGCGGTTGCGCTGGAAAAGGCGCCGCAGCTCGCACGCGCGATCGCCGACGGCGGCCACGAGGCCTGCAGCCACGGCCACCGCTGGGTACACCAGTTCTCGTTCGACGAGGAGCGCGAGCGCAGGTTCATCGAGGACGCGACCGCGAGCATCCGCGCGAGCACCGGCGAGCGGCCCTACGGCTGGCTGTCGCGCTACCTGACCACCGCCAACACCCGCCGCCTGCTGGTCGAGGCCGGCTACGTCTACCACATGGACGACTATGGCGATGACCTGCCGCGCTGGGAGATGGTCGAGACCGGCGGCGCGCAGCGCGGCATCGTCGTGGTGCCCTACGCGCTCGACACCAATGACATGAAATTCTGGCTCGCGCCCAGCTACACGCCGCGCGAGTGGCTCGACTACGCGGTGGCGACGTTCGACACGCTGTACGACGAAGGCGCGAACCAGCCGAAGATCATGTCGCTCGGCCTGCACCTGCGCATCATCGGGCGGCCGGGTCGCATTGGCGCGCTCGCGCGGTTCATGCGGCACGTCGCGTCGCAGCGCGCGGTCTGGGTCGCGACGCGTCTGGACATCGCGCGTCGCTTCGCCGAGCTGAACCGGCTCTGAGGCTAGACAGGGCAGGAGGCGGGCGGCGGCCCGCGCCGGGGCCCGCCCGTTTCAGATCGGCTTTGCCGTACCGATGAAGGCGACGAGCAGGACCAGGAACCAGAGCACGCCCGCAGACGTGCCGCACCAGAATCGCGTCGTCTTCATCAGCGGCTCCGCGCGCAGCCGGTCCTCCCCGCCGCGGCGCGCCATCTCGATCAGCGGATACCAGTGGTCCGCCGAGCGCATGATCCAGATGCCGTTCCAGACGATCAAGCCGTACAGCACCATCTTCAGCGCCAGCCAGTTCGGCATGCCGGAAGCGCCCGAGTAGAGCGGCGAGGCGCCCAGCACGATCATTGCGCCACCCACCAGCCACCAGATCCGGCGATCCATGCGGCCCCACCAGAGACCGCGCCGGCTTCGTCCGAGGAGTCGCACGGCAAATATCGATGCGAGCCATGCGGCACAGGCGAGCCATACCAGCGCCAGCCAGCCGCCTGCGATCGGCGAGCCATGGTACTGAGCGAGTGAGAAGCCCAGGCCGAGCATTAGCACGATGCTGATCCGCGGCGCCATGTCAACCTTGTAGCGGATCTGGCGAACCCTCATCCGTTCCTCGATATCGAGATCGTCGCGAGTCATCTGGTTGTCGCAGAAGAACACCCCGAGATCGGCGCCCAGCCAGTAGCCGAACACGAGGATGTGGAAGTACAGCAGGATGGTGTAGGTTTCCATGGTCACTGATCCTCCAGGATAAGTCGGGCCCGGCTCGGCTCGGTCCCCGTCGTCAGCGCGCGTCCGGTCGGTGGCCCCATCAGGGCGCCGCCGCGACGCGATCGATCGCGTCGGCAAGCGCGAGCAAACCCCGGTCCGCGCCCGGCGCCGCGAGCAGCTGCACCGACGCGGGCAGGTCCTCGCCGCCGGCCGGGAACGCGAACGCCGGCGCGCCCAGGAAGTTGGCGAGCGCGGTGCAGTCGGCCTGGTCGACCGGCGGCGCGGCGGTATGCGCGAAGCTGCGCTGCGGCGTGGTCGGCATCACCAGCAGGTCCGCCTCCGCGAACGCCCGCGCGGCGGCTGCGCGCAACGCGGCGAGCGCCGCGCGGGCGGCAGCGAGCTTCGCCTCGCCGGCGCGCGCCGGATGGCGCAGCATGGCGGCGAAATGCGGCGACAGCCCGGCGAGCGAATCGCCGATCTGCGCCTGCCAGTACCCGAATCCCTCGGCCTCGCTCACCAGCAGACCGGCGCGCCGCGTCGTCCCCGGCGACCATTCCGGCAGGTCGACCTCGACCAGGCGCGCGCCAGCGGCCCCGAGCGCCGCGAGCGCCGCGTCGTACGCCCGGCGCACCGCCGGCTCCAACCCGAGCGCCGCGAGCTGGCGCAGCCGCGCGACGCGCAGGCCGCGCCAGTCGCGCTGCACCGGCAGCGCGCCGGCCGCGGCCGATCCCGCCGGCTCGAGCAGCGCCGTCGCCACCCGCGCCGCGTCGCGCGCCGAGCGCGCGATCGGACCGACGCTGTCGAGCGTGGCGCTGAGCGGCACGATTCCCTCCATCGGCACCGCGCCGTTGCCCGGCTTGAAGCCGTACACTCCGCAGTACGCCGCCGGCAGCCGCACCGAGCCCATCGTGTCGGTGCCGAGCGCCGCAGCGCACAGGCCGGCGGCGACCGCCGCGCCGGAGCCGCCGCTCGAGCCGCCGGGCGTGAAGCCGGCGCGCAGCGGATTGTCGGTCCGGCCGTAGACCGGGTTGTCGCAGGTCGCGCCGAGCGCGCCTTCATCCATGTTGAGCTTGCCGAGCAGCACCGAGCCGGCGGCGGCGAGCCGCTGCTGAACTTCGCCGTCCACGCGCGGCACGCGGCCGCGGAATGCGGCGGTGCCGGCGGTGCAGAGCAGGCCGGCGACGTCGATGTTGTCCTTCAGCGCGAGCGGTATGCCGTCGAGCGGGCCGCGCGGGCGCCCGGCACGCCAGCGCGCGCGGCTCGCCGCGGCGTCGGCGAGCGCCCTCTCGCGCGCGACGGTGATGAAACAGCGCAGCCGCGGATCGGCCTCGGCGATTCGCGCAAGGTGCTCCTCCGCGAGCGCCACCGGGTCGGCGCGGCAGGCGCGGTAGGCCGCGTGCAACGCATCGATTCCCGGCGCCGCGCGCCGATCGTCGCCCACGGCGGCTCAGCCCCTGCGGCGGTCGACCAGGCGCACCGGCTTCTGCCGCGTGTCGATGCCGGTGAGCGCGCGCAGCGCGCCCGGCGCCTCGAGCCGCACGCGGATTTCGACCCCGATGCGCGCTCGCAGCGCCTGCTCGAAGCGGCGTGCGAGCGCCTCGCCACCTGCGTCGCCGCGCACCTCCGCGCGCACCAGCATCTCGTCGCGCCCGCCCGCGCGCTCGACCTCGCACAGGTACTCGCCGGTGAACTGCGGGAAGTCCTGCGCGAGCAGCGCGCCGATGCCGGTCGGGTAGACGTTGATGCCGCGCAGCTTGACCATGTTGTCGCTGCGTCCGCGGAAGCCGAGGATGCGGCGGAACGGCAATCCGAGCGGCGAGCCGCCAGAGAGCTCCTCGGTGACGTCGTGGGTGTTGAAGCGGATGATCGGGAACACGTCGTCCTTGAACAGGCAGGTGTTCACGATGTTGCCCGGCGCGCCCGGTGCGGCGGCGCGGCCGCTTTCGGTGTCGAGCAGCTCGAGGAACTGCGCGTCCTCGTGCACGTACATTCCGTCGCGCTCCGGACCTTCGCCGGCGATGATCCCGGTGTCGCCGACGCCGTACCAGTCGTAGACCGCGCACCCGCCCCACGCCTCGCTCATCGGCTCGCGCCCCTCCTCGCCGAGATGGCCGCTGATCATGCGCAGCCGGATGTCGCGTCCCGGCTCGATGCCGTTCTCGCGCGCAACGCCGGCCAGCCGCTTCGCGAAGTCGCCGAAACCGACCAGCACCGTGGCGCGGAAGTCGCGCATCAGCTCGACCTGCTGTTGCGAGCGGGTCTCGGCGCCGGTGCCGGCCGACAGCAGCTGCGCGCCGACCCAGTGCACCACGGTCTCGCGCACGTAATGCCCGCCGTTGACCATGCCGAAGCCGTAGACCGAGTGCACCACGTCGTCGCCGCGCATGCCCTGCAGGAGGTAGTTTCGCGCGAGCAGCGCGTTCTGGATCTCGCGGCTTCTCGGGCCGTAGAGCAGCGGCTGCGGCTTGCCGGTGGTGCCGCTGGTGGTGTGGAACACCAGCGGCGGGCGCGCGCCGGGCGGCCAGGCATCCAGCCCGTGGAAGTCGCCGAGCGGCGGATGCGCGTCGACCGAGGCCATCAGGTCTGCCTTCGAATAGGTTGGCAGCCGTCCGATGTCGTCTAGCCCCCGCACGTCGCCCGGCTCGAGGCCCGCCGCGCCCCACAGCCGGCGGTAGAACGGCACCTTCCAGGCGAACGCCAGCACTGCGCGGAAGCGCTCCTCCTGCAGCGCGCGCAAGGCGTCGCGGCTCATGCCTCGAAAGCGCGCTAGGAAGGCGTCACCGAGCGGATAGTCGCGCCGGATCGCGGCGACGTCGGCCCACTCGAAGTAGCCCTTGCCGCTCATCGCAGAAGCTGCGCGAGCTCCGACACGCCGGCCGCGCCCGGCAGCGCGTGCGCGGCCCCGACCGCCGCGTCGATGGCGCCGGGGGCGAAACCACCGGCGGCGAGCAGCATGCGCGCCTTCGCCGCCACCGCGTCGGCCGCCAGCGGGTTCTCCGGGTCGCCGAGCGCGTCGGCGACGGAGTGAGCGATCACCGTGCCGTCGGAGATCTCGACGCGGATCGCGGCGCCGAAATGGGCCGGGTAGCGCGCCGACAGCTCCGCCGATTCGCGCAGCGCGACGCGCACGCGCAGCGCCGCGAGCTCCGGCGCGGCCGCCGCCGGCGCGGCGACGTCGGCCAGCGTCGGCGCGCCGCGCGCGAGCGCGACCGCGACCGCATGCTGCAGGCTGAACTTCGCCTCGACCGGCGTGCGCGGGGACGGGTTGTCGCAGATGCCGATCGCGTCGCGATAGCCCTCGATTGCGATTCGCGCGATGCGGGCCGGATCCACGCGCGAGCGAATCGCCAGTGCCGCGTCGATCAGCGGGTGCGCATGGCGGCAGGCGGGCCAGGGCTTCAGGCTCGTTCGGTGGATCAGCCACGGTCCATCGGGATCCTCGAGCAGGCACTCCGGCCGCGCATCCGGGCAGAACCCTGCGAAGAACCCGAGCGGCCCTTCGAGGATTGCGTGCGCGCCGGTGAAGCCGTGGCGCGCGAGCTGCGCGGCGAGCAGGCCGGACTGCGCGGCGCGGCCGTTGTGCAGCTGCTTGCTCATGCAGTCCTCGAGCCTGCATTGCCACAAGCCGCTCGCCTGGGTGCCGGCGTTACCGAAGGCGTCGGCCATGTGCGCCGGATCGAGGCCGAGCAGCGATCCGGCGGCGGCGGCGGCGCCGAACACGCCGCAGGTCGCGGTGTTGTGGAACTGCCGGTAGTGCGCCGCGCCGACGCTGCGCCCGACGCGGATCATCGCCTCGTAGCCGCGCACGATCGCATCGAGCGCCGCCGCGCCGCTCGCGCCGGTCTCGGCTGCCGCGGCGAGCGCGACCGGCACCACGACCGGGCCCGGGTGCAGCAGCGCCGAGCGGTCGAGGTCGTCCATCTCCAGCACGTTGCCAAGCGATCCGTTGACGAGCGCCGCGTCGCGACCGGTCAGCGCGAGGCCGCCGAACGCGCGGCAGGCGCCCGCTGGCAGCGTGCGCCCGAACGCGATCATCGCGCGGCCAGGCGGCGTCGCAGCGCCGGCTGCCGCACAACCGAGCCAGTCGAGGACGTGCAGCGCCGCGCGCACGCGGTCGGCCTGCGCGACCGGGCGCGCGAGCAGCGCGAGCAGGCCGGCAGTGCTGCTCAATGCCGCTCCCGCGCGGCGAGGGCCGCGAGCACCTCGCCGGTATGCTCGCCGAGTGCCGGCAGCCGGGTGTCGATGCGCGGCGGCTCGTCGCGGAACCGGATCGGGTTGCCGATGTGCAGGTTGCCTTCGGCGTCGCGCAGCAGCATCCCGCGCGCGGCGACCTGCGGCCGCTGGAACGCCTCGTGCAGGTCAAGCACAGGCGCGAACGCGACGTCGCGCGTCTGCATCCACGCTTCCCATTCGTCGCGGCTGCGGGTGCGGAACGTGGCGGCGAGGAACGCCTTGACCGGCGCGTGTGCCGACCCCGGCGGCTGCGTCGCGACCGGGATCAGGTCCTCGCGGCCGAGCGCAGCGAGCAGGTTGCGCACGAACTTCGCCTCGACCGCGCACAGCACCACCCAGCGCCGGTCGGCGGTCTCGTAGAGGTTGTAGAACGAATGCCCGCCCCAGGAGCGCTCGTCCTTCACCGCCGGCGCGCGCGCTTCGGCGAACACCGCGCCGGTGGCGTTCGGCAGCCACGAAAGCGTCGCGTCGTGCATCGAGATGTCGAGATAGTCGCCACGGCCGGTCTTCTCCCTGCGCAGCAGCGCCATCAGGATTCCCGCCAGCGCCATCATCGAACCAGTGATGTCGGCGATCGGCATGTTCGGATGCGTCGGGTTGCCGTCCTGGCCGAGGTTTAGGCTCAGCACCCCGGCGAGTGCCTGCATGCCGATGTCGTGCGCCGGCCGCAGGCGCTCGGGGCCGCTCTGGCCGAACGCGGCGATCGACGCGTACACGATGCGCGGGTTGCGCGCCGCGACCGCGTCGTAGTCGACGCCAAGTCGCGCGACCACGCCGGGGCGGAACGCCTCGAGCATCACGTCGGCGCGGGCGGCGAGCCGCAGCAGCGCCTCGCGGCCGGCGCCGGTCTTCAGGTCGAGCACCACGCTCTTCTTTCCGCGGTGGGTGTTCCGGAACCACACGCTCTCGCCGCCGGCGCGGTAGCCGACGTGCCGCACCGGCTCGCCCTCGCCCGGCGGCTCGATCTTGATGACCTCGGCGCCGTGGTCGGCCATCATCGTGGTCAGGTGCGGCCCGGGCAGGAACATCGTCAGGTCCACCACCCGCACGCCTTCGAGCTTCAACCCAGCGCTCCCTCGCTGCGCAGCGACTCGATCTCCGCCGCGGCGAAGCCGGCTTCGGCGAGCACCGCGTCGGTGTCGGCGCCGAGCGCCCGCGCGGCAGTTGCGGCGGGGCGCATGCCGCTGATCCGGATCGGGCTGCCGAGCATGCGGAAGTCCGCCCGCCGCGGATGCGGCACGTCTACCACGCCGCCGACTTCGTACAGGTACGGATTCTCGAGCGCCTCGGCGAGCGTGAGGACCGGAGCCGCCGGCACGCGGCCGGCGAACTGCCGCATCCAGTCGGCGCTGGCGCGCGCGCGGAACGCCTCGTCGAGGATCGCGGCGAGCGCGTCGCGGTTGGCGAGCCGCTCGGCGAAGCCCCTGAAGCGGGCGTCGGCCACCAGCTCCGGCCGTCCGATCGCCTCGCACAGCAGCTCCCAGAAGCGCGGCGTGATGCACATCACGAAGATCCAGCCGTCGGCGGTGGGAAACAGCTCGCAGGGCACCACCGAAGGATGCCCGGAGCGCGGCCGGCGCGTCGTCACGTGGCGCTCGTTCAGGTACCAGGTGGCCGGGTAGGTGAGCTGGTGGATCGCCACGTCGTACAGCGACACGTCGACGTCGCAGCCGCGCCCGCTCTTCAGCGCGCCGACTAGCGCCGCGCAGAGCGCGTAGGCGGCGGTGACGCCGCCGACGTAGTCGATGATCGACAGGCCCATGCGCGCCGGTGGCGTGCCGGGCTCGCCGGTGAGGTCGAGGTAGCCGGCCTCCGCCTGCGCGAGGTAGTCGTAGGCCGGCCACGCGGCGCGGCTGCCGCCGCGCCCGTAGCCCGAGAGGTGGCAGCAGACCAGGCGCGGGTTCGCAGTGGCGAGTGCGTCGTAGGTGAGACCGAGCTTGCCCGGCTGGTCGCCTCGCAGGTTGTTGAGCACCGCGTCGGCGCGCGCGGCGAGGCGCAGGAACGCCTCGCGCCCGCGCGGATGGCGGATTTCGATCAGCGCGCTCTTCTTGCCGCGGTTGAAGGTCTGGAAGAACTCACTGTCGTCCTCGCCGAGAAAGTATGGCCCCGAGCGGCGCGCGCTGTCGCCGGCGGGAACGCCGGGACGCGCCGGGCTCTCGATCTTGACCACCTCGGCGCCAAGATCGGCAAGGTGCATCGTGCCGTAGGGCCCGGCGCCGTAGGACTCGATCGCCAGCACACGCACGCCAGCGAGCGGCAGCGCGCTCTGCGCGCCGCCTGCGCCGGGCCGCGGTCCGGGATCCGTCGCCATTGTGGTCCCCGCCTCCGCCCCGGCCTCAGACCGGGTTGCGCGCGATCAGCTGCTTCGCAATGATCATCCGCTGCAGCTCGTTGGTGCCCTCGCCGATGCACATCAGCGGCGCGTCGCGGTAGTAGCGCTCGACCGGAAACTCCTTCGAGTAGCCGTAGCCGCCGTGGATACGCATCGCCTCGAGCGAGTTCTCGACCGCGGCCTCCGACGCGAAGTACTTCGCCATCCCCGCCTCCATGTCGCAGCGCTCGCCCTTGTCCCAGGCGCGCGCGGCGTCGTAGGTCAGCAGCCGCGCCGCCTGCACGCGGGTGGCCATTTCGCCGAGCTTCAGCTGGATCGCCTGGTGCTCGCAGATCGGCTTGCCGAACGTCCTCCGCGTCTGCGCGTAGCGCAGCGCCTCCCGCAGCGAGGCGCTGGCGAGGCCGCAGCCGCGGGCAGCGACGTTGATGCGGCCGAGCTCGAGCCCGCCGAGCGCGGTCTGCAGGCCGCGCCCCTCGACGCCGCCGATCAGCCTGTCGGCAGGAATGCGATAGTTGTCGAACACCAGCTCGGCGCTGTCGATGCCCTTGTAGCCGAGCTTCTCCATCTTGCGCGACACGGTGAAGCCGGGTCCCTTCTCGGCGACGAAGCAGGACATGCCCTTGTGGCGCGGCTCGGCGTTGGGGTCGGTCTTCGCCAGCAGCGCGAAGCAGCTGCCGTGGATGCCGTTCGAGATCCAGGTCTTGGTACCGTTGATCACGTAGTGGTCGCCGTCGCGCACCGCGCGCATGCGGATACCCTGCAGGTCGGTGCCGGCGTCGGGCTCGGTCAGCGCGAGCCCGCCGCGGATCTCGCCGCTGGCGAACTTCGGCAAGTAGTGCGCCTTCTGCTGCGGCGTGCCCTCGCGCTGCACACAGGAAGCCATGATCAGGTGGCTGTTGAAGATGCCGGCGAGCGACATCCAGGTCTCGGAGATCTTCTCGACGATCTTCGCGTAGGTCGTCGCCGACAGGCCGAGCCCGCCGTACTCGGCGGCGATGGTGGCTCCGAACAGGCCGAGCGCCTTCATCTGCTCGACCATCTGCTGAGGGTACTCGTCGGCGTGCTCGAGCCGCATCACGTGCCCGCGCACGTCGCGCTCGAGCCAGCGCTCGATCGCGTCGAGTATCTGGCGCTCCTGCTCGAGGGCGTCGGCCTGCAGCTGGCTGTCGGTCATGGCTTCGCTCCGCGTGGTGGCCCGGGCCGGCCCGCGTCGCCCCGGGCGATTCGTCAGTAGTTGGCTTTCGTCTCCAGGTCGGCGCCGCGCCGCGCAACGAGGATCGTGCGGTCGAACACGCACACCATCCTGCCGTGCTGGTTGAAGCCGCGCGTCCGTACGGTGACGATGCCGGCGTCCGGCCGCGACCTGCTCTCGCGCTTCTCCAGCACCTCCGACTCGGCGCTCAGCGTGTCGCCGGCGAACAGCGGGTGGGTCAGCCGGATCTCGCGCCAGCCGAGGTTGGCGATCGCCTTCTGGCTGACGTCGGTGACGCTCATGCCGACCATCAGCGCCACCGTCAGCGGCGAGCAGACGATCGGCCGGCCGAACTCGCTGTGCTTCGCGAACTCGGCGTCGAAGTGCATCGGGTGGGTGTTCATCGTTAGCAGCGTGAACCAGGTGTTGTCGGTTTCGGTGATGGTGCGTGCCGGCCGGTGCTCGTAGACGTCTCCGACCCCGAAATCCTCGTAGGCGCGGCCGAACGTCTCGCGGTACCGGTTCTGTCCGACCTTCTTCGCGCTTGCGACCATTGCGGGTGCTCCTCCGGACGTAGCTGCCCGGCGGCGGCCCGGAACCGCCGCCGGCAGGGGTAGACTGTCGCCGCCGTCGGCATGGTGCGGCGGGGCGCATTTGTCCGGACAAATCTAGAGAATCGCCCGATGACTGTCAATCGCGGGGACCGCGGGGAGCGGAACAGATGAGCTGCCCGCGCGCGCGCGGCACGGCCGCCGGCGCGCCGGACGAGGCGGTGCCGCGCTACGTCACGGTGGCAAACGCGCTGACCGAGGCGATCGGCACCGGGCGCTACCCGGTCGGCGCCGCGCTGCCGACCGAGCACGAGCTGTGTGAGCGCTTCTCGGTGAGCCGCTTCACCGTGCGGGAGGCGCTGCGCCGGCTCGCCCAAGGCGGCCTCGTCAGCCGCCGGCCGCGGGCCGGAACGGTGGTGACCGCCCGCGCGCGGCGGGATCCCTACGTCCAGACGATCGAGTCAATCGACGGCCTGATGCAGTACACCGTCGACACCCGGATGCGAATCGTGCAGACCGGCAGCGTCACGCACGCTGTCGGTGCGGCGGCGGACCTGCCATTCCCGGCCGGGGAAACCTGGGGCTTCGCCCTCGGGGTGCGCCACCGCAGCGGCGATGGACTGCCGATCTGCGTCACCCGCGTGTACCTGAACCCCGGCTTCAAGGGAATCGTGCGCCGGGTCGCGGGCCAGAAGGGCCCGATCTACCGCGTGATCGAGCGGCACTACGGCGTCCCGGTCGCGCGCGTCGACCAGCGCATCTCGGCGACTTCGCTGAGCCGCGAGGACGCGCAGCGGCTGAAGGCGCGCGCCGGGGAGCCGGCGCTGCGCCTGCGGCGCGAGTATTACGACGGCGCCGGGCGGCTGCTGGAAGTGGCCGACAGCGTTCATCCGGCCGGCCGCTTCAGCTACCAGATGACGCTGCGCAAGCCGCAGCCCGGCGACACGCGCGCCGCGCCCCGAGTATAGCGGTCGCGCCGCGACCCGCGCGGCGCGGCCTCGTCTTGTCCGGACAATTGACCTGTGGCGACCTGCTCTGCTAGTCTACTTGGAGGCAAGGAACACGGGCGGCGCCAGCAGGCCGGCGCGCGCCGCCTTCGCCGTGCCGACCAACGTTCCGAGGAGATGCCTGATGTCCGCCATCCGTCGTACCGCATTCGCCCTGATCTCTGCCGGCGTCGCGAGCGCCGCGATCGCCCAGACCAAGCTCGATATCTCTCTGCCGTGGGGACCGACCGAGTTCCACACGGTCAACGCGCAGAACTTCGCCAAGCGGGTGGCCGAGATCACCAACGGGCAGGTGACGATGACAGTGCACCCGGGGGGCGCGCTCGGCATCAAGGCCAACGAGTCGGTGCGCGCGGTCGACGACGGCACGGTCGCGATGGCCGAGTTCGCCGGATTCCAGAACGTGGGCGAGGTTCCGCTGCTCGGCATCGAGAGCCTGCCGTTCCTCGTCGACGACTACGACGAGCTGCGCGTGATGCACGGCTTCGCGCGACCGAAGTGGGTCGCCGACCTCGCCAAGCGCGGCAACCGGGTGCTCTACGTGGTGCCCTGGCCAAGCCAGAACTTCTTCCTGAAGAAGCCGGTCGCGTCGATCGACGACCTGAAGGGCGTGCGGATGCGCACCTACGACCGGCTGACCGCGGAGATGGTGTCCAAGCTCGGCATGGTGCCCCAGCAGATGAACAGCCCGGACATCGTTCCGGCGCTCGCCTCGGGCCGGCTCGACGCGGTGATGACGTCGGGCACCACTGCGGTCGCGCAGAAGTACTGGGAGTTCCTCAAGCATACCTACACCACGAACCACCTGTGGGCGTCGAACCTGATGGTCATCGGAAACAAGGCCTGGGAGCGCATCCCGGCACAGCATCGCGGGCCGATCGAGGCGCTCGCGAAGCAGATGGAGCCGGGCTTCTGGAAGGTCAGCATGGAGGAGCACAGCCGCCGCATGGAGCAGCTGCGCGTGAACGGCATGACGGTGCAGGCGCCGGCGAAGGCGGTGGTCGAGCGGATGAAGGCGGTCACCCGCCCGATGTGGGACGACTTCCCGAAACAGGCCGGGCCGGACGCGGCGAAGGTGCTCGCCGACTACCTCGCGAAGACCGGACGCAAGTGAGCGCCGCGCGCTGACTGCGCGGGCTCCCCGGATGTCCCGCGTGCGTCGATGCCCGGCGTGGGGGCGAACGCCGCGATGAAGCGGGCGATTGGCAGCTTCTGCGCCGGCATTGACCGCCTAAATGCCGCCGGCGCCGTCGTCGCGGCAATGTGTTGTGCGGCGCTGGCGCTGCTGCTGATCGTCGAGGTGGCGGCGACCTCCGGTTTCGACTGGTCGCAGCCCTGGGTGGTCGAGTACAGCGCATACCTCTGCGCGCTGACGCTGCTCGCCGGCTCCGGTCAAGCGATGCGCCACGGCGCGCACATCCGGGTGCGGCTGATCCTCGCACTGCTGCCGGCGTCGGTCGCGCGCGCGCTCGACCTCGCCTGCTCGCTCGCCGCGCTCGCCGTCGCCGCGACGCTTGCCTACGGGATGGTCGAGCTCGCCTGGCGCAGCTGGCAGCGCGAGAGCGTGTCGTACTTTGCTATGCAGACGCCGCTTGCGATCCCGCAGGCGCTGCTTGCCATGGCGACCCTGCTCCTCGCGCTGGCGCTGCTCGCCCGCGCGCTGCGTCTCGCACTGGGCGAGCCGCCGGAGCGAGCGGCCGAAGGCGGGGGATTGCCCGAGTGATCGCCGCGCCAGTGTTCGTCCTGTTCGTGCTGCTCGCGCTGCTCGGCTCGGGCATCTGGATCGGCTTCGCGCTGATGGGCACCGGCGTGCTCGCGCTCGAAGCCTACCGCGACATGCCGATCCACCGCCTGCTCGCCGGCGACCTGTGGGGCCGGCTCAGCGCCGACGAGCTGGTGACGCTGCCGTTGTTCATCCTGATGGGCGGCATCCTGTACCACACGCGGCTGTCCGAGTCGCTGTTCAAGGGGCTCGCGCCCTGGGTCGAGCGGCTGCCGGGCGGCCTGCTGCACGTGAACGTGCTCGGCTGCACGGTGTTCGCCGCGGTGTCGGGCTCTTCGGCGGCCACCACCGCGACCATCGGACGGATGACGCTCGCCGAGCTGTTCCAGCGCGGCTACGACCGCGACCTCTCGCTCGGCTCCCTCGCCGGCGCGGGCACGATCGGCCTGATGATCCCGCCGTCGATCCCGTTCATCGTCTACGGCGTGCTGGCCGAGGTGTCGATCCTCGACCTGTTCATCGCCGGCGTGGTGCCCGGGCTGCTGATCGCGGCCAGCTATTCCGGCTGGATCGCGCTGCGCGCCATCGTCGATCCGCGCATCCAGCCGAAGCTGCGCGCGCGTGCGAGCTGGGGCGCGCGGCTGCGCGCGCTGAAGGACCTGCTGCCGGTGGTATGTCTGATCCTCGCGGTGATCGGATCGATGTACTCCGGGCTCGCCAGCGTCACCGAGGCGGCCGCGATCGGCGTCGCCGGCGCGCTGGCGGTCGCCGCCGCGCAGAGCTCGATGACATGGCCCAATCTGCGCGCCGCGCTGCTCTCGACGGTGCTCACCTGCTCGATGATCGGGCTGATCCTCGCGGGGGCCCTGTTCCTGTCGAAGACGATGGCGATGCTCGCGATCCCGGCGACCACCGCGCGCTGGGTCGACACGCTCGGCCTGTCGCCGTACACGCTGATCATGATGCTGATGGCGGTCTACATCGTGCTCGGCATGGCGATCGACGGCCTTTCGGCGATGGTCATGACGCTGCCGGTCGCGCTGCCGATGGTGGTCGCTGCGGGGTTCGATCCGGTATGGTTCGGCGTGTTCATCGTCATCACGATCGAGCTCTCCAACGTGACCCCGCCGGTCGGATTCAACCTGTTCGTGATCCAGCAGATGACCGGCGACGCGCAGTCGCGCGTCGCGCGCGCCGCGCTGCCTTTCTGCGCGCTGCTGGTCGCGCTGATCGTCGTGATCACCGCCTGGCCGCAGGTGATCCTGTGGCTGCCGGCGGCGCTGAAGGGATGATGATGGCGGCGCCGGCGGCACCGATCCTGCACCGGATCTCGCGCACGCTGGCGTGGGTCTCCGGCGGTCTTGTGCTCCTCTGCGCAGCGCTGGTCGCGCTCGACGTGCTGACACGCACGCTGTTGCAGCGGGTGTTGTTCGAGAGCTTCGAACTCTCGGCATACGGCTTTGCGATCTCCGTCTCGCTCGGCCTCGGCTACACGGCGACCGAGCGAGCGAACGTTCGCGTAGACACGATCAACGCGATCCTGCCGCGCGCCGCGAGGATCGCGCTCGACGTGCTCGCAATCGTCGCCCTCGCCGGGTTCGCGGCGGTGCTCGCCTGGCAGACCGCGCAGGTCGCGATCGCCTCGTTCGGCATGTCGGCGCGCTCGAACTCTTCGCTCGCCGTGCCGCTCGTCTATCCGCAGGGGCTGTGGGCGCTCGGGATCTGCTGGTTCGCGCTGGTGGCGATCCTGCTTGCCGCGGGAACGCTGCGCGCCGCCGCGGCGCGCCGCTGGACCGAAATCGAGCGGCTCGCCGGGCTGCGCGCAACGCAGGCGGCGACCGCCGAAAGGGAATCGATATGAACGGCAGGTCGGCCGCGATCCCCCGCGCGCTCATGCCCTCGGCAAGGGCCGCGACGTGATCCTCTACACCGCAATCGCCCTGTGCCTGCTGATTTTCCTGTCGCTGCCGATCGCCGCGGCACTCGGCCTGCTCGCGATCTCGCTCGCGGAGCTGTTCGCGTTCTTCCCGCTGACCAGGGCGCTCGGGGAAGTCAGCTGGACCGCGAGCACCGAGTTCGTGCTCGTCGCGGTGCCGATGTTCATCCTGATGGGCGAGATCCTGCTGCGCAGCGGAATGGCGCAGGACATGTACCGCGCGCTGGACGCATGGGTGGGGGGAGTTCCCGGCGGGCTGATGCACACGAACGTCGCCGCCTGCGCGATGTTCGCGGCGACCTCGGGCTCGAGCGTCGCGACAGCCGCGACGATCAGCACGGTGGCGCTGCCCGAGCTTGAGCGCCACGGCTACGACCAGCGGCTGTTCCTCGGCACGCTCGCCGCCGGCGGCACGCTCGGCATCCTCATCCCGCCGTCTATCAACATGATCCTATACGCGGTGCTCGCCGAGGAGTCCGTCACCGCCCTCTACCTCGCCGCGATTGTGCCGGGCCTGCTGCTCGCGGGGATGTTCGCCCTGATGGTTCTTGCGGCGTGCGTGATCCGCCCGGCGCTCGGCGGCGCGCGAAGAACCAAGGCATGGGCCGAGCGGCGCGCCACGCTCGGCGCGCTTGCTCCGCCGCTCGCGCTCTTCTCGATCGTCGTGGGGACGATCTACGCAGGCATTGCGACGCCGACCGAGGCGTCGGCGCTCGGCGTGATCGCCTCACTGGTCTTCGCCCGCAGCCGTGGCGCGCTCAACCCAGGGATGCTGCGCCTCTGCTTCGAGGGCACGACGCGGACGACGGGAATTGTCATGCTGATCGTGATCGCTGCGTTCTTCCTCAATTTCGTGATGGCCGGAGTCGGTCTCACCTACGCGGTCACCGGGCTCGTGACCGGCCTCGAATGGCCGCCGGTGGTGACGATGCTGGCGATCATTGCGTTCTACCTCGTGCTCGGATGCCTGATGGAGACGCTGTCCCTGATGATCGCGACGACCCCGGTCGTCGTGCCGATCGTCAAGGCGATCGGGTATGACCCGGTCTGGTTCGGCGTCGTCTACATGATCCTTCTCGAAGCCGCGCTGATCACGCCGCCGATCGGGGTCAACCTCTACGTCGTGCAATCTGTCCGGGCAAGAGGGCCGTTTCGCGACGTCTCGATGGGAGCACTCCCTTTCGTCGCAGTGATGATCGCGATGATCGGCCTGCTGCTCCTGTTTCCCGGCCTGGCAACAGGCTTGCCCGCGCTGATCGGCGGCGGGCATTGACCGTCACAAATGGAGACCGACATGAAGATTCGACTTTGCCTGGCAACACTGGCGCTCGCTGCCGCCGCCGGCACGCCTGCGCATGCGCAGCAGCTGCCGAAGACCACGCTGAACGTGGTCGGCAATCTCGGCATCACCACGATGTACAAGCTGCAGGAGGCGCCGTTCTGGACGAAGACGGTCCCCGAGCGCTCCGGCGGAGCGATCACGGCGACAATCAAGCCGTGGAACGAGCTCGGCATGAAGGGCCCGGAGGTGTTCCGGCTGCTGCAGCAGGGCGTGTACACGATCGCGACCGCGCAGATGGGCCACATGGCCGGGGACGCGCCGATCAACGACGCCACCGACATCGCGGGCCTGTCGCCGACGATCGATTCATACAGGAAGGTCACCGAGGCGTTCCGGCCGGTGATCGCCAGGTTCTACGAGGACAAGATGCAGCTCCAGCTGCTCGGCCTGTGGTCTTTCCAGGCGCAGGTCCTGTACTGCCGGGACGAGATCCGAAACCTCGGCGACATGAAGGGGCGCAAGATACGGACCTCCGGCGCGTCGCAGTCGGATTTCGTCGAGCACTTCGGAGGTTCGGGCGTGTCGGTCGCGTTCGGCGAGGTTCACCAGGCGCTGCAGAAAGGCGTGATCGACTGCGCGATCACCGGCACGCTCGGCGGCTATTCTGCAAAGTGGCACGAGGCCGCGAAGTACCTGTACCCGCTGCCGATCAACTGGGGGGCGTCCGCCAACGCGGCGAACCTCAAGGCCTGGCGTGCGTTCCCGCCCGCGGTACGCGATTTCCTGCAGAAGAACATCCACGAGCTAGAGGCGGCAATCTGGGAGCAGAACAAGCGCGAGAACGACATCGGCATCGCCTGCAATACCGGTGGACAATGCGAGATGGGACCGGCTGCGAAGATGACCCTGGTCAAGGTCGCGCCGGAGGATGAAGCGCTGCGCCGCGACGCGCTGCTGAGGACGGTGCTGCCGCGCTGGGCGAAGCGCTGCGGACCCGAGTGCGCAATGCAGTGGAATGCGACTGTCGGAAAGCTGGTGAACCTGCAGGCGCCGACGAACTGAGCTCCCTGGCGGTGAACAGGCGGCGGCGCGTCGAGCCGCCGCCGACAGCGAAGACGTCGATCGGAGAAAGCGAGTGAGCCAGATCATCGCAGCCAGACCTCCCGGAACGGGGCTTGCGTCCGCTTCTGCCGAAGGCGGCGGGACGGCGAACCCCGTCGTGGCGCTCGCGGAGCTGGTCGAGAGAGCCACCTTCGACGACCTGCCGCAGCTGGCGGTCGAGCGCACGAAGATGTTCCTGCTCGACAGCCTCGGCTGCGGGATCGCCGGCACCTCGGCGCCGAAAGTGCAGGCGCTGCTCGACGCGATCGGACGCTGGGGCGCCTCCGGCGAGGCCACCGTCTGGGGCGACGGCCGGCGGGTGCCTGCTCCGCAGGCGGCGATCGCCAACGGATACCAGATCCACGCGCTGGAGTGGGACTGCGTGCACGAGCCGGCGGTCGTGCACCCGATGGCGACGCTGCTGCCGGCGCTGCTCGCCAACGCCGAGCGGCGCGGCGCGGAAGGCCGTCCGGTGGACGGGCGCGCGCTGATCCTGTCGATCGCGCTCGGCGTGGAGATCGCCGCGATGATCGGCGCCGCGTCGAAGTCGGTGATGCGCTTCTTCCGGCCGGCGACCTGCGGCGGCTTCGGCGTGGTCGCCGGGCTCGGCTCGATGGAGCGGCTCGACGCGGTGACGATAATGGACGCGTTCGGCATCCAGTACGGCCAGACTTCCGGGACGATGCAGGCGCACGCGGAGGGCTCGATGCTGCTCGGCCTGCAGGTCGGCTTCAATGGACGCGCCGGCCTGACGTCGGTCGACCTCGCGCGCGCCGGCGTCACCGGGCCGCACGACGTTCTGACCGGGCAGTACGGCTACTACCGGCTGTTCGAGTCCGAGCACGACATCCCAGCCTGGTGGGCGAAGCTCGGCCGCGAGTGGCAGGTCACGCGCCTGTCACACAAGCCGTTCCCCAGCGGCCGCCTCACCCACGCGGTGGTCGACGCGATCCTCCAGGCGCGCGCCGCGCTCGGCTTCGGCGCCGACGACGTCGCCTCGATCTGCGCCGAAGTGCCGCCGCTCACCCACCGGCTCGTCGGCCGGCCCGACGTTCCCGACCCGGCGCCGAACTACGCCCGCCTGTGCATCCCGTTCGTGGCCGCGGCGACGCTCGCCGACGGCGGCTGCACCCCGGAGTCGTTCGCACCGGCGCGGCTGCGCGATCCGCGGCTGCACGAGATCGCCGCGCGGGTGCGGGTTTCGCTCGACCCCAATCCGGACGTCAACGCGCTATGGCCGCAGCGGGTGGCGATCTCGCTCGCCGACGGCCGGCGCTGGGAGCGCACGATCTCGCAGCCGATCGGCCACCTCGACAACCCGCTTGGACGCGAGCAGCACCTGGCGAAATTCCGCCGCTGCTGGCGCATCGGCGGCATGGACGAAGCGCAGGGCGAGCGGCTGATCAAGGCGATCGACGCGCTGGAAGCGATCGGCGACGCGCGCGAGGTCGTCGCGCTGCTGGCGCGCGGAAGGCACTGACGCAACGAAGAACCGGAGATGAGCACGGCAGCTGAGAACTCCACGCAGGCAGTCGCGCCGGGAATCGCGCTCGCCGCGTCGATCCAGGACCGGCGGCGGCGGCTAAAGGAGCGGCTGCAGCGACGCGAGCTGCTCGTCGCGCCGGGCGTGTACGACGGCATCAGCGCCCGTCTCGCCGACCCGATGGGCTTCGGCGCGATTTACATGACGGGCTACGGCGTGTCGGCATCGCAGCTCGGCATGCCCGACGCCGGCTACGCGACCTTCACCGACATGGAGCAGCGGGTGCGAATGATCGCGCAGGTCGCCGCGACGCCGCTGATCGCCGACGCGGATACCGGCTACGGCGGCGCGCTGAACGCCGCGCACACGGTCCGTGCCTACGAGCGCGCCGGCGCCTGCGCGCTGCAGCTCGAGGACCAGGAGTTTCCGAAGCGATGCGGCCACACGCTCGGACGTCGCGTGGTGCCTGCCGAGGATATGGCGTTCAAGATCCGCGCGGCGCGCGACGCGCGCGAGGATCCGAACATGCTGATTATCGCCCGCACCGATGCGCGCACCACGCTCGGGCTCGACGAGGCACTGCGCCGCGCCGACGCCTACCTCGCTGCCGGCGCCGACGTGCTGTTCGTCGAGTCGCCCGAGAGCGAGGAGGAGATGGCGGCGATCTGCGCGCGCTTCGACGTGCCGCTGGTGGCGAATATGGTCGAGGGCGGGCGCACGCCGGTGCTGCCTGCCGCGCGGCTGCAGGCGCTCGGCTACAGGCTCGCCATCTACCCCGCCTCGGCGTTCCTCGCCGCCGGCGCGGCGATCCGCGCGGCGTACGCGGCGCTGCGCGAGGGCGGCTCGACGGCCGGCTGCGCGACGCCGCTGGCGGAGTTCGGCGAGTTCAGCCGCGCGATGGGCTTCGACGCGGTCTGGGCGTTCGACCGCCGATACGAAAACGGCTGATAAACCCGGGGAGGACCCATGACGGAGACGACACGCGATTCCCTCGGCTGGCGCCGCACGTTCGGCGTGCTGGTGCCGTCGACCAACACCAGCGTGCAGCCGGAGTTCGACGAGATGCGTCCGGTGGGGGTGACCAATCACATCAGCCGGATCCGCATCCCGAACATGCCGCTCGCGACGAACGCCGACTTCGACCGCCTGATTGAGCTGATCGCCGCAGCGCAGGACGAGGCGGTCGAGTCGGTGATGTCCTGCGAGCCCGACCACCTGGTGCTCGGCATCTCGGCCGAAACGTTCTGGAACGGGCTGCAAGCGAGTCGCGACCTGAAGGCGCACCTCGCCGGGCTGACCGGGTTGCCGGTCTCGATGGGCTCGGAGGCCTGCGGCGCGGCGCTCGACCTGTTCGGCGCGAAGAGGATCGCGGTGGTGACGCCGTACCAGCCGGTCGGCGACGAGAACGTGATCCGCTTCTTCGGCGAAAGCGGCTACGATGTCGTGCGGCTGAAGGGCCTGCGCTGCGCGAGCCCGGTGAAGATCGCGCACGTGACCGAGCGCGAGCTCGCCTCCGTACTGCGCGAGCTGGACGGCGACGATGTCGACGTGCTGGTGCAGGTCGGCACCAACCTCGCGATGGCGCGGCTCGCCGCGCAGGCGGAGCACTGGCTGCGCAAGCCGGTGATCGCGATCAACACCGCGATCTACTGGCACGCGCTGCGCACCTCCGGCATCGAGGACAAGGTGCGCGGCTTCGGCGCCCTGCTCGAGCGCCACTAGGCCGGGCGAGGCGCGCGATGGCCGACGAGCTGGCCGAGAACTACCGCGCCGGCGGCTTCAACGGCTCGGTCGGCCGCGGCAGGCGCGCCGCGCTGCTGATGGTCGACTACGCGCGCGCCTACTTCGCGCGCGAGTCGCCGCTCTACGCGGCGAGCGAGCCGGTGCGCGAGGCGGCGCTGCGCCTGCTCGCGGCGGCGCGCGCGGCCGGAATGCACGTGGTCCATACCCGCGTCGAGTACGACGAGGGCGGCGCGAACGGCGGCGTGTTCTTCCGCAAGGTGCCGGCGCTGCGCTGCTTCGAGGCGGGCTCGCCGCTTGGCGCGTTCGCCGTGGGGTTGGAGCCGCGCGCCGGCGAGACCGTCGTCACCAAGCAGTACGCAAGCGCGTTCTTCGGCACCTCGCTCGCCTCGACGCTGACCGCGCAGGGCGTCGACACACTGCTGATCGGCGGCATGAGCACCAGCGGCTGCGTGCGCGCGAGCGCGGTCGACGCCTGCCAGCACGGTTTCGCGCCGCTGGTGGTGCGCGAGGCCTGCGGCGACCGCCATTCCGGCCCGCACGAGGCGAGCCTGTTCGACCTGAACGCCAAATACGCCGACGTGATCGGCCTCGACGAGGCGATCGCGCTGGCACGGGAGCTGCGTTGACCGCTCGCGCGATCCGCGTCTACGGCGAGCGCGCCCGCATCGGGATGATCGTGCCGCCCACCAACACCGCGAACGAGGCCGAGTGGGCGCGCTGGGTCCCGACCTGCGTCACGCTGCACGCGGCGCGAATGGCGCTCCACCTCGACCTCGCGAGCGACGCCGGGCTGCGCGCCCTGTTCGCCGATCTCGAAGCGGCGCTCTCGATGCTGACGCCGGCGTCGGTCGACGCCGTCGCCTACTGCTGCACCGGCGGCTCGCTGCTGACGCCGCTCGATCGCATCACCGGCTTCATGCGCGCTAAGGCCGGCGTGCCGGCGGTGGCGACCGCGCCGGCGCTGGTGCTCGCCTGCCGCGCGCTCGGCGCAAGGAGGATCGCCCTCGCGACGCCTTACCACGACGCGCTGAACGCGCACGAGACGGCGTTCCTCGCCGCCTGCGGGCTCGAGGTCGTCGCCTGCCGCGGACTCGGCATCGGCGCCGGAGGGCCGCACGAATTCACCCGGATCGCGGGCGTCAGGCCGGGCGAGGTGCGTGCGCTGGCGCTGTCGGCCGACCGCGGGGACGCCGATGCGCTGGTGATCAGCTGCACCGACCTCGCTACGCTCGAGGTCATCGAGCCGCTGGAGCGCGCGCTCGGCAAGCCGGTGATCACCAGCAATCAGGCCACGCTGTGGGCGGCGCTGCGCGCGGCCGGGCTCGACGACCGGGTCGCGGGAGCCGGCCGGCTGCTCGCGGCGTGACGCCGCGGCGGGCGCCGCCGGCGCTCAGGCGAACAGCGCCTTGCTCCAAGCCTCGTTCCAATCCTGGCCGATGACGTTGGTTTCGCGGCCGTCGGGCTCGTAGAACTTGTTCGGCACCTGGAAGATCGCGAGCATCAGCCCGCCCTGCTTCCCTGCCCAGGCCTCGTGCCGGCTGTGCGGCGGGCGCCAGACAAAGTTGCCGGCGGTGCACTCGCCCTCGCCGCAGACGAGGCTGCCCTCGAACACCCAAGTCTGCTCGATCTTCATGTGCTCGTGGTCGGGCAGCTTCGCCCCGGGCGCGAACTTCATCAGCGCGGTGACCACCCCGCTGTCGCGGTCGATCAGCAGCGTCTACATTCGCACCCCGGCGAAGCGCGTGCTCTCCCATGGCAGGGCGGCGACGTCGACGAAACGCGAGGCTAGCGCCGGCAGGCCGGCGTGACTGGGTGCCTTACAGTTTGTTGAAATTCGCCGCGATTTCATGGAATTCATCGCACCGTCGGTTGTCGAATGGTCGTCGAAAAGAATAAAG
>CAZAWM010000019.1:7081-23216 GCA_964488605.1 uncultured Steroidobacteraceae bacterium | reverse complement strand
GGATCGAAGAAGCGCGGCTCCCAGGCCAGCTTCGCAGTCGTGAAGAAGTTGCGCAGCTGCATATCCTGCTGCTCCGGGGTCTGCGGAAGCGACAGGATCTTCTCGGCGAGCGTCGGATCGGCAACCAGCTGACGGACCCGATCCTCCGGGCTCCACATGAACAGATCGCCGGTGGCGATCTCCGCCGGACGGATGCCCGCGGCGCCGACCACCGTCAGCGAGGCGAGACGGCTCGCATCTCGCACCGCCAGTTCTAGCGCGATCCAGCCGCCGAGCGAGGCGCCGACCAGATGCACTCCGCGCAGGTCGAGCGCTTCGAGAAAGTCGAGATAGGCATAAGCCACGTCATGGATGTTGTCGAGCCAGGCAGGCTCGGGGCTGCGGCCGAACCCCGGGTGATCGGGCGCGACGACGCGCAGTCCGCTCGTAGCCAGCGACGCCAGCCATGGGAGTGCCGACTCGGCACCGCCCGCACCGTGCAGAAACAGCAGTGCCGGCCCCGAGCCGGCCTCCCGGTAGTGCACCGGACTGCCGGCGATCTGGACTTGATGTTCGCTGAACGCGTTCATACCCCCTCCCCGCTTGCATTTTGGTATACAGTAAAGCAGAATTCAATGCTATAGAAGGCGTCTGAAGACCTTTTGGTATACCGAATGACCTCGACCACCCAGAAGGCCTATGCGACGCTGCTCGAGCGTATCCAGCGCGGCGAGCTGCTCCCGGGCGCCTTTCTCGTCGAGTCCGATGTCGCGGCGTCGCTCGGCGTGAGCCGTACCCCGGTGCGCGAGGCAATCCGGCGGCTCGCCGCCGAAGGTCTGGTCCGGGTCGAGGGCCGGCGACGAGCGCAGGTCCGCGACTTCGCCGCGAGCGAGGTCGAGCAACTGTTCGAGATCCGCGCTCGGCTCGAGAGCTACGCGGCAGAGCGCGCCGCGACGCGACTAAGCGTCCGGCAGCTACAGCGCCTGCGCGAACTCGACGGCGCAATGCATGCGCTGCTTGGCTCCAGCGACAGCGCCGCCGTCGCGCGGTTCGCTGATCTCAACGACGCCTTCCACCAGACGATTCTCGAGGCCGCCGCAGCCCGGCATCTCGAAGCCGCGCTGCGGCCTGTCCTGCAGATCCAGCTGCTGCTGCTGCAGCGCTACCGCGACACGATCACGGAACACCTCGAGCGCAGCGCCTGGCACCACCGCGAACTCGTCCGCGCCTTCGAACTGCGCGACCCGGAACTCGCGGCCGCGCAGATGCGGCTGCACATGCTTGCGGCGCGCGGCGGCCGCGGCGATGCAGGGTCCAAGCACCATACGGCACCCGGGGGAAGCAGATGAAGTTCTGCAGCGACTGCGGTTCGATCGACCTTCACGGCACCCTCGATGCCCGCGGACAGGTGCTGCGCTACCGCTGTGGGCGGTGCGGCGCGACGCACTACCGTGGTCCCCGACTGGTCGCGGTCTGCCTCGCGGAGTGGCATGGCCAGGTGTTGCTGTGCCGGCGGGCGATCGATCCGGGCGCCGGTCTATGGACGCTGCCCGGAGGCTATGTCGAAGCCGCCGAACCGCTGCAGGTGGCCGCCGCCCGCGAGACGCTCGAGGAGGCACGGGCGACCGTCGACGACCTCGCTCTCTACCGCGTCTACAACCTGCCGAAGTTCAACGAGGTGGTCGCGATCTTCCGCGGCACGCTGCGCGAGGGTCGCTACTCGGCGGGCGAGGAGACGACCGAGGCGGCCCTCTGGCACAAGCGCGATCTGCCCTGGAACGCGCTTGCCTTCGAGTACACGCGGGCCGCGCTCCAGGACTTCGCGATGCAGCGCTGGCAGCCCGTCTATGCCTCGCCGGTGCAGGATCTCGTCTGGTTGCCGCCGTGCACGCCGGCGGCTCCCCAGCGGGCGCGTCGGGCGCCGCGAGCGGTCACCACGAGCGGGGTCGGCACGGCCGCGGTTCAGAGGCAGCGCACGCTCGCGCGCAGCGCAGCAACCTGAACGCGATCGAGCCTGCGCCACTGACCAGGCCGCAGGTCACGCGGCAGTTCGAGCGGCCCGTAGCGTAGCCTCATGAGCCGGCTGACCTCGCAGCCGACCGCGAGCCAGAGCCGGCGCACCTCGCGGTTACGCCCTTCGCGCAACGTCACGCGATACCAGGTATGCCCGCCCCCGGCTCGGCCTTCGGTCGCGCGGACGCTGTCGAAACGCGCCGGCCCGTCCCCGAGTTCGACGCCGTGGCGGAGTCGGGCGAGTGTCTCGGCCGACGGGCGACCGCGCAGCCGCACGAGGTATTCGCGCTCCACCCCGCTGGACGGGTGCATCAGGGCGTGCGCGAGCGCGCCGTCGGTCGTAAACAACAGCAGGCCCGAGGTATTGACGTCCAGACGTCCGATGACGATCCAGCGTCCCTGAGATGGATTCGGTAATCGATCGAAGACGGTCGGTCGCCGCTCGGGATCGCTGCGCGTCGTGATCTCGCCGACTGGCTTGTGATAGAGCAGGTATTCGTCCGCCGCCGGCGCCACGATGACCAGCGCGCGACCGTCGAGCCGGATGTCCTCACGGCCCGTGACGCGCTCGCCGAGCGTCGCGACGCGCCCGTCTATGCGGATGCGCCCATCGCGGATCCACTGCTCGATGCCGCGCCGCGAACCGTGTCCGGCTGCGGCCAGCAGCTTCTGCAGCCGCTCGCCCTCGGGGCGTCGGTCAGTCGGTACGGGCGCCGATGGGTGCATCTCGCGCTGCATGTCGCATCGAATCATAACCAGCGGTTATCAGTCCATGCCGGTTCGCCACAAGCCCGCAACCGGAAGGGGCGTTAAAGTGCCGGGCATGATCTACGACAGCATCCTTGGCACGATCGGCCGTACTCCCATCGTGCGCATCAACCGTCTCGCGCCCGCCCACGTCACGATGTACGTCAAGTGCGAGTATTTCAATCCGATGGCCTCGGTCAAGGACCGGCTCGCGATCGCGATCATCGAGGATGCGGAGCGGCGTGGCCTGCTCAAGCCGGGGCAGACGGTCGTCGAAGCAACCTCGGGCAATACCGGCATCGCGCTCGCAATGGTCTGTGCCGCCAAGGGCTATCCATTCGTCGCCGTGATGGTCGAGACCTTCTCGGTCGAGCGCCGCAGGATCATGCGCGCGCTCGGAGCCAAGGTCATCCTGACGCCGGCCGCCGAACGTGGCACTGGCATGGTCCGGAAAGCCGCCGAGCTCGCCGAGAGGCACGGCTGGTTCCTCGCGCGTCAGTTCGACAATGAGGCCAACCCGGCCTACCACCGTAGCACCACGGGCCCGGAAATCCTCAGCGACTTCGCGGGCCGCCGGCTCGACTACTTTGTCACTGGCTGGGGTACCGGAGGCACACTGACCGGTGCGGGCCAGATGATCAAGCTCGCCCGCCCCGAAGTGCGGATCGTCGCGACCGAACCCGAGGGCGCTGCGCTGCTGTCGGGCAAGCCGTTCACGCCACACAAGATCCAGGGCTGGACACCCGACTTCGTGCCGTCGGTGCTCGATCGCACCGTGCCTGACCGGATCGTGCCGGTCACCGATGCGGATGCCATCGACACCGCGCGCGCCCTCGCACGCAGCGAGGGCATCTTCTGCGGCATCTCCTCGGGCGGCACGTTTGCGGCCGCTCTGCAGGTCGCCCGCGATGCGCCGGCGGGCTCGGTCATTCTTGCGATGCTGCCAGACACCGCCGAGCGCTACCTCTCCACTGCGCTGTTCGCCGACATCCCCGAAGGCAGCGATCCGGAGCCATGAGCGCGCGCCACTTCGCGGCGTCGGGCGGTAGCGGTCCGCCTCGCCTTCCGTCGCAGGTATTGCCGTTCGTCGGCGGAGCGCGCCGCTTCGCCGCCCTGCCGTCGCCGTTTCCGCTTCGCGCCGGTGGCATCCTCGAGGACGCGGTGATTGCCTACGAGACCTGGGGGCGGCTGGACCCTGACCGCAGCAACGCGATCCTGCTGTTCACGGGCCTCTCACCGTCGGCGCATGCGGCCTCTTCGCCCGATGATCCAAGCGCCGGGTGGTGGGAGCCGATGATCGGGCCCGGCAAGGCCATCGATACCGAGCGCTGGTTCGTGATCTGCGTCAACTCGCTCGGCAGTCCCTTCGGGTCGACGAGCCCGCTGTCGATCGACCCCGCGACCGGCCATCCGTACCGGCTGGACTTTCCGGAGCTGTCGATCGAGGACATCGCGGCCGCCGGTTACGAGACCGCACGCAGGCTCGGTATCGAACGGCTCGAGGCGGTGATCGGTCCGTCGCTCGGCGGCATGGTCGTACTGGCTTTCGTCGCGCAGTTCCCGGGCGTCGCGCGCCGGCTGGTCAGCATTTCCGGCACCGATGCGGCCTCGCCGGTTGCGATTGCGCTGCGCTCGGTGCAGCGCGAGGCGATCATGCGCGACCCGCAATGGCGCGGTGGCCAGTACGCTCCGGATCGGCCGCCACGCGACGGCATGCGCCTGGCGCGCAAGATCGGCACGATCACCTACCGCTCGTCGCTCGAGTGGAACGAGCGCTTCGGTCGCACGCCGCTCGGCGATGACGCCCATCGCGCCAGCCGCTTCGCGCCGGAGTTCGCGATCGAAGGTTACCTGGAAGCCCAGGCCGAGCGGTTCGTGCGCAGCTTCGATGCCAACTGCTATCTGTATCTCTCGCGCGCCATGGACCGCTTCGATCTCTCGGCCCATGCGCCGCCCGCCGAGGTGTTCGCGCGCGCGCGCCTCGACAGCGCGCTCGTGATCGGCGTGCAATCCGACATGCTGTTCCAGCTCCAGGAGCAGGAACGCATCGCCGCGGCACTGGTCGCTGCCAGGGTGCCGACCACGCTGGTCAGCATGCCCTCGCGCGAGGGCCACGACGCCTTTCTGGTCGATATTCCGCGCTTCGACGCTACACTACGCCGCTATCTCAGCGAACCGTAGTCCTCTCCCGGAGTCATTGCATGCGTCCCGAAACCATCGCCGTCCATGGCGGCTATTCGCCCGACCCGACCACCAAGGCCGTGGCGGTCCCGATCTACCAGACCACGTCCTACGCGTTCGACAGCGCGCAGCACGGCGCCGACCTGTTCGACCTCAAGGTGCAGGGCAACATCTACACACGGATCATGAATCCGACGACGGACGTTCTCGAGAAGCGGCTCGCCGAACTCGAGGGCGGCGTCGGCGCGCTCGGGCTCGCCTCGGGCAGCGCGGCCGTGACCTACGCGATCATGACCATCGCCGAGGCCGGCGACAATATCGTCACCTCGAGCGCGCTCTACGGCGGCACCTACAACCTGTTTGCGCACACACTGCCGCAATTCGGTATCGAAGTACGCTTCGCCGACTACCGGCGCCCGGAGGAGTTCGAGCAACTGATCGACGCACAGACCAAAGCCGTATTCTGCGAGTCGATCGGCAATCCCCTCGGCAACGTCACCGACTTCGGCGCCTTGGCCGAGATCGCGCACCGTCACGGCGTGCCGCTGATCGTCGATAACACCGTGCCGACGCCCTGCCTCTGCCGCCCGTTCGATTTCGGTGCCGATATCGTCGTTCATTCGCTGACCAAATACCTCGGCGGCCACGGTAACAGCATCGGCGGCGTGATCGTCGACTCCGGCAAGTTCCCCTGGGCCGATCACGAGCGGCGTTTCCCGCGCCTCAACGAGCCCGATGTCTCGTACCACGGCATCGTCTACACCGAGGCGCTGGGGCCGGCGGCCTACATCGGCCGCGCGCGAGTCGTGCCGCTGCGCAACATGGGCGCGGCGATCTCACCGTTCAATTCGTTCCTGATCCTGCAGGGCATCGAGACGCTCGCCGTGCGCATGGACCGGATCTGCAGCAATACCCAAGCGATTGCCGAGTACCTGCGCGCACACCCGCAGGTCGGCTGGGTCAACTATGCGGGGCTGCCGGACCACCCATCGCACGCGCTCATTCGCAAGTACATGGGCGGGCGCGCATCGGGCATCCTGACCTTCGGCGTCAAGGGTGGCCGTGCCGCCGGCGAGCGGTTCCTCGACGCGCTCAAGCTCGTGATACGGCTCGTAAACATCGGCGATGCGCGCTCTCTTGCCACCCATCCGGCCTCGACGACCCACCGCCAGCTCTCGCCCCAGGAGCTCGAGAAGGCCGGTGTCTCCGAGGACATGGTGCGCCTGTCTATCGGTATCGAGCACATCGAGGATCTCAAGGAGGACCTCGATCAGGCGCTGCGCGCAGCGGCCTGACCCGCGGCGCCGAGCAGCGGCGGCAGCGGAAGCTGCAGGATCGCGCCGAGCGTGCGCAGCAGGTCGACCTCGGTGAGCGTCATCTGGCCGTCGTGCGAGATCGTCGCGACGAGGCCCTCGACCACGACCCGCTTGGCGTAGGGGTGCAGTCTCGCAAGGCGGGTGCAGGCCGCGTCGAGCAGCGGCGGCCAGTCGGTTACGGTGCGCAGCGGCGGCCGGTGGCGCGGCAGCACGCGCGAGATGCCAGCCTCGTAGGCTCGGCGGGCCTCGAGTGCGGTCGCGGCGCCGTGTGTCGCCACGACGGCGAACAGCGTGCCGAGCTCGTCCGCGACGCTCGCGAGCGACTCGCTGCCGTGCGGCGCGCCACCCTCGAGCTCGTCGCGCAGCGAGTCTGCGAGCAGTTTCAGCAGACAGAACTCGTGAATGTCGATCCGCGCGTCGATGCTGGCCAGTTCGCGGCACAGACGCAGCAGTTCGAGCCGCTCCTCGCGCGGCAGGACGCGCAGCGCCGGAAAGAGCTGCAGCAGGGCCGGCAACCGCAGGTGCGGATCGAGACTCGCGGCGAGCTGTCTGACATCGCTCCGCTGCGAAACCGGTAGCAGCGCGCGCTGCCTGGCGCGCACCGTCTCGTCGCGCGACAGCAGCAGCTCGAGCGTGAGCGTGCGTGCTAGACCGGTGGACACGGCAAACTCGCGCAGCCACGGCGGCAGCGCGAGCCTGAGCCTCGCCGCCTCCGTCAGTTCGCGCGGCTCGATGCGGCCCACCGCAGCAGCGACCGCAGCGGGCTCGACGGCGAAGCGGTCCTCCTGCAGCCGCGAGGTCAGCAGCTCCAGATCGCTGTCCGGCGTCGTGTCGGCGAGGGCCTGCCGCCCAAGACGCTCGAGTGCCGTGGTGTCGAAGCGCGGATCGAGCGCGCGGATCCGCTCGGCGAGCGGCGGATGGGTCGCGAACAGCCGCTCGACCCCCGTTGCAAACAGCATGTGCGCGACTTCGGGCGCACGCGCAGCCGAGAGTCTCCCGTGCCGGTCGAGGCCGGCAATCTTCAGCAGGGCACCCTTGAGCCCTTCGGGGTTGCGCGTGAACTGCACCGCCGAGGCGTCGGCGAGATGCTCCCGCCGGCGGCAGACCGCCGCCTGCAGGATCCGGCCCGCGAGCGCGCCGAGCCCGCCGATCGCGAGCATCGCGATTGCGACGATGAAAAGCCAGCCCGCACCCCGTCCGCGACCGCGCCCGCCACCGTCCGACCCGAGCCGCAGGATGGTACGACCAGCCAAGGCGATGAACGTCAACCCGAAAAGCCAACCGATCATGCGCACGTTGAGAAGCATGTCGCCATTGAGGATGTGGCTGAACTCGTGGGCGATGACGCCCTCGAGCTGCTCGCGATTGAGATGCTCGACCGCGCCGCGCGTGACCACGATCGCTGCGCCGGCCGGGTTCCACCCCGCGGCGAACGCGTTGATGCCGGACTCGCGCTCGAGCACGTAGACCTCGGGCATGGTCACGCCCGAGGCGATCGACATTTCCTCGACGATGTTGTGCAGTCGCCGCAGTCGCGGATCGCGCGTGTCGCGATCGACGCGGGTGCCGCCGAGCGCCGTGGCGACCGCGCCGCCGCCGTCGCGCAGGTCGAGCGCGCGCCAGGCGCTCGCCGCGGCGATCACGAACAGCCAGAACAGCGCCGCCTGCAGTGCGACCCGTGGCGATTCCTCGATCTGCGCGACGAGCCCGAGATCCGGCGCTGGCGGTGCACCGGGCGCTGCCGGCGTGAGCAGCAGCACGATCCATGTCAGCGTGACGACGACGAGCACGACGGTCGCGACGAAGGCGCCGAGCCACAATCGCGAGGCGCGGCGCGCGGCGGCCTGACGCGCGTAGAAGTCCATGCCCCGGGCGCGAGTCCTCAGCCGAAGCTGACCTTGGGCGCCTCGCGGGCCTCAGGTTTGACGATCTCGAGCGCCTCGGCGGGCCGGAACCCGAACATCCCGGCCACGAGGTTGCCGGGGAACTGTTCGCGCAGGTTGTTGTAGGTCAGCACCGCGTCGTTGAAAGCCTGACGCGCGAAGGCCACCTTGTTCTCGGTTGAGGTCAGCTCCTCGGACAGCTGCATCATGGTCTGGTTGGCCTTGAGATCCGGGTAGGCTTCGGCGAGCGCCAGCAGACGGCCGAGCGCGCCACCGAGCTCGGCCTCGGCGCCGGCAAGCTGACGCAGCGCTGCGCCGCTGCCGGGGTCGGTCGCGGCTGCCCGCAGGTCCGACAGCGCGGTATTGCGTGCACGGATCACGGCCTCGAGCGTCTCGCGCTCGTGCCTGAGATATCCCTTTGCCACCTCGACGAGGTTGGGAATCAGCTCGTAGCGCCGGGTCAGCTGCACGTCGATCTGCGCGAACGCGTTGCGAAAGGCATTGCGTCCGGCGACCAGCCGGTTGTAGGCGCTGGCTACGTAGACGATCAGCGCGACGACGATCAGCAGCGGAATCCAGGACATGGCCCCTCCCAGTCGACGACTCAGCGTCGGCGGCGTCCGCTACCGCCGGAACGAGCTACTGCCACGCGGGTACGCCGCGCGGGGCCGGCAGACGCTGCGCGCGCAGGCTTCGTGACCGACCGGCGACCGGTAGTCTGCTTGGGCCTGGCCTTGCCCTTGCCCCGAGCCGCCAGGCGACTGATCCGGGCGCCGAACACTGCCGGCTTGCCCGAGACGTGCGCGCGTGCCGCCGCCGACTTCTCGGCCGCGGCCTGCACCTGCTCCTGCAGCACGCGGAACAGGTTGGCGATGAATTCGCGGCGCTCGGCGCCGAGGCGCTGCTCCTGCTCGGCGGTGAACTCGTAGTCATCGATCTCGCCGGGCGAGAGCGCGCCCTGTCGGATCTGCACGGCTTCCATCGCCGTCAGTCGCTCGCGCAGGGCCCACACCTCGCTGGCGAGCGTGATCGTCATGTTCAGCACCTTGTCGATGGCCGGATCGGGGAAAAAGAAGGGACGCCCCCCGCGGATCGTGCGGCGCAGAGGACGGCGGTTGTCGGGTTCACTGGCCATCCCGGCGCCTCACTTCCAAGCGCCGAAGCAGTACCAGCGTATGCCCTCGGCGAGACGCCCGGTCTTGTCGCTGTCGACCTCGGCCTGCTGCTCGACGGCGTCGCGCAGCGCCTGCTCTCCATAGCCGCCAATCGAGGGGACAACAAACTGAACGTACTTCCTCGGATCGAAACCGGCCTGCCGGCATAGCACCTCGGGCCGCAGGTCGCGGAACGGCTTGTAGTACGGCTCGTTGTTGTAGTAGCTGTCCCAGTCCAGATAGAAGGCCTCGTACGGCGACAGCTGCGAATTCGGGGGCAGTTCCATGTGCAGCATCAAGCCGCCCGGCCGCAGCAAACGGTGAGCCTCGCGGAACAGCTTCTCGATGGCCTTGCGCGGCACCTCGTGCAGGAACATCGACGAGAACACCACGTCGAAGCTCGCGTCCGGGAAGTCGACGCTCTCGGCATTCATCTGATGGAAGTGGATGGCCCGGCCCTGGGCCTCGGCCCGCGCGTGCCCATAGCGCAGGCAGGGCGCGGCAACGTCGATACCGTGCACCTCGGCATCCGGGTAGACATCCTTCCAAGCCCCGGTGTTATGACCGATCGTACAGCCCATGTCGAGGATCCGACGCGGCCGGAAGTCCGGATAGCGCAGACTGATGAAACGCGCGATCGACTGGCCGAGATCGTCGAGGTTCTCCCCCATGAGGCCGAAAGAGAACACCGCGAGGCCGTTGTCGTAGACGGCCCCGGCCGCGATGTCGTCGGGCTCGTACTCGCCGTCGTAATTGCCAGGCATCAGGTGCACGTCGATGGCCGAGACGGATCGCGGCACCTCGCAGCCCGGCTTGAGCTCGAGCGAGCCGAGCTTGCGGCGCTCGACGATCGCACGTGCCTTGCGCTTGAGCTCATCGCGCTGCCGCTCGAGCGGGCCGAACACGGACTGCCAGACCATGTCCTGCGCCGTCACGCGCATGCTCGAATAGAACTTGAAATACTCGTTCGACTTCATGGCCCGGTGCACTTCCGGGCCATCCTTGGGCGCCCGGTGGTGACGCCTTTCGAAATGCGGCCGCACTTCGGCGTCGTACACGGCCCGCATCCCATTGGCCATGTCCATCAGGACATAGGCGCGCAACCCTGAAACGAAGTTCATGCGCGCCTTCTCGTCACGCGTTTTCTGCAGCTTCAGCTCGTGCTTCAGTTCCAGCATCGTTCCGTCTCCTCGAACCGTACCGCGCCGCGCTCCATTATGTCGCAGCGCAGGTGCGAAACCCATCACGCTCTTCCGCCTCCGGTCGGCCGGTTCTGACCGCTCGTCGCCGGCCCCAGCGCGAGGCTCGGGCAGTGCCGAGCATGGCCCCCATGGCAAGCTCCGTCAAAGGTTTTTCGTTGATCGAACTGGCCTGCGCGCTCGCGCTCGGCGGCGTGGTCGTCGCGCTGGCCGCGCCCTCGATGCGGCGCCTCGTCCAGGACGCCGCGGCAGTCGCCGCCCACAACGACCTGCGCGCAGCGATCTCTTTTGCCCGCAACCAGGCCGTGCAACTCGCGACCCCGGTCTCGCTGTGCGCCTCGGCGAACGGTCGCGACTGCGACGCCGCGGCGGACTGGAGCGCGGGCTGGATCGCCTTCACTGACCGCGGCATCGCCGGCGCCGTCGACGCCACCGATCGGGTCCTGCGCTCCTGGTCCGGTCCCGACCGCGAGCGGCTCGCCATCGAGGTCGACGGCCTCGGGCCCGGTCTGCGCTACTCGGCGCGCGGCCTGCCGTTGCCGGCCGGGGCGACGACGAGCTGGACGCTGCGGCCGCTGGACTGCGCCGCGGGTGAGCCGGCCAGCCGCGAACTGCTCGTGAATCCCTCTGGCGCCGTCCGCTCCGTGCGCGCTGGCTGCCGATGAACAGCGTCGAAACGCGACAGCCGTAGGAGCGCCCGCGACGGCGATCGCGGACGGCCGGCCCACCAGCGAAGAGGATGACCACGAAGTCACCGAGACCCTGAACGGGTACACTGCTCTCGAGGAGACGAGGGTCGTCTACTAGCATCACCTGGACCTCGAGCGTCGCCGTGCTTGCGCGCTCGGTTGCGGCGAGCCCGAGCTTCTGGATCCACTGACAACGTCAACGAACGCGGAGGCGCCCGTGAACGGACGGCACAGAGGCATCACGCTGATCGAACTGCTGACAGTTGTGGTCGTCATCGCGATCCTTGCCAGCATCGCGGTGCCAAGCTATCGCAACTATCTGATCCGCTCCCAGCGGGCCGAAGCCAAGACGGCGCTGCTGCAGCTCCGGGCCGCACAGGAGCAGTTCTACCTGAACCGCAACGCCTACACGGACGACGTGGCAGGCGCTCCGCCGGACGGCCTCGGACTGACCGCCGTCAGCGAGACCGGTAAATACGCGATCAGCGTCGACCTCGATGCCGATGGCCAGGGTTATACGGCTACGGCGGCACCGGCAGCTGGCGGCGGTCAGGAAGACGATGACACCTGTGGTTCGCTGACGATCACCGACACCGGCGTGCGCGGCATCGAGGGCGGCACCGGCACCGTCGAGGAGTGCTGGCGCTGAACCGGGCTGGCGGCTGCGTGGCGCACGACGGCCCAAGCCGGCCGATGCTGCGCCTAGAATTGTTCGAGCAGCGCGCCGAAGCCGGCCATGCGGTCGTGAATACCGTTGGCGCGCAGCGCATGCCAATAGGTCGCGGTATTGATCGCAATCACGGGCTTGCCAAGCCAGGCCTCGGCCGCGGCCGCAAGCCGCACCATCGACAGGTTCGTGCCGACCTGGACGATCGCATCGACGTCGGGGCCGTCCAGCTCGCGGATCACCGCGCGTAGCCGAGCCTCCGGAATCTGCGCGATGGCGGTCCATGACGGCGCGCGCAGCGGGATGTCGCGCACCGTGTCGAAGCCCATGTCGGCGAAATAACGTCGCACCTCGGCGTTGGCGACCGGGTAGTACGGCGAGAGGAAGGCGATCCGTCGGACGCCGCCATACGCCTTGAGCGCCGCGGCGCAGGCGTGCGAGCCGATCGAGATCGCGACGCCGGCTTCCCGCTCGATGTTGCGCTGGAACTCGTCGGCGCCGGCAGCACCACCATAGAAAGTGATCGCCGACATGCCCATGACGAGATAGTCCGGCGAGCAGGTCATCACGCTGCGCACCGCTTCTAAGACGCCGCGCGCGATGGTCTGCGTGCCGGCCATGAAGGTCTCGTCGCTGATCGCCTGCGAGTTCGGCGTGTAGATCCGGCTGTAGTGGTTCGTGACGCCGGGCGGACGCATGTCGTCGTAGTCCGGCTGCACGATGGTGTTCGTCGAGGGACCTAGCACTCCGAACAGGCGTCGGTAACCGAGTACGTCCTTGCCCATGGCGCAAGCCTAGCATGCGCGCGCATTCGCGCCGGATATCGCCGTTTTCACGGTTTGCAGCGCAGTCGGCGCCTGCGGAACAATGCACCGATGAGGGCCTGCAACGGGCGCGTGCCGCTCGCCACCGCAGCGCTCGCCGCGCTGCTGACCGCCTGCGCCGGCGAGGCCAGCGGCGTTTCCGCGCGGACCAGCGGCGGCGACCCGGGTAGCGCCGGGCGGCTCAAGCTCGCCACCTGGAACGTCGAATGGCTGATCGCGCCCCAGGAACTGCGGCGGCTGCGCCGCGACTGCCTGCCCAAAGGCGTCCCACCGGGCCGGCGCGAACGGTTCGTGCCCTGCGACGTAGCGACCGACCTCGAACGCTCGGCGAGCGACTTCGCTGCGCTCGCCCGCTATGCACGTCGGCTCGACGCCGACGTGATCGCGCTCCAGGAGGTCGACGGACCGGCCGCGGCCCGGCTCGTCTTCCCGGGCTACGCGTTCTGCTTCACGAGCCGCCGGCACGTGCAGAACACCGGCTTCGCGATCCGGCGCGGCATTCCGTACCGCTGCGCCGAGTACGCGCGGCTCGCGCTGGATGGCCGCGTGCGTCGTGGCGCCGAACTCGTGCTCTATCCAGGCGAGTCACGCGAACTGCACCTGCTGTCGGTCCATCTGAAATCAGGCTGCGGCCGCCGCAGCCTCGACTCGGGCCGCGAGGCCTGTATCGTGCTCGCGCAGCAGGTGCCCGTGCTTGAGCGCTGGATCGACGAGCGCGCGAAACGCGGCCAGCGCTTCGCCGTGCTCGGCGACTTCAACCGCGACCTGCTCGACGACCGCGGACCGGCGCGCAGCCCCTCCGGCAGCCTGCGCAGTCTCTGGGCCGAGATCGACGACGGTGACCCGCCCGAGGCCGATCTCGTCAACCCGGCCGAGGGCCAGCGCTTCCGCAACTGCTCGCCGCGGCAGAACCATGCCGGCTACATCGATCACATCGTGCTCTCGCGCAGTCTCGCGTGGCACCTGGTCCCGGGCTCGTTCGAGCGGCTCGTGTACCAGCCCGACGAGGCGCTGAGTCTGCGGCTCGCCGATCACTGTCCCGTGGCGGTGACGATCGAGTTGGAGCGCTGACCCGTCGATTAAGTTGACTCCCTGTTCGCACCGGCAGCGCCGACGGCATAATCCCGGCAGGGGGAGCGCATGGACAAAGATACGCCCAGCAAGGACACCATGACGGTCGAGCGGCGGCTGCACACGCGTCACCGGGCCCGAACGAGCGTCTACGTCACGATCCCGGGCGGGCGCAAAAAGCTCTGCCGCGCGGTGAACCTCAGCGCCACCGGCGTGTTCATTCAGACGACCGACCTCGGACTGCGCAAGGGCCAGCAGGTCGAACTCTCGTTTGCGATCAATCTCGGTAGCGTGACGAAGATCCATCGGCGCACGGCGATCGTCGCGCACGTCTCGCGCGGCGGTACCGGATTGGTGATGGACGCCTACGGGAGCGGCCGCTGAAGAGCGGCGCGGAGCTGGTGCCGCCTGAGGGACTCGAACCCCCGACCCCCTGATTACAAATCAGGCGCACTACCAACTGTGCTAAGGCGGCGCTGGGCCGATTCTAGCGGATCGCGGCCCCGGTCGGCTGCGGCTCGGGACAGGGGACGATCTGCAGCTGCCCATCGCCGAGACCCGCCTGCTGGAGCGCCTCCGGCTCGGCCGGATTGCGCAGATCCAGATCGAGCCAATAGACCGTGCCCTTGCGACGTCGCTCCTCGATCGTCGGCGTGAGGCCGATCCTGCGGACCTCCTCCGCGCGGCGCTCGGCACGACGGCGCTCGCTGAACAGACCCGCGGAGACGGCATAGAGACCACCGGGCGCCGAAGCGCCGTCCGCGGCCGCGGATGTCTCGGGCGCGGCTGGCAGCGCGGCCGCGTCCGTAAGTCCACCGCGTTCGAGGCGACGCTGCACCCGCACCTGGTCTTCGGGTCCGACCAGGCCACTAACGAGCACGAGGTAGCCATCCGGCACGAGACCGTCGGCCGGCCGCTGGCGTGGCGAATAGCCTAGTTCTGCGAGCAAGACGGTCACGCGCGCGGCGGCCTCGAGATCGGTGAGTGGTCCGACCGACACGCAGCGAGTCGCCGTGGTGTCGGGCGCCGTGTCCGCGACCGACGCCGCTGCTCCGGCCGGGATGGCCGCATCCGGGGACAAGGACGGGCCGATCGGTGCGTCGGCCGCGGAGGCCGTCGCGGGCAGCGACTCGCCTGCCAGCAGGATCCGCGGCACGTCGAGCGCGGCGCTCGCGGCCGGTGGCGAGGACGGGCCCGGGGCGAGCCAGTGCGTCCAGGCGAAAAACGCGAGGTTGCCCAACAGCAGCAGCAGAAACAGCAGGCGCATCCGTGGCGATCTTATGTGTCTGTCGGCGCGAGTGCGAGCGCGGCGAGCCCGCGCAGCACGAGGTCGGGCACGAGCCTGTGTCGGGTCTCGAGATGGCGCGCCACGGCGGCCGCACCGCCTCCCGTGAGCAGCAGCGCGACCTCGCTGCCGGCAGCGACGCGCGACGCCTCGCGCACGAACCGGTCGATCGCGCCAGCCGTCGCATACAGCGCCCCGCCCTGCAGCGCCGCGGCGGTGTCGCGCGCGAACGGCGACGCGACGCGACGCGGACCGGCGGCACGGCGGCGGATGCCCCCGGTGCCATGCAACAGCGAATCGACCATCAGCCGCGGACCCGGCAGGATGACGCCGCCACGATGACGGCCATCGGCGTCCAGCAGGTCGATCGTCGTTGCCGTGCCGACATCGGCGATGCACAGCGCGCGTCCCGGCAGACAGTGCCGCGCACCGATCAGCGCCACCCAGCGATCCGCGCCAAGCCGCCAGACGTCGCGATAGCCGTTGCGGACGCCGGCTGTCGCGCGCTCGCTGCGCACGAACCGCGGCGACGCGCCCGTGGCGGCGCGGACCGCGGCTGCGAAACGCTGCCTCACCACCGCCGGCGCGACGCAGACCGCGAGGACTGGAACGCGGCGACGCGGGCTGGCAGCGCTTGCCGGCCCGCGCGCGCGCGGGAATAACGCCTGCCGGAAGTCCTCGCTGCGCCAGCGGCCATGCTCGGCAGCGTGCATCGGCAGCAGGCCGCGTCCGGCGAGTCGAACCCACTTGATGCGGCTGTTGCCGAGATCGACCAGCAGCATACTCAGGCCGGCAGCCGCAAGGAGACGTCGCCGGCGAGCATGCTGCGCAGCGCTCCACCGGCCTCGATGCTAAGCGCCCCGTCCGCGTCGATCCCGCGCGCAATGCCGAGGACCGGCGCCCCGCCGGCGCCGCGCACCTCGACGGCGCAGCCGCGCAGCGCGTCGGCCTCGTCCCATTCCGCGCGACGCGGCGCGAACCCCTCGCGCTGCAGGCCGACCAGGCCAGCGGCGCACTCTTGGGCGATCGCCGCCGCGAGCGCGTGGCGATCGCTGACCGCGGCACCGAGCGCGTGCAGGTCGGCGGCAGGAAGCGATCCCCGATCGATCGCGGTGCGCAACCGGGCC
>CAZAWM010000019.1:0-7071 GCA_964488605.1 uncultured Steroidobacteraceae bacterium | reverse complement strand
GCAGATTGAGGCCGATGCCGATCACGACATGCGCAGGCCCGCTGGCCTCGGCGCGGAGTTCGGTCAGGACGCCGCCCAGTTTCGCCAGTGCCGCCGAGGCGCCGCCGCTCGCCGGCGCGACGATGTCGTTGGGCCATTTGAGCAGCACCAGCACCGCCGCACGGCGCCGCAGCGCGCGTCGCACCGCGAGTCCGGCGACTAGCGGCAACGTGGCGACGTCGCGCGGCAGTTCCGCCAGACCCGCAGACAGCGACAGCAGCAACGAACCTCCGAGTACGCCCAGCCAGTTCCGGCCGAGCCGCCCGCGCCCGGCGGACTGGTGCTCGGCGAGCAGCAGGCGATAGTGACCCGGCGCCGGGGCACCCCGCGCGAGCAATGCGGAGTTGGTCGATGGCAGGCTCCAGACGCATTCCGCCTCGACGGGGCCCGGCATGACCTCGCGCTCGACGGCGGCCCGCAGCGCCGCTACATCGAGCGGTTGACAGGGGAATTCGAGCCGGTAGCCGCGCCGCGGTATGGCTTCGACGGCCGCGCCCTGCGCGCGCAGCAGTTCCATGGCCTTCCAGACGGCGCTGCGCGTGACTCCCTCGCGGCTCGCGAGTTCAGCACCCGAATGGAACGCGCCGTCGCCGAGCGCGGCAAACAGACGCCGCGGCAGCGCTGGCGCCGGATCGCCGCCGAGGCTGCTCATCGGCGTGGCCGCAGCAGCCAGAGCCGCCGTGCACGCGGCTCGGTCCCGGCGCGGAGCCGGGCGATATTGCTGCGATGAGTGAAGACGATGAACGCCGCCATCGCCAGCGCGAACAGCAGCAGCGGACCACGCGGCACGGCGCCAACCGTCAGCAGTACCAGCGGCAGGACACAGGCCGCGATCATGGTCGCGAGCCCGACATAGCCGAGCACCATGACCACTGCGAACCAGACGATCAGCATCAGCGGCAGCGCCGCGGGCGCCAGCGCGGCAACGACACCGACCAGCGTCGCCGCACCCTTGCCGCCGCGAAAACCGTGAAAGACCGGATAGACATGCCCGATCGTCGCGGCCGCACCGCAGACGACCGGCAGCCAACTGGCATGCGCAGCCCCGCCGAGACCCGGCAAGGTGACCGTGGGCAGAAGCGCTGCGGCCAGCCAGCCCTTGCCGACGTCGATCGCAACGACAGGCAGCGCAAACCAAGGTCCCAGCGTGCGCAGCGCATTGGTGCCTCCGGCATTGCCACTGCCCTGTTCGCGGATGTCGATCCCGCGCAGGCGGCCGAGCACGAGGCTGCCGACCACGGAGCCGAGCAGATAGGCCAGTAGACTTCTGCAGAGGGCGTCGAGGAGCATTGCCGGCGTCGCTCAGCTCGGGCGCAGCGGCAAGAAGATCTCGGCCAGCATGCAACGCACGCTGCCACCACCGACCCGCTCGATCGTCGGCACGGGCACCGCCAGTACGGTATCGACGCAGGCAGCGAGCCGCCGGATCGCCGGCTCGCCGAGTGCGACGCGCGCCGACGCCGACATCGCCAGTATGCGCATGTCGCCGAGCGCCTCGTCCCAGCTCGCGAGCTCGAGCAGGTTGCCGGCAAACGACGCCACGGCGCGCCGGTCGATCTCGATCAGCTCGCGTCCGCTGCCGGCCAGCATGTCGAGCACGCGCGTACGGTCTGCGGCCGCGACCGCTTCGGCCGCGACGACCGCGAATGCGCTGCCGATGGCGAGCATGACGTTGGTGTGGTAGTACGGCAGCCCGTCTGCGTCGGTCGCCTCGAAGATGACCGGCTCGTAGCCGAACTCGGCGCACCAGAGCTCGACGAGCCCGGGATCGGTGCGCGGCGAACGGCAGGCATAGGCGAGACGGTGCACGCGATCGAGCACGAGGCTGCCCGTGCCCTCGAGGACACGGCCCTCCGCCTCGGCACCGGTCAGATCGACCCAGCGCTCGACGACGAAGCCGGTTCGTTCGACCACGAGATCGACGAACTCACGGCGCCTTTCGAGCCGCCGATTGAGCGCCAGCATCGGATAGAGCACGACGCTGCCATCGTCGTGGAAGCTGACCCAGTTGTTGGGAAATATGGCGTCGGGACGCACCGGCGGCGCCGCATCAGCGGCCACGACGACGCCCACGCCTTCGCTTTCGAGCGCGCGGACCAGATCGTCGAACTCGGCGAGCGCCGCGGCCTGCACGGCCTCGGCCGATGCCGCGGCGGCGCGTTGTAGCGCATTGCTCGGCGCCGTCTCGGTATTGAAGCCGAACGCCGCCGGGCGCACGAGCAGCACGTGCTGGGCGGTCTGTGCTGGCGAGGTGTGGAGGCTGGGCATGCCGAGGATAGGGCCGCGCCCTGCTGCGCGGCGCGGCCCTGCATCGTATCGCGGTTGACCGCGGTTTGCGTGCAGAATCTGCAGATGCCCGAGTCCGTCCCGACGCTGGACTTCGCAGAGGTTGACACCCCCGGCTTTGCGCGCGCGATCCGCGCGGCCTATGAACGATATGGCTTCGTCGTGATCCGCGGACACGGCATCCCTGCGCGGCTCACGGCCGATTTCCTCGATTGCTACCGGGCGTTCTTCGCGCTTCCCGACGCCGTCAAGCGCCGTTACCACGTGCCGGGAGCGGGCGGGGCGCGCGGCTACACGCCTTTCGGTATCGAGACAGCCAGGGGCGCCACGCACCACGACCTCAAGGAGTTCTGGCACGTAGGACGCGAGTTGCCCGTCGGACACCGCTACTCGCGCTACATGCCGCCCAACCTCTGGGTAGGGGAGCTTGCGGGTTTCCGCGAACTCTCGCTCGCGATGTTCGCAGCCTTCGACACGATCGGCCGCTCGCTACTGCGCGCGATCGCCCGCGCACTGGAGCTCGCCGACGACTGGTTCGATCCGACCGTAAACGAGGGTAACAGCGTGCTGCGCGTCATCCACTATCCGCCGCTGCCTCCCGAACCGACGGGCAGCGTACGAGCCGGCGCCCATGAGGACATCAACGTCATCACGCTGATCATGGGTGCCGAGGAGCCCGGTCTCGAGGTGCTGACGAAGCAGGGGCACTGGCTGGCGGTGGATCCACCGCCTGGATCGCTGGTCGTCAACGTCGGCGACATGCTGCAGCGCCTTACCAACGGCGTGCTGCGCTCGACCACGCACCGCGTCGTGAATCCACCGAGCGACCGCGCGCGGATCGCGCGCTTCTCCATGCCCTTCTTCCTGCACTTCAATCCCGATTTCGTGATCGAGACGCTGGCCAGCTGCGTGACCCCCGAACGGCCGAACGCCTATCCGGAGCCGATCATGGCGGATGACTACCTGCAGCAGCGCCTGCGCGAGATAAAGCTCAAATGAACTTCACTCTGTACCTGCAGGCACTCGCCGGCATTGCGGTCTTCACGGCGCTGGCGCTGCCGTTCAGCGCCGACCGCCGGGCCATTCGCTGGCAGAGGGTCGGCGTCGCGATCGCGCTGCAGTTCGCAATCTGCGCACTGCTGCTCAAGGCCCCGCTCATCAAGGACGGGCTGGCCTGGATCAACCGCGCCGTCGGCGCGCTTAGCGACGCGACGCTGAAGGGCACCTCGTTCGTGTACGGCTACCTCGGCGGCGGCCCTGCGCCTTTCGAGATCACCGATCCAGGCGCCGCCGTGACGTTCGCCTTTCAGGTGCTGCCGCTCGTCATCGTGATGTCGGCGCTGTCGGCGCTGCTCTGGTACTGGAAGATCCTGCCACTCGTGATCCGCGCCATCGCCTTCGTGTTCGAGCGCACGCTCGGCACGCGAGGCCCGGCCGGGCTCGCTGCGACCGCCAACATCTTCCTCGGCCAGGTCGAGGCGCCGCTGCTGGTCCGACCCTACCTCGCGCGGATGACGCAGTACGAACTGCTGCTCGTCATGACCGCGGGGATGGCGACGATAGCCGGTTCGGTCATGGTCATTTACGCGGCGATGCTCGGCGAGCGGTTCGATGGCGTACTCGGCCACCTGATCACCAAGTCGATCATGTCCGTCCCGGCCGCGATCCTGTTCGCCCATGTCATGGTCCCCACCAGCAACGGCAGCAGTCAGGACCTGCAGGAACCGCCGCGGATCTACCAGAGCACCATGGACGCGATCACCCGTGGCACGGCCGACGGACTCAACATCTATCTGTCGATCCTCGCGATACTGATCGTGCTGATCGCCTTCGTCGCACTCGGCAATGGCATCGTCGGCAGCCTTCCGGACGTCGGCGGCGCACCGCTGACGCTCGAGCGTATCACCGGCTGGCTGTTCGCGCCGGTGGCGTGGCTCATGGGCATCCCCTGGAGCGAATCGCTGACCAGCGGCTCCCTGCTCGGCGTCAAGGCCGTGCTCAACGAGTTCATTGCCTACCTGCAGCTCGCCGAAGTGCCGCCCGACGCGCTCTCCGACCGCAGTCGCCTGATCGTCATCTACGGGCTCGCGGGATTCGCGAACCTTGCGAGCATTGGCATCCAGATCAGCGGCATCGGCGCGATGTGTCCGGATCGCCGCCAGGATCTGGCCGAGCTCGCGCTGCGCGCCTTCCTCGCGGCGACGCTGGCCTCGTGCATGTGCGGCTGCGTCGTCGGTATCGTCGCGGGCTGATCGCGCCGGAGCCGCGCATGGCGAAGCTCTATTTCTACTATTCGACGATGAACGCCGGAAAATCGACGGCGCTGCTGCAGGCGGCGCACAACTATGGCGAGCGCGGCATGCGCTCGCTGATCTACACCGCGCAGTTCGACGACCGCGCTGGCGGTCGCGTGCACTCGCGCATCGGCATCAGCCGCGAGGCGCTGCATTTCGCACCGGGCGATGACCTGTTCGGGCAGATCGCGGCCGAGCATGCGCGCGCGCCGCTGTCCTGCGTGCTCGTCGACGAGGCCCAGTTCCTGACGCCCGAACAGGTACGCGCGCTCGCGAGGATCGTCGACGAACTCGACGTGCCCGTGCTCTGCTATGGCCTGCGCACCGACTTTCGCGGCGAACTGTTCCCCGGCAGCGCACAGCTGCTCGCCTGGGCCGACAACCTGGTGGAACTCAAGACGATCTGCCATTGCGGCGCCAAAGCCACGATGGTCGTGCGCGTCGAAGCCAACGGCCGAGTCGAGCGTGAAGGCGCCCAGGTCGAGATCGGCGGCAACGAACGTTACGTGCCGCTCTGCCGCCGTCACTTCGTTGCAGCCATCGAGAGCGGCAGGCTCTGACGCGAAGCCTGGGGAAGATCGGCCGAATCGACTGTTGCGAAGACGCCACAAAAACAGGGTCGCCCGACGCCACCCCGAGGTTGTCACGTCACCGTCATCGCCTTAAGTTTCACTTGCCGAATAGAACGCTGTCCTGTTGGCTCTTCGAGCCGGTCAGGCAAACAGCGCCGATCAGGTCCCAACGAGGAGAACTGCCCATGCTCTCGTATCGATCGGGCAACGGAGTGCCCGTCGTCCTGCGTCGTATCTTGCTCGCAGCCCTGCTGGCCACGGCGCCTGCCGCCCTGCTGACGGTGTCGCCGCCTGCCGCCGCTCAGGAGACGACGGCACAGATCACCGGCGTCGTGCAGTCGACTGACAGCACCCCGATCGCCGGAGCGCGGGTGACGGTCACCCATGTCCCCACGGGCAGCGTGCAGACCGTGCAGACCAACGCCCAGGGCCGCTTCGCGCTGTCGGGCCTGCGTCCAGGCGGGCCCTACACGATCAGTGTCGCGGCCGAGGGCTTCGAACCGGCCGCCGCGGACAACCAGTTCACGCGTCTGGCCGAGCCCCTCGCCGTCGACGTGACCCTGCAATCGGCGCTGCAGGAAGTGGTCGTCGCCGGCACGCGCCGGCAGGACGTCGGCGTTTCGTCGCGCTTCGACGCCGAACAGATCGCCAACCTGCCAACGATCAACCGTGACATCAAGGACGTCGTGCGAGCCGACGCGCTTGCGAGCCTCGATCCGGCGAACGTCTTCGCGCTGTCGATCGCCGGCCAGAACAGCCGCTTCAACAGCCTGACCGTCGACGGCGTGCGCCAGAACGACGACTTCGGCCTCAATAACTCCGGTTATGCGACCAACCGTACTCCCGTCGCGCTCGATGCGATCGACCAGCTCTCGCTGCTGGTCTCGCCCTGGGACGTGCAGTACTCGGGTTTCACGGGCGGCAGCATCAACGTCGTGACCAGGTCGGGTACCAACGATTTCAGCGGCTCGGCCTACTACTACTACGGTGACGACGGCCTCGCCGGCAGCCGCAGCGAGGACCGGCCGATCACGCTCGCGTTCGAGGAGAAGACCTACGGCGCGACGCTCGGCGGCCCCGTCGTCAAGGACCGGCTGTTCTTCTTCGCTTCCTACGAACAGCTCACGCGCACGACCCCAGTGGACTTCGGTCCGGCGGGTACCGGCTTCGGTGGCGTCGTCGCACCGGTTACCTCGGCGCTCTACGATCAGCTGCGGACCATCGCCCGGCAGGTCTATAACTTCGATCCAGGCGAGTATCGCTCGAGCGTCCCCGAGGAGGCCGAGCGCATCCTCGTCAATCTCGACTGGAACGTCAGCGAGGCGTATCGCGCGCGGCTCTCTTTCCAGCGCACCGAGGATTTCGACACGACGGGCTTCACGACCGCGCCGACGAGCGCGGGCGTGCCGCGACTGATCGCCCCCTCCGGCTGGTATGAGCGCGGGTACAAGCTCGACCAGGTGGTCGCGCAGCTGTTCTCGAACTGGAGCGACGTGCTGTCGACCGAACTGCGGATCGCCCGCAAGAAGGTCGCCAACCGTCAGGAACCGCTCGGCGGGCTCGCGATAGGCGAATTCCGTGTCCAGGGCTTCAATGGCGCCCCGGGACCGACCGGCGAGGTTTACTTTGGCCCCGACGGCCCGCGTCACAACAACGTTCTGAAAAACGAGACCGACCAGATCCGCTTCCGCGCCCAGTACCTTGCCGGCGATCACACGCTGTCGGCCGGGATCGAGTGGGAGAAGCTCGACGTCTTCAACCTGTTCGTCAATGGCTCGCGCGGCGTGTTCACATTCCCGTCGCTGGCCGCGCTGCAGGCCCGCACCCCATCGCAGCTTTCCTACACGAACGCGATCACCAACAACGCGACCGATGCAGCC
>CAZAWM010000018.1:0-23708 GCA_964488605.1 uncultured Steroidobacteraceae bacterium | reverse complement strand
GCTGCAGAGCGACGTCGTGACCGACATGCTCCGCAACGATGTCTATGCTGTTCTTCAGCGCAATTCGCTCGACGAAGGTTTGCGCACGGAACTGCTCGCCGCCGGTACCCTGCATCACTCGATCGCGCGCCGAAAGTGCGATCTCGAGGACTTTGCCGAGGTGCTGTGCGGCCTTCTGATTGGTGTATCCGCGGGCACCAACGACTTCGGCACGGTAGGCCTGGAATATCGGGAACGCGACCATGACGAAAAGGGCCGCACCCGCCAGCCATGCCCACGGCACGCGACCACGAACCATGATCAGTACGATAATGACGATCAGCCCGGCGCGCATCGCCGTTTCCTTGCTGTCCGCGACGAAGCCGATCAGCACCTGAAGGGTCACAACGCCGAGCAGGAGTAACAGAAGGGGCGTGCGCCGGTAACGCGCCCAGGCGTAAGCCAGGATCATGATCCCGAGCGGCTGGAGCATGCGACCCAGCATCAGTACCATGGTGCCCCATTCACCGAGCCGATTGTCGATCTCTACGCTGCGACGTACGACGATGTGAATCTGCCAGTAATAGACGGCCGCGGTACCGGCTACCCAGAGCAAGGCGCCGACGAGAACGACAGCAGCGGAGCTCCACTCGGCGGGCGCGTTCGCAGTGGCGGTTGTTCCAGCCGCTTTGCTGGCTAGGACGTAGCCTACTATCAGACTTGCGGCACCGGCGAGAATGATTCCCTCCGCAAGCGTGAACACGGATGCATGCGTCGCCTTCGCAGCACCCGCGAATGTGGCGACCACATCAGCGGCGGCAAAAAACAGGAAGTACAACAACAGATTCACGGCCAGAATCGCAAATCGGTCATTGAGGCGCCGCATCAGCAGCATTGGCGAAGAGCAAAGCAATCCGAGTATCACAAGATAGATCAGGCGCGGCGATTCGAGACCATGACTGGCCACAGCCGCGCCGAGCAGCATCGCAAAAGCGATGTTGACGAGCAGATAGAGAGGCAGCCGTGCACCCATCGCGGCAGTCATCGAGTGTCGGCGGGGTGCGGGCGAGTGCCCCGCGGTAGCGGTGGACTTCCGGCTACGACAACCCATGCGTCGACATCATGGATCACGGTAGAGCGCGCACCAATGACGGCGCCCTCTCCGATCGTCACACCCGGTCCGACAAAGCAGTCCGCCGCGATCCAGGCGCGCGCGCCAATCTCAATCGGGGCGGATACCAGTGGCATTGCTACATCCCGGTAATCATGGCTCGCGGCGCAAAGGTATGAATACTGGCTCACTGTAGCATGCTCGCCGACGCGTATCGGCGCCACGCTGTAGCAGTCGACATCGTTGGCGAGGCTGCTATGCGCACCCATCGTGAGGTTCCACGGTGCCCAGATCCGCGCGCGCGGGTAGGGATGTGCTCCGCGCCCGATACGCGCTCCAAACATTCGCAGAAGCATTCGACGCCAGCCGTGTAGCGGCGTAGGCGACCAGCGGTAGAGCGTGGACCAGACGCCGCTCCAGAGCACGCGCGCAATCCGATTGGAGGAGGTGATTCGGGTAATTCGTGGCCGCGTTCGCATGATTATGAAGAGGGCCTGACCGCTGCGGCCGGCTGTCGGTTCACCCACGGGCGCTCGAAAAAGAACCAGAAGGCTGTCGCGACAGCGAGCATCAATAAAATCATCGCCGAAGTGCGCAGCGGTCCGGCGAACCCGGCGGCGTCCACAATGGTCGCAATCAGTGTGAGGTTAAACTGATGTATGAGATACAGGCTGTAAGATATGGTGCCCAATGCCGCTATTGGCTGCCACAATGGATGAGCCGCAAGCGCGGCGCTAGCCGGGCGTAGTAGCAGCAGTACCACCACGAACACGCTCAGCAGCAACAGCTCTTCGTACGCGCGGGGTGCAGCGGCACCCTGTCCCTGCGTGATGGCCATGGCACAGGCGAGGCCCAATGTGAGCATCGAGGCGGCGAGGAGCCATGGCGCCGCTGGATGCCGGGTTTCACACTGCACGAAGTAGAGAAGGCCGCCTAGTACAAAGTGCGCGAAGTAATCGATGAAGAGACCGGTTATGAGTCCGTCCGGAAACAGGAAATTCCACGCGAGGCCGCAGCAGCCGATTCCTACCATTTGATGCGAAAGTGGCCACTCGTAGCGGCTCGCGAGCAGCAGTCCAAGTGCCACGAGCAGATAGAACTGCTCTTCGTAATTGAGCGACCAGAATGCCGCGACGAACAGGACGGGATTGTCAGCAGGCCAGCTGATCGGACTAGCTGGTACGCTTACCCACTGGGTCAACGTCAAGTTTTGCACCCATTGCAGCCATGGGCGCTCGAGGTCGTTCTGGCCGCCTAACGCAATCTTTGCGAGACGCGTTGCGACATAGAACGCGATCGCGGCCAGGTAGGGCGGATAGATGCGTCGAATGCGCCTCCGCATGAAGGCGGCAAAGCCTAGGCCTCTCCGCTCGCAGGCGCGCGCCGAGGCGGTGATGCAGTAACCGCTGATGACAAAGAAGAGCATCACTGCCTCATGACCTATATCGGCCACACCGAGGTGTGCGACGACGACGCCCAACGCGGCGAGTCCGCGAAGCCCATCGAGCAGTTCGTAGCGTGCCGACCAGCGACCAGCGCATTCTTGGGCTACAAGGCTCTTCATGCAGCCATCGTCCCAGGGCCGGTGCCATCCAGCCCTGTCCGGGAGTGGTACGCAAAGGCAGCAGCGACGGAAAGCTGAACGGCAAAAACGCCAGCGACCGCAGCTGCCGATCCCTGCAGTCCCCACGTGCCCGTGGCAAGGGGCACTGCAGCGATGGCTGTCAGCGCCGTCGCAGTCTGAATCATCAACACGCTCCTCGTTCGCGCATGACCGTAACAGACGCGCTCAAGGACGGTTGCGGTAGCCCGCAGCGCGTAGCCGGCGGCAATCCACGGCATCAGCGTGGCAGCTGCGGCGAATGTCGGACCCAGAATCCAACTGGCCAGAATTTTATGTGCGAACAGGAAAAGGGCCCATCCGAACAGGACCGAGATGCACACTGTTCCGAGCCATACCCGCAGGAGCCGGTCGGCGTGCGCATGATTCCGCGCTGATACCGCCAGTTGATAGTGTGGACGAACGGCCTGCTCGACCATTCCGGCCAACATCATGAACGGTGCGGAGGCGAGACCATAGGCGGCGGCGTACAGACCGACCGAGGCCTCGTCGAGGATCGCACCGATCGCGAAGCGGTCGCCGACGTTGACAATCCATGTCAGCAAGGCTAACGGAACCAGCGGCGCGGCATACTGCAGTATCTGTTGCTTAAGAGGCACCCATCCACCACAAACTGACGTGATTGTAGACTTCACTTGGCCAGCCTCCGCTGAATGGCGCCAGCTGTCTCGACCAAAAAGGAGGTTGAGGGCTACCGCCGTGACCACATGCGCTGCCAGAGCCACCTGCGCGGTTGGAGCAAACACAAGGGACGCGATCACCGCGGCAATTGGACGTGCCCATGCGTCCAGCGCTACCCAGAGCGCGTACGGTACGTGGCGACGTGCGGCATTCAGCATGCTGATTCGCAGTGCTCGCATCGACTCCGTCGCGAACAGCGACAGGATCAATGCTATGTCCAGCCAGTCGATGCGGTGCACTGCAGCCAGCGCGCCGCCACCGACGGCGAGGACGATGCCGACGAGCAGACTGCCGCAGCGCTGCGCGTGACCGATGCGACCGCGCAGCAGCCTCAGCCGTGCAGGAGTGTTGAACCGTGGGAACAGGTGAATCGCCGCCTGCGCAACCGGACCTGCTGCAAGCTGGGTGGCGAGCACTGAGGTCGCGAGCAGCATGGACAGCAGACCAAACTGTCGGGGGTCCAGCTGCGAGGTCAGCAGGCTCACACCAGCGAGCGTGCCGGCCGCGGAAAGCACAACGCCCGCGGCGATCCAACCGGCGTCTCGCATTCTTTGGCCCGACGGCGCCACGGGATCAACCCGTGCGCTGCGCGCGCCGCCCACACGCGCGTTCGTAGGCCGCTTCCATCTGACCCGCGATGCCGTCCCATCGAAACTGGGTCTCGACCACCCGACGGCCGTTCGCAGCCAGTCGCGCCCGAAGTACCTGATCGCGATAGAGGGTAACGATCTGCTCGGCGAGTGGCTTCGGATTCCCCGTGACTACGATTCCGGCGTTGTGACTACGTACGGTCGGAGCGAGGCCCACCGCTTCTGAAACGATGACGGGGCATCCCATTGCCATCGCTTCAAGCACGACGTTGCCAAAGTTCTCGCTATACGACGGTAGAACGAACAGTAGAGCAGCGCGGTACAGGCCCCATTTGTACCGATCGTGTACGGGACCAATGAAATGAACGCGACCGGTGACGCCCATCCGTGCGGCGAGCGAACTTAGTGTCTGTGTATAGCCCTCCTCATCGTTACCGGCCACTACCAGATGGAGCTCCGGGACGTCGCGCCACGCGACGATGAGCCGATCCAGACCCTTCTTCCAGTTCACACGACTCAGGAATAGTGCGAACGGTCGGGGCAGATCCGAGCATGGTCCGGCGGCACGCGCCTCATCGGGGGATGGCAAATCAATGCCATTTGGAATGCATTCCACGGCAGGCAAACGCAGACCGAGCTGTGAGATTTCATCCGCCTCGGCCTCGGCCGTCACATGGAGCGCTGCAGCCCGACGTAGAGTACGCGCCTCGACCAGTCGAACCCACGCATGTTTGACGAGCCGGTTGCGGCCGCGAATCGCATCGCGCATGAGCATGCCTCGCGGAGAAATCACGTACGGGACGCCTCTCGCCTCCGCGCAACGCGCGGCCTTGAAAGTGGGCCACAGGTACGTCGAATGCAGGTGCACGATGTCAAACTTGCTCACCTGAGCCGACAGAAGTCGGCCCATCGTCGGCGACCAGCAGAGACGTCGCGCAACCGGTACGGCAAAGTAGCGGACCTGGACACCATCGATGGAGACGGCCTGATCGAGCGGCACATCGAGATCGAGTGGGCCATCGACCGAAGTCGTATAAACGTGTACCTCGTGGCCACGCCGCACTAAAGCAGCGCACAATCCGCGAACGGACCTGATCGGCCCGCCGTAGCGGATTGCCGGATAGTATGCGGGGATGACGTGGAGAATTCGCACGGTGGTTCCGAAGCGACACGAAACGACAACACTAACGCGTGACAGTTGAATGACATACACGGTGTCTTACGTCTGTCACGTCACTGAGCGCTAATGCCGAGCCATCGCAATGCCCACGATTTCATGCCGTGACCGTCTCCGTCCTGATCTTGACGCTCAACGAAGCGATCAACCTCCACGCCTGTCTGGACACGGTCGAGTGGTGTGACGACGTTGTCATATTCGATTCTCACAGCACTGACCAGACAATCGCGATCGCAAAGGCACGCGGTGCCAGGGTCGTCCAGCGGGTCTTCGACGACTGGTCCTCGCACCAGAACTGGGCAGTCGGAAACATAGAGTTTCGTCACCCGTGGGTGCTGTATCTCGACGCGGATGAGCGCTGTTCGCCGGGGCTCCGCGATGAAGTCATTTGCGTCGCGAGAGCCGATGCGCCGGAGTCCGCGTTCCGGATCCGACGCAAGGACTACTTCATGGGACGCTGGCTACGCCATGCCCAGCTCTATCCTACTTGGCTCGTGCGACTGTTTCGCCCCGAGAAGATTCGCTACGAACGCCTCGTCAATCCGGTCCCCGTGGTCGACGGCCTGATTGGCGGCTTACAGGAGCATATCGAGCATTTTCCATTCAGCCACGGCATAGCGCACTGGATCGCACGCCACAATCGCTACTCGGACATGGAGGCCCTCGAAGCAGCGAAGATGCGCGGTCTAGCCTCAGTATCGTTGCGCACTGCCTTGTCAAGCGATCCAAACGAGCGACGGCGAGCGCTCAAGGACATTTTCTACCGGATGCCGGCCAGGCCACTGCTCAAGTTCGCCTATTACTATCTCATCCGCCGCGGATTTCTCGATGGCCCACCCGGCTTCACATACGCAACCCTGCAGGCGATATATGAGTATTTCATCGTGTGCAAGCTGACAGAACTGCATCGACGCCGTCGCGGACTACCGGTCTGAGAGTCAGGCGGCAATGCAGCTCTTTCTTGTGTTCTTCATCTCGCTCTCGATCACCACTCTGCTTATTCCGGTTCTCGAGCGTCTCGCACCGGTGATGGGTCTGAACGATGCACCGGGCCCTCGTAAGGTTCATGCAGCGCCGGTACCCCGTGTTGGTGGAATAGCCATGGCACTCGGCATCCTCGCCGCACTGCTCGTCGGTAGAGAACTCGACGATGGGATGCAAGGCATCCTGGGCGCCATGCTCGTTCTGCTTGCCGTCGGCGTCTGGGACGATCGCAGCGAGATCCATTACGGATGGAAGTTCGGCGGCCAGATGCTGGCCGTCGGCCTCTTTCTGGCAACCACGGATATTCGCATCGAGTCCCTCACGCTCGGCGTCCGTCAGCCACTTCCTGAAGGACTATCGGCGATACTGACGGCCATCTTCCTGATCGGCGTGACGAACGCGATCAATCTCAGCGACGGTCTCGACGGCCTGGCCGGCGGCATGGTGCTACTGTGTTGTTGCGGCATCGCGTTGCTCGCGTTCTCGGGCGGTGATCGTCAGGTAGTCGTGATCGCCTTGGTCCTCGCCGGTGCCATTGTAGGGTTCCTTCGCTACAACACCCATCCAGCGCGCGTCTTCATGGGGGATGCAGGCAGCCAACTGCTCGGGTTCTCGACTGGTGTTCTCGCAATCACCGCGACCCAGGGCGAGACGACGGCCGTGAGCGCCGGGCTACCGCTTCTGCTGGTCGGCGTACCGATACTCGATACGCTCAATGTAATGTGGATCCGGATCCGAAGCGGCAGGTCGCCGTTCGCGGCCGACCGGAACCATCTCCATCACAGGCTACTCGCGCTGGGGTTCAGCCACGGCGAGGCAGTGCTGGCGGTGTACTCGTTGCAAGCCGTCTTCTTCTTACTAGCGTACTTGATGCGCTTCCAGTCGGATCTGGCGATCGCTGCCGTTTATGTCCTGATTGCGACCCTCGCCTTGGGAAGCATCGCATTCGGAGAACGGGTCGGCTGGCGTGCCCGTGAAGGGCAACGCCGCGCGCATGTCGTGATCTGGTCGGACTGGCTCAGGCAGTCGCAGCTGCATCGGCGAATACCGGTTGCAGCAGAACTCGTACTGTTGGCAGCGATCGCACTGTACTCTCTGAGTGTCACGCTGAGCGCCGAGGTGATTGGCACGGACATAGCGCTGCTGGCTTTGGTACTGCTAGTGCTGCTGTTGGTTACGGCTTTCGGGAGAGCACGAGCGACCCTCTATCCACTCGCTCGGACCGTGGCGTATGTGACTGTCGTGACGATCGTGTACATCGATCAGCGATATGCGGAGCCCGTCGAGCTTATGACCGGGCAAACCTGGTTCCTGCTGAGCGTGGCAGCGGTCGCGATACTGGTCCGTGTCTTCGGCCAATCGCCAGGCGGGTTCCGTGTGACAACCCTGGACGGACTGGTGGTGTTCCTGGCCGTGCTAGTGCCGCAACTTCTCGATCCGTTCGACTTCGCGACTGCATTTGGTGACGGCTTATCCAAGGCCGTGATCCTGCTGTACACGGTCGAGTTGTGGTTGGCAGGCGGCGCTAACCGGCTTGCAGGTGGGATTCTGCTCGGAGTCGTGCTGGCAGTGTTGGTGGCAAAGGCGATGTTGCCTGCCACGCAGCTGTAATCGTCGTGTATTGCAAGTGTTGTCACCATAGCTTCATCGCAGACCGATAGCCTGCAGGAAAAACGCGAGACGTCACGGGGATCCGGCCAATGGTTGACAGGTCGCTGTGGGCGAAGGCACTGCCCGCTCTCATCGCATTCGTGGTGCTCACGGCCTGTAACGCGACGGATGCGAGGCGAGCCGAGCACATGGCAAAGGCTCGCGAGTTCTTCGCCGCCGAAAACTACGAGAAGGCGCGCATCGAGATCCAGAACGTACTGCAGATCGCTCCGAACGACGCCGAAGCGCGGTACATGGCAGGCCGCGTTGCCGAGAAGCTCGGCAACCTGCGCGAAGCCGCGACGGCATACCAGGGGGCGATCGATGCGGACCCCAATCATACTGCCGCCGTCGCAAGCCTTGGCCGGATGTACGTGTTTGCCGGCGCACCGGAGAAGGCGCTCGAGATCATCAAGACCGCCATCAGTCAGCACGCGAACGATCCCGATCTGCTGACCGTTCGCGGGGCCGCGAGAATCCAGCAGAAAGACCGGGAAGGCGCGCTTTTGGACGCGAAAGCCGCGGTAGCTGCGGCGCCAGCAAACGAGAACGCAGTGGCACTGTTGGCCTCCATTTACCGCCAAAGCGGTGAACTGCGATCTGCGGCAGAGGTGATCGAAGCGGGCCTGAAGGCCAATCCGAACTCGGTCGACCTTCGTCAGGTCTTGGCCGCCATCTACTCCGAGGCTCGCGAGCCGATGCTCGCCGAGAAGCAGATGCGGGAAATTGTCGCGCTACGACCAAATCAGCGTGGCTTTCGCTACCAGCTCGCGCTGTTCCTCGCACGGAACAACAAGGTCGACGCCGCGGAGAAAGTGCTGGAGGAGGCCATCAATCAGGACCCGGAGAGTGTAGAGCCACGACTCGCCTACATTGAGTTCCTTGCGGCGCAGGGAGCAGAGCAGCGTGCAGAGAGCACTTTACGCAGCTATATCGAGAAGTACCCCAAGGCGTTAGAGCTGCAACTGGGGCTTGGAGCGCTGCAGCAACGTCTCGGTAGGGCCGACGCGGCGATCGCGACGTATCGATCGCTCCTCGACGCGGACGACAGGGACGGGCCGGTATCTGTCGCGGCGCGCAACCGGGTCGCAGCGATCCACTTAGCTGCAGGTCGCATCGAGGAAGCCAGCAAGTTAGTCGAGGAGGTGCTTAAACGAAATCCGCGCGACAATGACGCCCTCGTGATCCGCAGCAACATCCTGCTCGCACGGGGCGATGCTCCGGGAGCGATTTCGGATCTGCGCACTGTCCTGCGAAATCAGCCGACAGCGGTGCCCCTGCTGCGCTCACTCGCTCGCGCGCACATCGCCAACAATGAACCCGGCTTGGCGGAGGAGAATCTGCGCGCTGCCCGTGAGGCGGCTCCAGCGGACGTTTCGGTCAGGGTGGAACTCGCGCAACTGTGGGCGCAGACCGGGCGCGCGGCACAAGCCGTCTCGCTTCTTGAGGAGACAGTACTCGCGTCGCCGGACGATGTCCTTGCGCGAGAGACGCTCGTCAAGGCCTACATCTCCAACGGCGACATGAATCAGGCTCAGAAGGCAGCAGAGGATTTGAAGCTCGTCGCGCCGCGCGCCGCAGCCGGGTTCTACCTCGCTGGTTTGATTGCTCGAGGACAGAACCGGATCGAGGATGCGGAGAAGGAATTTCGAGCGGCGCTCGATCTGCAACCCGACGCACCCGATGCGCTGATGGCGTGGTCGAGTGTCCAGGTAGCCCGCGGTCGCACTCCCGACGCAATAGCCAGCGTACAAGCGGCGGTGAAGCGCAGGCCAAACGATACCGCGCTCCAGAATCTGCTGGGCGAGCTGTATCTACAATCGCAGAACTACGAGAAAGCGATTGCCATCCTGAAGAAGGTCATTGTCGCCGACCCAACGAGCTGGATAGCGCATCGTAATCACGCACTCGCGCACATTGCCTCGGGTGACGCCAAAGGTGGCGAAGCCGCGTATCTCCGCGGTATCGACCAGGCGAGACAGCCCTTCGCCCTAGTGTCGGACCTCGCGGTGCTCTATGAACGGCAGAGGCGCCCGGATGAGGCGATCGCGCTCTATGAGGCGTTTTTCCGCAATCGACCTCGGGTCGATGCCGCCGCCAACAATCTGGCGATGCTGCTCGTGACCTATCGCAAGGATCCAGCCAGCCTCGACCGGGCTCGCGATCTCACAGCGGGCTTCGCGAATAGCTCGGTCCCTGCGTTTCTCGACACCTACGGTTGGGTCAGGCTGCGACGAGGCGAGACGCAGGATGCACTTGCAGCGCTCGAACGTGCAGCGGCCCTATCGCCCGAATCACGCGTCGTCCGCTTTCATCTCGCGATGGCACAGAAGGCCGCTGGTCAGCGGGACCGTGCGCTCAAGAATCTCGAGAGCGCTCTCGAAGGCGAAGGTGGCTTTGCGGGCATCGACGAAGCGCGTCTCGCGTTGCAGGAGCTGCGTGCCGAGCTGGCGACGCAGGTCAGTTAGGGACCACGTCTTTCCGGGAGTCGCTAACCATGGTGCGCATGCTGGTCATGATGAGACATCTGCCGCGGCTCGTCATCTTCGGCATCCTCGCAGCGCTCGCGCAACCTGCGATCGCGCAGAGCCTGCTGGAGGAGAATGGCGTCGCATTTGACGCCGAAACAGTGGGGACCGTCGAGCGAACGTTTAACGTGACGGTTGCGGGGACCCATGAACTGCGGCTCCGCGATCTTGCCACGCCGGCGGCGTTGTTCGGGGTGCGTGCCGCAATCATACGTGGGACGTCGGTACTCGCCACAGTCGCGCTCGCAAACGGCTCGGCCGGGCCAGCCGTCACTCGTGTCGATCTAGCGGCAGGCAGCTATTTGGTCCGGGTCGTAGGTACGCCGAATCCGGCCAATCGCGCAGGTAGCGTATCCATCGAGGTGGAGCGGGTCGGTGATTCTGCGCCGGTGCTGCAGTTCAATGATGCGGTGTCGCTTGCGCCTCCAGCCGTCCCTGACAACGCGCGCATTCTTGAGAGGTCGTTTACGGTTGCCGACAACTCGGTTCACACGTTGATCTTGACCGATCTAGGTTTCCCAACGGTTGCCCAGGGTATTTCCCTGCTGCTGACCCGCGGATCGACGATTGTCGGCGGGCCGCTTGCCGCCCCAGGATCGTTCACGTTCGTTGGGCAGCCGGCGTCAGTGGGCGATCCGCCATATCTTTTGCGGGTCGTGCTGACGGCGAACGCCACCGCGGCTGGCGCTTTGGCGCATATTCGGGTGCGCAGTGCCAGCGGAGGCGTAGTTCTCGACGAATCCGTAACTGCCGGTCGTGTGCGTCCCGTCATTGCAGCGACACTGGGTGCAGGCAATCACACATTGCGACTCACCGATCTGGGCCTCCCGACCGCACTCTCCGCCGCCCGGGTGATTGGCATCCGCGAAGGTGTCGAGGCTGTACGCGGTGACAGTAGCAGTCCAGCGGCTTTTGACGCGACTCCCGGCGCGCATCGTTTCTTTGTCTATGCGCGTCCAGGGACAGAGCCCGGCAGCGGCGCTCTCGCTCTCGAAGTATTGCAGGGAGCAACGCCGGTCGCCGCTGCCGCAGAGGCCATCAACGTCGGCTCGACGGCGACGCGAGTGTTTTCATACCCGGTCAGCATAGCTGCGCCTGGCACCTACACGCTGCGCTTGTCCGACTTTCAGTTTCCGAACGCGTTGGCAGCGGTAACGGCAGTGGGGACTCAGGGGGGCACGCCGCTTGGCACTCTGATCGCCACGGGGACGGTTTCCTTGGCAAACGTTCGTGCCGGGCAACTGTTTGTGCTAGCCGCCGCGCGGGCGGGGGGAGTCTCCGGCGGGAGTCTGTTCGGGCTCGAGATCCTGCCGACTGGCTCGGGTCCTGCCCTGTTTGATGTCACGCAAGGCATAGGAGCACTGTTCCGCGCGCGACGCTTTGAGGTCACGACCGCTGGCCGCTATGATGTGGCCGTTCGCGATCTCGAATTCCCCGCGAACTTCATCGAGCTTTACGCTGTCGTCACGCGCGGACCGAACCGCATCGGCTCGATTTTTACCGGTGGCACGTTCAGCTTTGACGCGACGCCTGGCGGCCATACGGTCAACTTCATCGCGCGACCGGATCTTACCTTCGCGTCGGGCAGTTACGCGATCTCGGTGGCGCCATCCCCGCCGCCCCCCAGCGTCACATTAACTGCCAGCGCTACGGCTGTTGTGAGCGGAGGCACTGCGACATTGACGTGGTCGTCGCAGAACGCTACGGCCTGCACGGCGTCGGGGGGCTGGAGCGGCAGTCGTCCGCCCACGGGCTCCGAAACGACGGCACCGATCACGGCCGCAACGACCTACACGTTGACGTGCACGGGAGGGGGTGGTTCAGCGTCGGCAACGGCCAGCGTGAGCGTCGCGCCGCCTACGACGGCAGGTGGATCGGGTGGAGGGGGTGCGGCCGATCTTTACCTGCTCGCGGCGCTGCTGGCGTTGCTGATCGCATCGCGGTCATGCCGCCGGGTAGACGCGGGTCATGGACCGTCCGTCATGTAGTCGACGGCGGCCTTGACCAGGTCGTCACTGAGGTCGGGGCGGCCGCCCTTGGCGGGCATGACCCCGGCTGACCCCTGATAGCCCTCGATGGCGTGCCTGTAGAGAGTTTCCCTGCCCTGCGCGAGCCGCGATCTCCACGCGGCCCGGTCGAACGCCTTCGGCGCGCCACCGATGCCGGCACCGTGGCAGGCTGTGCAGGCGGCGGCGTAGACACCCGGTCCGTCGGTGGGCAGATCTGCCGCGGCGGTCTCAGCGCTGCCGCTGGTGGCCACGATTGCGAGCGCCGAGTTGTCCTCTCCGGCGATGGCTACGCGTGCAAAGGGCCGAATGTTCTCGCTGACCGCAGCCTGATACTTCTCGTCTTCGAGTACGTGTTCGCGCTGTGTGTTCGCCCCGACGAGCCGCGCGAAGGCGAAAAGAGCCAGCGCGATGGCGACGAGAATGCCCAGTACGAGGCTGAAAACGTTGAAGAAAACCGAGTCCTGCTTGCTCACGATCCGACCGCCGGTCACCTGTGACAATAACCAGCGAAGTATAGCGGTTCGGCCGACCGGCCGCAGCGCCGAGCGGCCTTCAGGCGGCAGTGCCGACGGCCGGGATGCCAGTGTTCCCGGCGCTCCCGACCGGCTCTTTCACTGGCCTGCCGGCACCGCAGGCAAGGCTCGCGTGCAGGCCGTCCTCCCAGCCCTCGGTGATCAGCCGGTAGAAGTAGCCGTTGCCTGAGCGCAGTCGGGCGTAGCACTCGCGCAGGTCGAGCAGCATCGTGATGCGCCGGCGATCGCAATGCAGCTCGCCGGTGTCATGGATGGCGACCGGCACGAACCCGAGCACGCGGGTGTGGAAGGCGTACGGGCTGTGTGGCTCGCCCTCGAAGACGTCGGTGAGGTAATGCGTGAAGCCGCGACGCACGGTATCGGCGATGGCATCGCGCAGCAGCGCGAGCACCACCGAGGCCTGGCGCCGCGCCTGCGGCACGACCGCGAACCGGCCGATCTCGGCGATCGCACAGCGCGCGAGCAGGGCGTCGACGTCGATGCCCTCGTGCAGGAAACGCAGCCCGTACTCGCGGTATTGATCCAGAGGGGGCGAGTACAGCACGCGTATCACCCCGGCCGGTGCGCCATCCGCGAAGACCAGGAACCACGCGAGGTCCTCGCGCCACAGATCCGACAATGGCAATTGCGAGGCTGCGTCGCGCACCCAGCGCTTCTCGTCTCGGTAGGTCGCGCCGAGCACCTCGAGCGCGCACTCGCGCAGCGCCTCGCAGTCGACTCGCGCGGTGCGGATCACCGTCTTCGATCTCATCGTCGTCACTCCTCTAGTCGTAGAGCCAGGCCTTGCCGGAGAGGCTGGCGAGCGAGCTCATGATGGCTGCGTGGCGCAGCCGGACCTCCGCGAGCGTCGGCGAGCGCGGCGTGGCGAGCGGCAGTGCCGGCAACGGCGGGCCGATCTCGAGGCTGAGCCGCGCGAAATCGCCGATCGGCGCACCGGGCGCCAGCTTCGGGAAGCGGATGCCGCACGGCAGGACGGGCACGCCGGTTTCAAGCGAGAGGCGGGCGGCTCCGTGGCGACCGCGCAGCAGGCGCGCGGGATCGCGATTGACCGTGCCTTCGGGGAACACGCCGATCGAGGCGCCGGCTGCGAGCTTTGCACGCGCCCGTTCGAGGGGCGGCAGCGGGTGCGCGTGACGCGCGCGGAAGCGGTTGAGGATCCGGGGCCGCGCGTCCTTGCGCGTGCTCGCAAGAATCTGTCCGCGGCGCATGAGCTGACCGATGCCGGGGATCAGCAGGAAGTTCCAGTCGGCGATGAAGTGGATGAAGCGGCCACCGCGCAGCAGGAACAGCAGCGTAGGCAGCGCGATCGCCTCGAGGCGATTGCTGTGATTCGCAACAAGGATGAAGGGATCGCGCGCTACCGCCACATGCTCGGCACCGCGCAGTTCGAGCACTAGCGGGCGCAGTGCCGCGACGACGCCGCGCAGCAGCCAGCGGGTCGCGCGGTCGTGCGCGAGGTGAGGCAGCGGCGCGCGCAGCACCTCGCGCAGCGCCGGCGGTCTATCGAGCGGCAGCGGATCCATCCGCAACAGCCTCGCAGAGGGGCGTTACAGCCGTGTGGAAGCACCGCTCGAGACGGGTCGGTCAGCCGAGGCGCGAGCCGCAGCGCCGCGCGAGCCGGCGCGCGATCCACGGACCGAGCAGCATGCCGAGCGAGCCGGCGAGCAGTGTCGCCGATCCGTACTCGAGTCCCACCTCGCGCGGGCTGCCGCCGTGGGCGCGCATCAGGAAGGCGGGCGTCCAGGCGGGCAGCGCATACAGTGCGACGGCCAGCAGCGCCATGCCAGCGAAGAAGCGGCCGTAGATATCGCGCTCGCGCAAGAGAAAGACCATCACCTCGCGCAACGAGAACTGCTGCTCAGCGGCCGGCGCGCCCGCGCTGCCGCCAGACCGCCGCGGCGGCTCGCGCACGGCGAGCAGCGCGACCGCGAGCAGCAGTCCCGGTGCCCCGACGAACACGAACGTGAGCTGCCACGGCGCGAGGCCCGCGAGTGGTCCCGAGAACTGCATGCCGACCACGCCCTGCACGATCAGGCCGCCGAAGATCAACGCGAGGCCACCGCCGACGAACGGCCCGAGCAGGAATGTTCTCATCGCACGCGGCAGCCGTTCGCGCGAGAAGTAGTCGGCGAGGCCGCAGGCGACGGCGAACAGACACCAGAGCGTGACGGCGGCGATGAACAGGTTCCGGCGGCTGCCACGGTCGGCGAGGCGGCCGAACACCGGTCCCATCGCGACGTAGGCGGCCACGAAGGCGAGGCCCTGCAGCAGGCTGATCCGCGTGTCCGAGAGCAGCAGGTCGCGCTTGATCGGATCGACCAGCAGGTTCAGGACCTGTTGGTCGACGAAGGCGACCGCGTAAGCGAGCGCCAGCAGCGCGGCGACGAACCAAGCGTAAGCGCTGTCGCAGCGCAGACCGGCGTCGGTCGACGTCACGGTTGCTCCGCGGTGTCTGCGCGCAGTAGAGCCACCGCGCGTGCCCGCACTTCGTCGTGGTGGCCGAGCAGCAGATGACCGCCGTCGTCCAGCGCCATGAATCGCGCATCGGTGAGGGCGCGCGCCGTGTACTCGCCGATCGGAAACGGGTTGATGCCGTCGTCGCGCGCGTGCACGACCAGTGCCGGCGCCCGGATGCGTGCGGGCTCGTAGACGGTCGCGCTGTCGATCGCGGCGGCCTCGTTCGCGAGCCCGGCGACACGGCCGGTGACGGGCAGGAAGGCACGCACGAGCGCCGCGACGAAGGCCCGCTCGTCCCCCGTCAGCCGCGCGCGCCTGTTCGAATCGACGTCGAAGATCGGTCCGACGGCCGCCGGATAGACCTCCGTGATCAGCCAATAGGGCAGATCCGAGCCGAACAGCACTCGATAGAGCCACGCGGGCATCGGCAGGTCTTGCGATGCCGCCGTCAGCGGAGTCCATGGCGCCGACGACAGGAGCACCAGTGCGGTCGTGCGTTCCGGATAGCGAGCCGCGAACTGCAGCGCCGGCGGCACCCCGCCCGACATCGCGAGGATCGCGACGCGCGTCAGACCGAGCGCGTCGAGCAGCTCGGCGAAGGCGTCGGCCTGCGCAGCCGTGGACGCATCGGCCGGCAGCGACGAGCGCAGATATCCGAAGCGCGACACCGCAATCCAGCGGAAACCCTCCGCGCCGAACCGGGCGGCGATCAATCGTCCCTGGTCGTAGCCGCCGCCCGCGCCGTGCACGACCAGCACGGCCGGTCCCTCGCCCCAGCTCGTGAACTCGACCCGGCCTTTCGAGGTCTCGATCACGCTGGCAGTCGCGACGAGCGCCGCGCGGATCCGCGCGAGGTCGCGGCTGTAGGACTGATAGCCAATCGCGCCAAGCAACGCGATCCCCGCGAGCAGCAGGCCGAGTAGATGCCAGGCCGATGTCGCGGAGCGCATCGGACAATCATGGCACCCTCGCGTGCGCGGACCGACCGTCATGTCGCCCTGGTCATGCACGCAGCGCATGGAAGGCGACGCGCTCAGGCTCGGCGCCAGCCGCCATTACACCGCCGGCTTCTGGGTCGAGGTCACGAACTCGCTATTAATCGACAGCTACACGCGCTACGACGCCGTCGTCGGTATCGGCACGCGCGCCGAGGAGCGACGCTACACCACACTCAATCACGAGAGCCGGGAGTACCGAGCTCCGGCGGTGAGGATCCGGGTGCGTCGCCCGGGCTTGGCTCACGAGGCTAGGGACTCGCGTCGCAAGCGCCGCAACCCCAGGCACAGCACTGCAAGCAATATCCCGCTAGCTCCGGGGTACTTGATTCCCATGATGACCGGCGTCAATGCCGCACGGGTCGCGGCCCGGGCCCAGTCTCGTTGTCGTATCCAGTCGGCAACCGGCGGCGAAACGCTGTAGTACCAGGCGACGAACGCACGACCCCAGCTGCTGCGCTGCAGGACCCGGTCGCGGAATCTGCGCAGCACCATGACTTCGGGCTCCAGGTAGGAGCCGTAGGCGGCCGTGGCGATGAAGCACCAGGAGGTGGGCTCAACCCCGGCGATGACGAACCCGCCACTCATCTGATTGTTTTCCGTTGCCCAATCCGGTTCATTTGCGGTGACGACAGCGGTCCACTCGACGCTCACGTCGGATCCGACGATGTACCAGGCTCGGCTTCCGTACAGGTTCGCCTCTGCGGTCGCCCCTGGAGCGAGGTCGCCGATGTCGATCTGGACGCGGTTCGAGGCATCCCTGCCGTTCGAGAACCGATAGATCGGCGCGGTAACAGCCACTTGCGTGGCGGTCGATGGACCGTTATTGCGAATCGTCACCGTGTGGTTCCACGAGATAAACGGATTGATGATGGTCACCTCATCACCGATCGAACTGGCGACGATCTCCAGATCGGCGCAGTTCGGTGCCGCGAGGTGGAGCGTGGCGCTGTTGTTCTCGCTCCGCGGATCGACGGCTGGACTGGCAACTCTCGCCGACGCCGTGTTCGCGAGGCATCCTGCCGCAGCGGCGGTTGCCTGAACGTCCAAGGCCAGTGTCGCGGTTTCACCGCCCGCCAGAGCGCCGACCACCCAGTTGCCGGCGGACCGGTCGTAGGCACCATTGCTCGCCATGCTGCCGAGCAGCACGAGCTCCGACGGCAGCACGTCGCTGACGGTCACCACGCCGCCGTCGGGTCCGTTGTTGCGCACGGTGAGCGTGATCCTCGCCAGATCGGACCCTGTCACGCCGGGCCGCAGGATCGCGCGATCGACGATCTGAGTGAGGTTCAGGTCGGCGTTCGGCAGCCCAGGAGAGCCGCGGACGGTCACAATCTGTTCACTGCTCGCGTCCGTGCCGATCGCGAAGGTCGCGCTGTAGTCCCCTGCGGCGACTGGCTCGAAGACCACGGTCAGGCTGCATGTCTGGTCAGGCGCCAGGATCACGTTGCATGCCGCCGGATCCTGTATCCGGAACGGCACACCGGACGGCAGGTCCCGCGTCAGGGCCACGGTGGCCGCGGTGTTGTCGCTATTGCGCACCGTGACGGTTGCCGCACCCCTGGATCCGACTGGCACCGCACCGCCGAAGGCGACGATCCGATCGTCGGCGGGTGCGATCGAATCGGTGATCGTCAGGACGGGTCGCCGACCGGTGCCTTCCAGCTCCACGACCTGCGGTACTCCGGCCAGGCGCAGTGTGAACGACCCAGTGACCGCCGCGGTCGATGTCGGATCGAAGGTCACGGTGATGGTGCAGGAGGTTCCGGGCGCCAGCGTCACCCGGCAGTCCTGCGGGTCGGCGATGCCGAACGGCGCTGCCGGCAGGACGGTGATGTCGATGCCGGCAGGTGTGCCGCTGCCATTGTGGACCGTCACCGTGCCAATCGCTCCGACACCTATCGTAACGATGCCGAACGGCAGACGATGGTCGTCGTGCGGGGCGATCGAATCCTCGACGGTGATGCTGCCGCCTGGCGACGTGACGAGCGTGGCACGGTAGGCGTGCAACTGGCCGTTGATGCGTCCCTGGCCCACGATCGTGCCTGCGTCGTTGATCGCTTTCGCGGATAGCAGTTGCCAGCGGGTCTGCGACGCCGAGTCGAGCAGCGATTCGAGGTCGTACAGCGAGCCGTTCGATTAGAGCAGCGCCTTGGGGTTGTTGATGTGGTACTGGGTGAGGGCAGCCTCGCCTCGATTGTTGACCGAGCCCGGCAGGCAGGTATCCGGTTCACTTGCACCGACGTAGCCGAGGTCGACCATGGCCGCGCGAGGGGGTGGCGTGAACAGGACGCAGCGTGTCCTGTCGTTGATGCGCGCCTGTGCCAGCACGGCGCCGCTGTCGTTGATGCCGTACGCCACTCGGACGTCGGCGCTGTTGCCGACGCTCGCCAGTACGTCGTTGATGGTCACAGGGGCGGCGGTCGCGGAGGGCCAGACGGCGGCGAGGCCTGCGTTGCAGCTGCCGTTGCCGAACACGGTGCCGGCAATCTGGCCATTGTCGTTGACGTCGAACGCAATTCCCCCGACGCATTCGGCCGGCAACTCGAGTTGGCGCAGCACGCCAGCCCGCCAGTGGAACGGCTTGTTGGTTGCGCCCGCCGACGCCGGAACCATCGGCACCGCCGAACGCCCAACCACTTCATCGGCATTGTTGACGGAATGCCCGACGCTCGCACCTCCGCTTTGTGGCGCCGTCGCCCCGAGCTTGCCGACGTTGGTCAGTGTGGTGCCGTTCCAGAAGTGCGCTGTCGATCCGAGGTACGAGTCCGCGCTGGTAAAGCCCGCAACGATCGTCAGGTGACCGACGTCATTAATGCCGCCGGCCTCGGTGGTGCCGACCTGCTGACCGACGCGGGATGCGAGATCGATGGGTGTTGTCGAACCCGCATCCCATAAGACGCCCCGTGGCACGATGCCGCCCGCGTTCGGCATGGAGTATCCAAGTACCTGACCGCTGTTGTTGATGGCGAGCGCGCTGCTGCTGTCGTGACCGGCGAGCACGCCGAGGTCCTCGATCGTGTATGCAGGGGGCGTCTGTGCCTCGACACCGATCGTGGCCAGTAGTGCGAGCGAGCCAAGAGTTCCGCCGACCAGGCGTCGCCCCCGCAGGTTCTTGTTCATCGCTGCTGCCTCGGAGTGGTGTGCTTCTACTCGTAGCTCGCGCCCCAGGTATTGCCGGACGCGTCCTTGCCCATTACGTAGCCAGCACCACCGGATGCGTTGCCGCCGGCCTGGATCGTCTGCGAGTACCAGCCGTGGTCCCCGCCCTGCGAGTGCAACTGGCGGCTTGCCAAGACGAGGTTCACGATTGGCGGGCCGCCTTCGAACCCTGCGTTGCCCATCGCGTCGAGGAAGTAGCGACCCGGTTGAACGAATCCGACCAGTCGCGTCAGCGCAATCAGGTCGTACTGCGGCAGCTCACGGCCGTTGACGAAGACACCGGTATTGCCGGCAGAGGCATCGGGTGCCAGCGGCCCACCGAGATCGAGGCCGGGGATGATGAACGCGAGCGTCGGTCCGCCAGCGGGGCCTGCGGCGCCGCTCATCCGGTCGTACCAGTACCGGCCATCGGCGATCTGAAGCCGGTAATGGGCTTCGAGCGCTGCAAGCTGTGCGGCCGTCACCTCTTGCCCGTTGATCACGACGTGACGTTGCACGGCCGCGGGGGTCGTTCCGGAAGAGACCGCGGGTGGGGCTGCCGGACTGTTGGCGGGGGCGGCGCGAGTCGCTGTGGCGCCACCGGCTGGGGGCACCGCCGGGGGCTCCTGCGAGCATGCCGCAGTGGCCAAGCACAGACCAAGCGCCCTGAAAACGCCCGCCTTGCGGACCGGAGAGTCGAATCGATGCATGTGGGGTCCTCCCATGTCTGACTGGCCAGGCTGCGTCGCGCCTTGGGGCAGGTGTACGCTTGGCGCAGAACCGCAGGCGACGGCCAAGAATCGGCCGCGGGCACTCCTGGAACCTGAACGAAGTGCGAACGATTCCTGAACATTCACGGAATGGCACGGCGCCCCGCCCGGTGAGCTGGCGATTCGGACCGTTCGTGCTCGATCGGACTACTCGGGAGCTATCCCGTAGCGGGCAGCGCGTGCACCTAGCGAATCGACCGTTCGACGTACTGGACTACCTGATCGCCGAGCGACATCGCTTGGTCAGCCGAAGCGAGCTGCTGGAGCAGTACTGGTCCGGAGGCGACGTCTACGAGGAAGCCCTGACCCGTTGCGTGAGTTCGATTCGCAAGGCGCTCGCAGATCGTGACAACCCACCGTCCTACCTCGAGACCCGGTGGAACGTAGGGTACCGGTTCATCGGTGAGGTGGCGGCAGACTACGAACCAGCAACGACGAATGGCGTGGCGACAGACGCGACCGTCGCAGAGGCCGGATCACCTGTGCTTCCCGCCCGCGCGACCACGGCCTCGCGCGCTCGCGCGCGCTGGCTGGCCCCTGCCGCGATGGCCGTACTCGCGTCGGGTGTGTGGCTGCTCGCCGATCGAACCATCCAACCCGAGTCGTTACCACAGATCCGTCGGCTGGCGGTCCTGCCGCTGGAGGGATCGGCTGTGGACCCGCAGCTGGTCGAGGGCCTCGACGACGAGCTGCTGCGGGCCGTCTCGCGGATCGAAGGCTTGCGAGTGATCGCGCGTGGCTCGGTGCAGCGCACGACTGCCGACGGGCAGGATCCGGTCGCAATAGGGCGTGCCTTGCGCGTCCAGGCACTGCTGACAGGGCGCCTGTTCCAGGATGCCGAACACGCCGTGGTCGCGGTCCGCCTGATCGATGCCGCCGACGCCGCCATGCTCTGGTCGTACGACGTGCGAGTCGAGTCGCAGGACTTCGCCCGCTCGCCGGGCAATGTCGCGGCTCGTCTCGCGACACACCTGTCGGCACGGCTGCGGTCCGTGCCCGCTTCATCGGTCTCAGTCAAGCCGGACAACTATGCGCGCTACCTGCGGGCGCGCCACTACTGGAAGCAGCGGACCGGCGGATCGCTGCGTGAGGCGATTCGCCTCTATGACCAAGTCATTGCCGAGGAGCCCGGTTTCGCAGAGGCCTACGAGGGCCTCGCCGAGGCCTGGCTGCTGATGCCCCTGTATGCCGGAGCCGCGCCGTATGAGGCGCATCCCAGGGCGCGGCAGGCGGCCGAGGCTGCCCTAAGGATCAATCCTGAATCATCGCGCGCACACGCGGTGCTAGGGGTCGTCAAATCGCAGTTCGAGTGGAATTGGCGGGCAGGCGATGAGCATTTCCTGCGCGCGATCTCCCTCGATCCTAACAACGCCACAGCCTACCAATGGCGCGCGGAGTCGTTCTGCTACCGGCGGCTGTTCGAGCAATGCCAGTCCAACCTTCGCGAGGCCCTCGCGCTCGATCCGTTATCGCCGATCATCGAAACCGCGCAAGGGTTACCGGCGCGATTCGCGGGCGACCTGCCCCGGGCCAGAGAGATGTTCGCGGCGACGCTGAGTAAATACCCCTCGTTTGCTTTCGCGGAGTTCCAGCTGGCCCTGCTCGACAGCGCAGAGGGTCGCTGGAAGGATGCCGTCGCCCGTTACGAGCGGGTGCTGCCCGCAATGGGTCCGATCCTCGGCGGCGCGCCCCTCGGCTATGCGTACGCACGCGCGGGACGCAAGGACGACGCCCGACGCATCCTAGACGATCTGCGCAGACTCAGCACCGTGCAGTACGTGCCGCCGGTCGCTTTCTCCAATGTGGCGATCGGACTCGGTGACCGCGTGCTGGCGCTCGCATGTCTGGAGCGGGCCCTGGCAGTCCATGACGACTTCCTGACGCAGGTGGGTGTCGACCATCACCACCGTGACCTGCACGGCGACCCGCGCTTCCGTGCGATCATGGCCCGAGTGGGCACGCCGCTGCCTAACGACGCCGATCCTGTCGGCGGACATTGACTGCATCCGCTCATCAAGTGTCGCCTGCTTGTTGCCGCGGCATGCGTCTCCACCATCGCCCGGTGATCGCCAGAGCGTAATCCGCAACACGATCCGGCCTAGCGCGGCGGCCGACGTGCTCACGTCGACGACGCTTGCTACGTCGCACCACACGCAGCTCCACACCCCCGACGTCGCCTGAGCGGCTGAACGGCGCAATCGAGCGCCGCGCCGGCGTCGTCGGGACTCTACCCAACGCGGCCGCCATCAACCCGCTCGCTTGTCCGCCGCGGTCAACCGAGTACGGGGCGAGCCCAGCCACAAGTCACGAGTCGTACACCATGCCGAGGGGCACGAGCATACCGGCCGAGGGACATTTGACGGATTGTCGCAGCGGAGCCCAGGATTTTCGGCTGGCCGTCTCGTAAGTCAACGAATCTGGCGCGCCCGGCGAGATTCGAACTCACGACCCCTGCCTTCGGAGGGCAGTACTCTATCCAGCTGAGCTACGGGCGCGTCGAGGCAAGATTATAGCCCTTGCGCTGCTGCCGCGACGATCGAGCTGCCTTGTGAAGGCGTTCAAGGCCCGTTCAGCCGGCCGCGGGAAAGGTCCTGGGCATGGCGTTTGTAACGGCTGCACACAGAGCAACGGGAGGAGTCGCGATGCGAGTGTCCCGTTACTCGTCCTTTTGGTTGCCGTACTGACACCGGGGTCGATCGCGGATGCCGCGGAACCGGCCAAGCCGATCGGGGTCAACGAGCGGGGCGTCAACCGCAAGGCCGCCCCGATCACGGCCAACGAAGAGGGCATTGGCAGCGATTCTGCGCAGGCCACCCGGCCGCTTTCTGGCAGCGACGCTGTGGGTTCGACTCCAGGATCGCCCGTCGACAAGAGTGATTCCGCCGCGTCGACAGCGGCGCATCGCCAGAACAAGATCGAGGCCTTAACGATCAAACAGAAGGTGACGGAGAATCGGCAGAAAGCCGCCCATGGGGTCGATTCAGGTGTCGCTGCGGATTCCGCCGGAGCGGAGCAAGCGAGGGCGGAGTGAGGCGCGCTGCGGCGCTCAGAGCCAGCCTTTGCGACGGAACCAGAGGTAGGGGATGATCGCCGAGACGATCATCATGCCGATCGCCATCGGGTAGCCGAAGACCCAGCGCAGCTCGGGCATGTGCTCGAAATTCATGCCGTAGCTCGACGCCACGAGGGTCGGTGGCAGGAAGATCACGGCGGCGACCGAGAAGATCTTGATGATCTGGTTCTGCTCGATGTTGACGAGCCCGAGCGAGGCGTCGAGCAGGAAGCTGATGTTCGAGAGCAGATAGCTCGCGTGATCGGTCAGTGAGCTGATGTCGCGGCTGACCATCTTGAGGTGCTCGCGCGACTCGCGGTCGGCGACGATCTCGGGCGCGATCATCAGGAAACTGGCCATGCGGCCGAGGCTGACGAGGCTCTCGCGGGTCTTGGTGGTCACGTTCTGCCGCAAGGCGATCTGCGTCAGG
>CAZAWM010000017.1:0-24369 GCA_964488605.1 uncultured Steroidobacteraceae bacterium | reverse complement strand
CGCCCTCGCTTGCGATGCGGGCTTCGATCTGACCGCTGCGCTCGCGCAAGTCCTCGCACGACAGCGCGTGGTCGAGATCGTCGGCTGACTAGGCGCCGACGCGCGGGACACCTCAGGCCGCCAGCGGCAGCGGCTGCGGCCGCGCAACGACATAGCCCTGAATGAAGTCCACCCCGAGACGCTGGGCGGCGTCGAGCGACTCAGCGTCCTCGACCTGTTCGGCAATGACCTGAAAGTTCAGCGTGCGCGCGAGCTGGATCATGGCCGCGACCAGCGCCTGGTTCACGGTGTCGCGTCCGAGGTGGCGCGTGAATGCGCCATCGATCTTCAGGTAGTCGAGCGGCAGGTTCTTGAGGTTGGAGAACGAACCGACGCCCGAGCCGAAGTCGTCGAGCGCAAACCGGCAGCCCATGCCATGCAGCACGCCTACGAAGCGCCGTGCGTGTTCGAGATTGGCGACCACGGCCGTCTCGCTGAGCTCGAAGCACACCTGCGCGGGCTGCACGCCGGTGCGATCGAAGCCGTCGACGACGAACTCGAGGAAGGCCGTGTCGGCCAGCGTCTGCGCCGAAATGTTGACCGCAACGCAGCGCCCGGCTGGGACCACGAGAATCCCGGCCGCGATCGCGTCGAGCGTGTGCTGCACCACCCAGCGATCGACCACACCCATCAACCGGTAGCGTTCAGCCGCCTTGACGAATTCGCGCGGCTCGAGCGGGTGGCCGGCTTCGTCGCGCATGCGCACGAACACCTCCATGACCGGTCCACTGCGCTGCGCCGGCGAGACGGGCACGATCGACTGCGTCGCGAGCTCGAAGCGGTCGGCGCGGATCGCCGCCTGCAGCTGCTGCAGCCAGTGGATCTCGCCGCTGCTGCGCGCCGTTGCTTCGTCGCGCGCCGAGTAGACCGAGACGTTACCGCTGCCCTGCTTCTTGGCGACGTAGCAGGCGCTGTCGGCAGCGGCGAGCACGTCTTCGACACTGCCACTCTCGCGCGCGAGCTCGACGATGCCGATGCTGACGCCGATCTGGAAGATTCGGTCCTTCCAGACGAAGCGGTGATCGGCGATGGCCCGGCACACGTCGTCGGCGATCTGTCGCGCCTTCTCGAGCGGACAGCCGATCAGCAGCATCGCGAACTCGTCGCCGCCGAGGCGGGCGACCGTGTCCGAGTCGCGTACCGCTTCGCGCAGCAGACGTGCGACGTCCCGCAGCAGCCGGTCGCCGGCCTGATGGCCGCTGGTGTCGTTGACCTGCTTGAAGCGGTCGAGATCGAGATAACAGAGGATGTGCGTGCCGTCGCCGCGACGCGCCGTCTCGACGGCGTCCTCGAGGCGTCGCTCGAACTCGCGTCGGTTGACGAGTCCGGTCAGCGCATCGTGGGTCGCCTGATAGGACAGCTGCCGCGCCGTGCCGCGCAGCTCGGTCACGTCGTGCAGCAGTACCACCGCCCCGGCGGCGGGCTCGGACGGGCTTCTCCGCAGCGGGGAGGCGGACACCTCGACCAGCCGGTCCGTGCCGCCCTCGCGCCGTAGCGGTACGGCGCGGCGGCCGAGATAGACCGACGCAGTGCCGGCGAGAGCCTGCTGGATCGGGTCGGCGCAAGTACGGCGATCAGTCTCCTCGGCGATGTCGACGATCGCGGTCAGCGCGCGGCCCCGCGCCTCGCTGGCGGTCGTGCCGAGCAGGCGTTCGGCCGCCCGATTGAGATAGGCGACATCGCCCTGCACGTCCGTGGTGATCACGGCGTCGGCGAGGCAGTCGAGCGCGGTCTGCGTCGCCGCCGCAGGCTGCAGCATGCGCATCATGCCGGTCGCGGCCAGCTCCTGCGCGTAGGTCGGTTCCGTCAGCGTGCGGACCGTCGTCGTCTGTACGATCTCGACGCCAGTGACGAGCAGCGCGGGCGCACTTTGGTAGTCGATTCCGCGCAGCGTCAGTTCGAGGCGGCTGACCTGGGCCTGAAAGCCGACGATTTCGACTTCGAAGCGCTCCGGCGCCGGTTCGCCGGCCAACAGTCGGCGCAGCGAGTTCGCGACCAGCTCGGAGAACTCGGGTGCGACCAGCTCAGCGAGCGAGCGGCCGAGCAGTTGATCGTGCTCGAGACCGACGAGCGTCGCGAAATGCCGGTTGGCGAACAGGATGCCATCGCGGTGTACGAGCACAGCCTCGTGGCTGCGATCGGCGAGTTCTACGAACAGATCGGGCCCCGGAGGCGGCGCACCCGCAGGCGGCTCCGCGGCGCGCACCAGCAGACGGTTGAGACCCTGGGTCAGGGCCTGCAGCCGCGGCTCGTCGCTATGCAGGTAGATCCGTCCGGACGGCGTTCCCGGCGGCGCGAGGATGCGCTCGAGCTGCTCATTGATGTGCTCGATGCCCGTCAGCTCGCGCCGGTGCATCCAGTGCAGCACCGCGAGCAACGTCGCCGCGATCGCCAGCACGATACAGAGCAGGCCAAGCAATGACATCTGTGTTGCAGGACCTCGCGAACGCTGCGGCCATCCCCAGCCGGCGAACGCGTTTCGTTATCATGGCCGCTCTCGCGGCTGCCTTCCCTGCCAGCATAGCCGAGCCGCCCGCGACTGCCGCGTCGAATTCACCATATCAATGCGCCGCGTGGCAGCCAACCTGGCCCCCGCGCTGCGCGTCGCGGCCCGTTATGAGCGAGAATAAGTCTGCTGCCGGATCCGTCCGGCCGGAGTGACTCGATGCAGATCGATTTCGCCCGCGAACAGATGATCAGTCAGCAGTTGCGCGCCTGGGAGGTGCTGGACCCGCGCGTACTCGTGACGCTGCGGCGCGTGCCACGCGAGCGTTTCGTCCCCGAGGCCTACCGGGAAGCGGCGTTCGCCGATACCGAGATCCCGCTGGGACACGGCGAACACATGCTTGCGCCGAGGATCGTCGGTCGCATTCTGCAGGCGCTCGAACTCGGGCCGCGCGACTCGGTCCTCGAGGTTGGCACGGGCTCGGGCTACCTGACAGCGGCGATGGCCATACAGGCGGCGCGGGTACGCAGCATCGACCGCCATGCGGACTTCGTGCAGGCGGCGCGCGCCCGGCTCGCCGCGCTCGGGCTCGGCTCGGTCGTACTCGCGGTCGCGGATGCGTTTGCCCCGGCGGCACTTGGCGCCGGCAGCTACGACGCCGTCGTGCTGACCGGCTCTTTGCCGGTCTACGACAGCCGCTTCGAGCAACGTCTCGCCGTCGGCGGCCGACTGTTCGTCGTGATCGGCACGCCACCCATCATGCAGGCCCGCCTCGTGCAGCGCGTTTCCGCGCGGGAGTTCAGCGTTGAAACGCTGTTCGAGACGGTTCTCGCGCCGCTGGTCGGCGCACCGCAACCGCAACGTTTTCAGTTCTGAGCCGTCCTAGAGTTCCCGAGAGCCCGAAATGGCGATTCCCGAAGTCACCCCCGCTGAAGTCCACCGCCGCCGGCAAGCCGGCGCAGCCCCCGTGCTGCTCGACGTACGCGAGCCCTGGGAACTGCAGATATGCGCCATCGACTGGGCCAAGGCGATCCCGATGGGCGAAGTGCCCGAGCGGCTCGCCGAACTCGACCGCGACACCGAGATCGTGGTCCTGTGCCACCACGGCGGCCGCAGCCTGCGCGTCGCGGAGTTTCTGGCCCGGCAGGGCTTCGGACGGGTCGCCAACCTTGCCGGGGGCATTCACGCCTGGCGCGAGCAGGTCGATCCGGGCCTCGCAGCGTACTGAATCTCCCGCCACCGCCTTGGCCAGCGGGACGCGGGACCATTAACTGATATACTGATTTACAACAGCATACTGCGTGTGCCAGCACGCGTTGTCACGAGGACCGCCACCCATGTATCGCCGGATTTCGCTGTGCATCGGTCTACTGCTCGTCATGCCCGCTGCCAGTGCCGAGGACCTGCTCACGGTTTACCAGCGCGCGCTGGCCAATGACCCGCTGATCCGGGAAGCCGAAGCGAACCGCCTGGCCGCACGTGAAGCCCGGCCCCAGGCCATTGCCGCGTTGCTGCCACAGATCAGCGCTTCGGCCTCGAAAACCGAGCAGGAGACCGAGTCCACGGGTCAGTTTCCGCAGGAAATCGAACAGCCAGCCGGTTCCGGCAATCGTGTCGTGTTCACTTTCGTGAATTCGAGCGACTCCGAGCCCAAGACCGATCGCTGGAGTGTCGACCTGCGCCAGAGCGTGTTCTCATGGACCAACTGGATAGCGCTGAAGCGCGCGAGCAGGCAAGTCGCGCAGGCCGAGGCCGACTACCTCGCCGCCGAGCAGGACCTGGCCGCGCGTGTCGCCGAGCGCTACTTCGACGTGCTCGCTGCCCAGGACAACCTCGATGCGCAGCAGAGCGCGTTCGAGGCGATCTCGCGCCAGCTCGAGCAGGCCGAGAAGCGCTTCGAGGTCGGTCTGATCGCGATCACGGACGTGCAGGAGGCCAAGGCCGCACGCGACAGCGCCGCGGCGGCCGTGATCGCCGCCAAGCGTCAGCTCGCCGCGGCCGAGGAACTGCTGCGCGAAATAACGGCCGAGAAGTACGTACGGCTCGCCAAGCCGGCCGAATCGATGCCGCTCAGGACGCCCGCGCCCGCGAACGAGCAGGACTGGATCGAAGCCTCGATGAACCAGAACCTCGCGCTCGTGTCGAGCCGCCTGGCCGCGGAGATTGCGCGCGACAACGTGCGCGCGGCTTTCGGCGGCCACCTGCCCACGCTCGATCTGACCGCGAGCCGCAGCAATGTCGATCAGACCGCGACGATCAACTTCGCGAGCGGCAACACGGGCGAACGGACCAGCGACAGCGACGATACGACCATCGCGCTGCAGCTCAACGTCCCGATCTTCGCCGGCGGCGGCACGCAGTCGCGCGTGCGTCAGTCGGAGTACCAGTGGCAGGCGGCGCGCGAGCGGCTCAAGCGCGTGACCCGCCAGACCGAGCGCCAGGCCCGCGACGCCTTCCTTGGGGTGCAAAGCGAGATCTCGCGCGTCCAGGCGCTGCGTCAGGCGCTCGAATCGAGCCAGACGGCGCTCAAGGCCACCGAGGCCGGGTACGAGGTCGGCACGCGTACGGCCGTCGATGTGCTCGATGCGCGCCGCGCACTGGTGCAGGCGCAGACCAACTACGCGCGCAGCCGTTACGACTATATCCTCAACGTGCTGCGGCTCAAGCAGGCGGCCGGCAATCTCGATCGTAAGGCGATCGAGGAAGTCAATGCCTGGCTTGAACAGACGACGCCGGCCGCCGCGCCGTCGAATTGAGGCGCCGGCACCGCACCGGCGCGAATTCAGCGGTCTCGCGGACCGCGCTCCGCACGCTCCGCGGCCGGTCGCTGCAGGACCGGATCGATCAGCGTCAACAGCCGCGCCAGCGCGCCGCGATTGCGCTCGACGGCCTCGCGACCGATCTGGCCGCGTCGCGCGCGCTCGGTCGGGTCGCGAAGCAGCGCCTCGACCCCCTCGCGAAGCGCCGTCTCGTCCGAGACCACCTGCACGGCGCCAGCCTCGATCAGCATGTCGGCAATCTCCTGGGCATTGAAGTTGTGCGGCCCCGTCAAGGTCGCCAGACCGAGCGCCGCCGGTTCGAGCAGGTTGTGACCGCCTACCGGCACCAGGCTGCCGCCGACGAAGGCGAGGTCGGCGGACGCATAGAACTGCATCAGCTCCCCGAGCGTATCGACCAGCAGCACTTCGGTCTGCGCCGTGCAGGCGGCGCCGCTCGAGTGGCGCACATAGCAGAGGCCGCGCCGCTCTAGCAGCGCGGCGACCTCGTCGAACCGGCCCGGATGGCGCGGCACCAGCACCAGCAGGGGTCGCGGCGATCCCGACAAGGCGGCCTGCACCGCGATCACCGTCTCCTCCTCACCGGCATGCGTGCTGCCGGCGACCCAGGTGGGCCGGCCGGCTGCATGTCGCGCACGCAGGGCCGCGCCCTTATCGGGCAGATCGGCCGGCAGCGGGAAATCGAACTTGATGTTGCCCGTAACGTGCGTGCGCTGCGGGTTGGCGCCGATCGAGCGGAACCGCTCGGCATCGCCCTCGCTCTGCGCGGCGATGACAATACCGTGAGAGAGCGTCTCGCGAAACAGTCCGGCCAGGCGGCGGTAGCGGCTCACCGACCGCGGCGAGATGCGCGCGCTGGCAAGCACGAGCGGCACGCCGCGTCGACCGCACTCGTGATAGAGATTCGGCCACAGCTCCGTCTCGAGGATGATCGCGGCGCGCGGTCGAATGCGGTCGAAGAACCGCCGCACGCTGCCCGGCAGGTCGTAGGGTACGTAGCGAACGTGCACGCCATCGCGGAACCGGGCGCGCGCCCGCTCCGCGCCGGTGGGGGTCACCGTAGTCAGCACGATGGGCAGCTCTGGATGGCGCTCGCGCAGCGCGCCTACGAGCGCTGCCGCGGCCTGCACCTCGCCTACCGAGACGGCATGTACCCATAGGCTCTCGCCCGCGAACGGCGCCCGGCCGAAGCCGAAGCGCTCGTCGAAGTGTTGCCAGTAACTGCGATCCTTGAGCCCTCGCCAGAGCATCACGCCGACGATCAGCGGCGCAAGCAGATAGGCAAGCAGTACGTAGAGCCAGCGCATGCGCGCTCAGGCCGCCGACTCGCCCGCCGGGCCCGCCTGCCAATAACCGGCGAGCAGCGAATGCCAGTCGGTCTCGGTGAAGCGGTCGGCGGGCACCGCACGGGTGACCTTGATCAGCGAGCGGCGCAGGCGCACGAGGTTTGCATCGCACCACAATCCGCGGCGACGCAGTGCGCCGCGGTCGAAGTCGACGAGGTAGATCGTCGCATCCGCGCCCAGCAGGATGTTGTGCGCATTGAGGTCTGCATGATCGAGCCCGAAGTTGTGGAAGCGGCGCAGGCAACGACCGAGCGCGATCCAGTCGGCAATCGACAGGGCTTCGGTACCGAGGATTTGGGCGAGCGAGCGCACGCCGGGCAGCCGCTCGGACAAGATGTCGGCCGTATAGGTGAGGTCCCCGCGCACGATACGCACGCCGATCGGCGCCGGCACCGGCAGTCCGGCACGATGGAGTGCGCGATGCACCTGCCACTCGCGCGCGGCGCGGGTGCGCGTCTCGCCGAGGAACAGATAGCGATCGGCGCTGATACGCGCCGCGAGACCGCCGCGCCGGTAGTGGCGTAGCGCGAACTCGCGGCCGCCTTCGGCCACGAACCAGGTGGTGCCGCGGCCCCCGGCCTGGCCGCGCACGGCCCCGCGCCGCTGCCAGTAGTCGATGTCGAACCAGCTCGGTTGCAAATTGCTGGCGCGGGAGGGGTCATATAGGATCACGGCCGCGTCGAGTTCGAGCCGGCGAGTGTCACCGCCGGGTTCAGTGGCCACGCCCACGCACACCCTCTCGCATTCGGTTCCCCGTCAGCCCATGCCATGCCCGCGAGATCCGCCCGAGACCGTCTGCATCCTGCGCCTGTCGTCCATCGGGGATACCTGCCACGTCGTGCCGCTGCTGCGCACGCTGCAGCGGGCCTGGCCGCGAGCGCGATTCACCTGGATCATCGGCCGGCTGGAGGCGAAGCTGATGAGCCTCCTGCCCGACGTCGAGTTTATCACCGTAGAGAAGCGCGCCGGCCTCGCGGGACTCGCGGTGCTGCGTCGCGAACTGCGCGGGCGCCGCTTCGACGCGTTGCTCGATTTGCAGTTATCGGTACGCGCGAGCCTGGTTGCACTCGCGGTACCGGCGCGCATCCGCCTAGGCTTCGACCGCGCGCGTGCGCGCGAGGGCCAGTGGCTGGTCACCAATGCCCGCATCGCGCCGCGCGAGCGCGAGCACGTGCTCGACAGCTTCTTCGGGTTTGCACGCTGGTTCGGCATCGAGGAACGCGAGCTACGCTGGGATCTGCCGGTGCCGGCAGATGCACTGGAGTACGCGGCGCGGCTGATTCCGGCAGGCTCCAGCGCCACGGGCACGCTCGTCATCAGCCCGTGCTCGAGCCACGCGCTGCGCAACTGGCGACCGGAGCGCTATGCCGCCGTTGCCGACCACGCCGCGCTGCGGCACGGGCTGCGTGTGATCCTCTGCGGCGGCCCGAGTGCCCTCGAGCGGCGGATGGCCGATGCAATCCGCGCCGCAGCGCGCGCGCCTCTCATCGATCAGGTCGGCAAGGACAGCTTGCCAAAGCTGCTCGCGCTGCTCGGCCGCGCCACGGCGCTCCTGAGCCCCGACTCCGGTCCCGCGCACATGGCGACCATGGTCGGTACGCCCGTGCTCGGTCTCTATGCTGCGACCAATCCCGCACGCAGCGGCCCCTATCTCTCGCGACAGTGGTGTGTTGATGCCTACCCGGAGGCCGCGCGCCGTTTTCGCGGCCGTGAGCCCGAGGCGCTACCGTGGACGGAAAAGATCGAGGAACCCGGCGTCATGGATCTCATCGAGGTCAACGCCGTGACTGCGAAACTCGACGAGCTGCTACGATCGCGCGCATGAAGGACATCCTGGTGCCTGTCTCGCCCGGTGAGCTGCTCGACAAGATCACCATCCTCAGAATCAAGGCGGCGCGCATCACCGAGCCGTCCAAGCTGCGCAACGTCCGCGCGGAACTCGAGGCGCTCGAACAGACCTGGCGCGATTGCGGCGCACCCGTCCACACCGTTGCCGAGGACGAGTCCGCGCTGCAGCGGGTCAACGAGGCGCTCTGGGACATCGAGGACCGGATCCGCGACAAGGAGCGTGCGCGGCTGTTCGATGCCGAGTTCATCGAGCTTGCGCGGGCCGTCTATGTCACCAACGACGAACGCGCGGCGATCAAAAAACGCATCAATCTTGCGCTGGGTTCGCGCTTCATCGAAGAAAAATCCTATTCGAGCTACCGCTGATCGCCCCAGGTTGCAGGTCAACCACATGGCTTGCGACGACCTGATCCAGGTGTAGAGTCTACGCATTGGCGTTGCGTTCTCGCTCGCCTTCGTGCAACAAAATAGCCGCTAGCATCTGGCAAGGGGGAATAATGTTTCATGCTCGAAGATACTGGGCGCTGGCTGCCGGCCTCGCGCTGGGCGCCTGTGGCGCGCTCGGCGCGCGGCCGTCACTGGCGCAAAACGAGGCGGACAGCGCCGACGGTCTGGCGCTCGAGGAAATCGTCGTCACGGCCCGCAAGCGCGAGGAATCGCTGCAGGACGTTCCGCTGTCGATCACCGCGTTCTCGGGCGACACGCTCGAGCAGCGCGGCATCGAGAGCATCTATGACGTAGCGCGTGTCACGCCGAACCTGTCTTTCAACCAGACCTATGGCCGTGCCTTTGACCGGCCCGTCATCCGTGGGATGTCGCAGATCCTCGGCGAACGCACGGTTTCGTTCGTGGTCGATGGTATCTACCTGGCCGGCAATATCACCGGCGCCGACCTCGACGACGTCGAAACTCTGGAGGTCCTGAAGGGGCCGCAGGCCGCGAATTTCGGCCGCGGCTCTCTCGCTGGGGTGATCAGCTACCGCACGAAGCGGCCGAGCGCCGAATGGACGGGTCGCGCTGCGATCTCCGCCGGCGACGATGGCTACCAGGAAGTGACAGGCCATGTCAGTGGACCGATCCTCGGCGAGACGCTGACGTTCAAGCTCGGCGCCCGATACTACGACTACGACGGCCAGTACACGGCCATCAGCAGCGATGGGCGCACGCCGAAGGTCGGTGGCGAACGGACCAAGCGCGTCTCCGGCGCGCTGCGCTGGCAACCGACCGACTCGTTCGACGTGACGGTGCGGGCCTTCGCGGCGCAGAACAACGACGACCTGTACAACAACATCATCTTTACCCAGCTCAACTGCTTTCAGACCGCCGGCGGTGCCGCGGCCCGCGGCGGCAGCTACTGCGGCCGCGTCCCCGTGATACCGAGGGACGGCGGTGTGCGGATCGATCTGGCTGACATCGAACGACAGGGTGACCCGGGCATCACGCAGGACAGCTTTCTGTACAGCGCCGAAGCGAATTGGGAACTGGGCCCGGTCAGGGCCACTGCGCTCGTGAGCTGGAACCGTCAGGACGAGGACTGGATCGTCGACGACTACATCATCAACCAGACCAACACTGGCATCAGCGGTCCGACCGCGACGCCGGGCCCGACACTGGCAAACCAGAATCCCGGCAACATCACGCGGCTGATCACCATCCGTGAGTATCAGTCGCAGGAGCTGCGTTTCGCGTCCGATTATGAAGGCCGCTGGCAGTGGCTCGCCGGCCTGTACCACTACGATCAGGACAACACCGGGTTCAATGGTGGACCGCGCTACAACACCGTCACCTCGATGACCGGAACGGTAGGCGTGCTGCGGGAGATATCGCAGCCGAGCTCACCATTCAGCATCGAGAACCAGGCGGTATTCGCCGGCCTCAACTTCGATCCCACGGACCGCTGGCATCTTTCGCTCGAAGGCCGCTACGCCAAGGACAGGCTGACGACCAACAATACGGTCCAGGCCGGCGGCAACTGTGCGCGCATTCTGGAAGCAGAATTCAAGAGTTTCACGCCGCGCGGTTCAGTGCGTTTCGACTTTACGGACGATATCAACGTCTATCTCTCAGTCGCGCGCGGCAATAAGCCTGGCGACTTCAACAACTCGCTATGCAGCGCACTCGTTCCGGCGAACGAGTTCGCGCGCCTCAGCACGATCGCGCCGCTCGACGTCAAGGAAGAGAAGTCGCTGAATCTCGAACTCGGCACCAAGATGCGTCTCCTCGATGGGCGCATGAGCCTCGATGCGGCGATCTTCTTCACGGACTGGGACGACCAGCAGGTCACGGGCAGCCAGACCTACACCACGACAGCCGGCGCCGCCTCGAACATCTCGCTGACGACGAACGCCGGCAAGACCGAAGTGCGTGGCCTCGAGCTGAACTGGCGCTTCAGGGCGACGGAGTACCTCGACATGAACCTCGCCTATGGCCACGTCGACGCGAAGTTCAAGGAACTCTGCGACAACGTCTACGCCCTGCTGCTCGGACCGGTGGAATCACCGGTGACGAGCAGCGGGCCATGCCCGAGCGCCGGCTCCACCCGTTTCCAGAGCGTCGCGGGCTTCCGCACCGCCAATGCGCCCGAGCACACCGCATCGGCTGGTGTCGAGGTGAACTTCCCGATCACGGAAACCTGGCGCTTCTTCGCGCGCACCGATGCCTCGTACCAGAGCGAGCGCTTCGCCGAGGTCTACAACCACGCGTCGACTGGCGATTCGCTACGTTTCGACGCGAGGCTGGGTGTGCAGGCGGACCAGTGGAAGGTGACGGTCTGGGGACGCAACGTCGGCAACGAGCGCTCTGCGAATGCGGTGGTCCGCTTCTTCAATCCTGACTCGGGTTTCCTGTTCACCCGTGCCTATCAGGTGAACTATCCGAACGGCCGTCAGGTCGGGCTCACCGCCGAATACAGGTTCTGAAACCCTTGGCGGCACGGTAGCGCCGCCCGCGGACCTTCACCCGCCGGGCGCTGGCGTCGAATCCAGCGCCCGGCGGATCTCCGCCGCTACTCCGTCAGGATCGGCATCGAACAGGCCATAGCCCCACTGCGGTGCGTCGACGAGCCGCGCTGCGGGGATCAGCTGCGCAGCCAGCGCGCCGGCGTCCCATAGCCCGTCTTGCGGTCGGATGATCGTCGTCGGCACGGATACCGCGCGCAGGTGCGGATCGGGCTCCCAGGCTGCCACCGCGGCCATGGCCCAGCCGGCACGCGTGCCGGCGCGCTGCTTTTCGGCGACGATGCGCGCCGCCTGCTCTAGCGACTGGCCGGGCGGGCGCACGCTCATCGTGCTGCGCCACTCGGCGAGCAGATGCGAACCGTCCTCCTCGATCGGAGCCGCGGTGCGCAGCTGCGCGCGCCGCTCGGGCGAGAACAGCGGCACCGAGATCAGCACGAGCCGCCGCACTTCGCGCGGAAAACGCGTGGCGTACTCGACCGCGAGCAGCGCGCCGGTGTGGTAGCCGACCAGATCGACCGGCTCCTTCAGCTCGCCGAGCACATCGTGCAGCGCTTCGACGTAGTCGCCTAGTGTAGTCGTCGCGGGCGGCCCGTCCGATTCACCATAGCCTGGGGTATCAGGAGCGAGCACGACTCTGTCGCTGCCGAGCACCGGCAACAACTCGCTGAACATGCGCCCCGAGAGCGGCGACTGGTGCAGCAGCACCACGGGTGTCCGCATGCCGCTGGCTGTCGTCGGCGCCGCACTGCGCAGGTGCAGCTGCCCCCAACGCATCGGTCGATACTCACGCAGGATGCGCACGCGGGTCGCCGGCGAGGCAGCGGCGCCGCCGGCGGCCGCGGCGCTCGCAGCCAAGTCGAACGCGGGCTCGCGCTGGTTGATCTCGAGCAGGTGCCCGTCGGGGTCCCAGGCAAACAGGAACGTCGCCTTCCAGCGCACCCCGCCCGCGCCTTCGACCTCCGCCGTGCGCGGCGGCCTGTGAATCGGCGTGCCGGCGCGCTGCATGCGCTGCCAGATCGCCTCGAGCTCCGCGGTCTCGAGCATCAGCACGGCATCGCCCGGACCGAGCCGGCGGGGCGGCGTCGGCAACGCGCGCGCTCCGCCGTACTGCAACAGGCCGATCATGCCGACCCATGGGTGCCGTCCCTTCATGATCGCGAAGCGGCTCGGCGAACCGCGCCGCGCCGCGCTCGGCAGACTGTCGGGACCGACAGATCCGCGATGATCGAGCCAAAGCTCGAAACCGAGCACGTCGCGGTAGAAACGGATCGAGGCGTCGATGTCGTGAACGATCAGCGTCGTGCGCCGGACCAGCGATTGCGGATCCGTGGCGTGTGCCGCCGGCTCCACCGGCTGCGCCGCGCTCGCGCTGCTACCGAACGCGGCTAGCAGCACGAGCAGCACCGCTGGCCCGGACGCCGGACTCGAAACCTTGGGAGCCATGTCTTTCCCCGTGCGAAGCCGATCGCCAGCGGCTCTCTGCCCAGGCTTGTCGAGCGGCTGCCCTACGGCCTCGCGCCCTCGCCCGTTTTGGCAGTTTCCGCCGCGCGCTTCGCGTCGATGAACCTCTTGAATACCGTCCACGACGTCTCGTTGGGACGCGGATCGTCGAGTGGCGGCGGCTCGCGATAGATCGGGTAGTTCGCCTCGATCTCGCGGCGGACGACTGCGGGCAGCTGCTCCCAGCGATCGAGGCGCATGCCAGCCGTGTGGAAGACCACGAGTCCGTCGCGGTCACCCATCTCCATCCAGGGTAGCCAGCGGGAGATCCGTCCCCAGGAGATCACGGCATTCTCGAGCTCGGTGTCGCGCGCGTCGAGCGCCTCGCGCGCATTGGCGGCGGTGGTGCCGAACTCCATCGCGTGATAGGTGCCGCCGACGTAGTCCTGGTACTCGCCTGCGAGCGGATTCTTGTAGAACAGCCTTGCGGCGCTGCCGCCCTCGAGCAGCAGCCCGTCCCTGACCGTGATGTCCGCGCCACGATCGACCGGCCTGCCCTCGCTGTCGCGGGCGCAGATCCAGTCACGCGCGTTGACGGGATCGTTGGCGACGTGCACGACGTCGACCTCGCGACCGGTCCAGGGGTTGCGCCACTTGCGCGCGACTTCGTCGGTCGCCGGATCGAGATAGAACATGACCTCGCGCGACACCGAGCGATAGCAGAAGCCGCGCACCGGATCCTCCTTGGTGCGGCACTGGCGGACGTTCATGCCGTGCACCTTGAACAGCAGGCGGTCACGCTCGCCCGGTACGCGCGAGTACATGCGGCCGCTCCACCAGTACAGCGTCGGCCCGCCCTCGACGAGCGAGCAGGAGATCTTGGCGCGCAGGCGCATCTGATCGTCCGCATTGGCCGGATCGAGCGCGTGCTGTGCACCGGCAGCGGAGACCGTCGTCGTCAGGGCGAGCGCGGCGAGCGCCGCGAGAGACCAGGGCATCCGGTATGGTCCGTGGAACCGGTTCGCGGTCATGACACCCTCCTCATTGGGCCGGCTGCGCGGCCGGCGCGCGCTGGCGGTCGACGATCTTCTTGATGTAGGTCCACGAGGTCTCGTTCGGCCGGGCATCATCGAGCGGCGGCGGCTCGAGGTAGAGCGGATAGTTGCTGCGGATCTCGCTGCGCAGCGGCTCGCCGAGATCGTCGATGCTGGCGGCACGCATGCCGACGGTCGTAAAAACGACGAGCCCCGTCCGTCCGCCCATCTTCATCCACGGCAGCCAGTCGGAGACACGCGCCCAGGAGATCGAGGCCGTAGGCAAAGTGAGAACCTTCGGGTCGAGCAGCGCCTTCGCGGCGGCGAAGGTATTGAGCATCTCCATCGCGTGATACTTGTTGCCGACCAGATCCTGGTAGTCGCCAGCCAGTGGATTGTCGTAGAACAGCGGGGCTTCCCCGCTGGCGATCACCATGTCCTTGACGAACTGGCCGTGGAATGCCGTCGGCCGACCATCACTGCCGTAGGCGTAGGTCGGCGCGCGCATGTTCACGGGGTCGTTGGCAACGTGGATGACCTCGACCTCCTCGCCGGTCCAGGGATTCTTCCAGCGGCGCAGTACCTCGTTGGTCGCGGGATCGAGGAACAGCATGACTTCGCGTGAGACCGAGCGGTAGCCGGGACCGCGGTGCGGATCGGAGTACGACCCGCACTGCCGGATGTTCATGCCCTGCACGTTGAAGAGCACGCGATCGCGTTCGCCGGGCACGCGGCTCATCATCGTGCCGCGCCACCAGTGGATGACGTGCCGTCCGTCCTCGAGCGAGCAGGTCAGCTTGCGATTGAGCGCGAGCGCGTCCTCGGGCCGCGAGGGATCGAGGCGCTTCGCGGCCTGGCTCGGTGCCGCGAGACCGACGGACATCAGGACGGCAGCGAGCGCTGCCGTGGACGGCTTCTTCATCGACCCCCTCCCCGGCCGGCTCGACGCCTGCCGAGCTATTTCCGGAGCGTATATTCGGCTCCGCAGTAAGGGCACTTTGCCCAACCGGTCGCCTCGATCGGCAGATAGACGCGCGGGTGCGAATTCCAGAGCTGCATCTGCGGCATCGGGCAGGACAGCGGCAGGTCCTCGGCCGCGACCTCGTAACGATTCTGCGCGTTCGGCTCGATCAGCGGCAGCGGCTTCGACTCGGTCGCTCTGGCGGTCATCGGTAACCCCGCAATGTGCGCGCCGATTATACGTTGGGGCCAAACGTCTCGTCCCAGATCGCCGTGACCGCGGCGCGCTCGGCCCGGAACTGGTCGTCCGGGATCACGCTCGACTCGTCACGCAGCGAGCGGTGGTGGCCACGCTCGCGGTAGGCGCGGTAGGCGGCGGTCAGCACGTCGACTTTCTCCTGCGGCACGAGCGCCGCCGAGGCCAGCGACTCGAGCTGGCGGATCGTGTCCGAGAACATCGCGACGGGCGGATAGTCCGCCGCCCAGCGCAGGGCCCAGTACTGGGCGAGGAACTCGATGTCGGCGATGCCGCCAGGGTCCTGCTTCATGTCCCACTGGCCGGCGCGGGCCTTGGAGAGCTCCCGGCGCATGCGCGCGCGCATCGACCGCACGTCCTCGCGCAGCGTGTCGCGGCGCACGGCCTCGCGGATCAGCTCGAGCCGCAGCGACTCGAAGCGCGCGCGCAGCTCCGGCGAGCCGGCCACCGAACGCGCATGCAGGAGGGCCTGGTGCTCCCACGTCCAGGCCTCGCGGCGCTGATAGTCGGCGAACGCGTCGATACCCGTGATCAGCATGCCGCCCTTGCCGCTCGGCCGCAGCCGCACGTCGACCTCGTAGAGCCGGCCGGCGGCCGAATGGACGGTCAGGATGTGCAGGATCCGCTGCGCCAGCCGGACGAAGAACACCTGGTTGTCGATCGGCCGCTCGCCCGTGGTCTGCTGCGATTCGCCACGCGAGTCGTGCAGGAACACCAGATCGAGGTCAGAGCCGTAGCCGAGCTCGATGCCACCGAGCTTGCCGTAACCGACCGCGCAGATCCGCACCGGCCTCGGCCCGTCACCCTCCTCGACGCAGCTCGGTATCCCGTACTGCGCCGTCATCTGCTGCCAGCCGAGCGCGAGTGCCTGCTCGACGATCAGTTCGGCGATGTCGGACAGCCGGTCGGAGACCCGCATCAGCGGCAGGCGGCCGGCGAGATCGGCAATGGCGACGCGGAACACTGCGGCGCGCTTGAACTGGCAAAGCGCCTCGATCGCGCGTTCCGCATCATCGGTGCCGACCCGCTCGAGACGGTCGGCGATATCGGCGGCGAGCTCGGCACGGGCCGGCGGCGCGGCGAGCATGCGCTCGTCGAGCAGCTCGTCGAGCAGCAGTGGGTGCACCGCGATCTGCTGGGCAAGGAATTCGCCCGAGCGACAGACTTCGACGAAGCGGCGGCGGGCTGGAGGATTCTCGTTGAGCAGCGCAAAATAGGCAGAGCGCGCACCGATCGCCTCGAGTACGCGCAGCAGCCGGCGCAGCAGCGCGAGATGCTCGTCGTCGACGCGCAGCTCCGCGAGCAGCGCCGGCAGCAGGCGCTGCAGGCGCATCAGTGCGGTCGTGTCGAGGCGACGCACGAGCGAGCTGCCGCGAAAGTCCGCGAGCAGCTGCGCCACCGCGGCGGCTTCGCCGACGCCGGCCAGCGCCAGCGCGGCGGCCAGCGCGCATGCGTCCTGGGTCTCGTCCCAGATCGGCAGCGCCGCAAGCCCCACACCGAATGCCTGCCGCTCGGCAGCAGCCGCGCCCACGGCGGCCACCGGGGCTCGATCGACAGAACCGTCGGCTGCGGCGCTGCCGCCCGAACCCTCTTCATCCACGGAGCGGGCGGGCCGAAACACGAGCGCGTGGAAGTGCCGCTGCACGTTGCTGCGGTGCCGGTCGAGTTCCCCGACGAGCGCCGGCCAGTCGGCGGCACCCATCGCACGGACGAGCTGCTCGCGCTGGCGCGGATCCACCGGCAGCTGGTGCGTCTGCTCGTCGCGCAGCATCTGGAGGCGGTTCTCGAGACGGCGCAGGAAGCGGTACGCCGCGTCGAGCTCCTGCACCGCCACCGGCTGCAGCAGGCGCCCTCCCGCAAGTAGCGGCAGCGCGTCCAGCAGCCGCGGGGTCTGCAGCCGCCGGTCCTGCCCGCCCCGTATCAGCTGGAAGGCCTGGACGATGAACTCGATCTCGCGGATCCCGCCCGGCCCGAGCTTGACGTGGTCGGCCAATTCGCGCCGCACGACCTGTTTCTCTATCAGGCCCTTCATCTCGCGGAGCGATTCGAAGACGCCGAAGTCGACATAACGGCGATAGACGAATGGACGCAGCGTCTCCGCATAGAATCCTGCGAAGGCGGCCTGCCCGACCAGTGCGCGTGCCTTCACATAGGCGTAACGCTCCCAGTCGCGGCCGTGCTTGGCCAGGTAATCCTCGAGTGCCGAGAATCCGCAGACCAGTGCACCCGAGTCACCGAACGGGCGCAGCCGCATGTCGATGCGGAATACGATGCCATCGACGGTCGGGGTCGCGAGCAGCCGGATCAGCGACTGCCCGAGTCGCTGGAAGAACTCATCGTGGCTGACCGGCGCGGCGTGATCGGTCTCGCCGTATTCGGGGAACAGGAAGATCAGGTCGATGTCGCTCGAGAAATTGAGCTCCCGCCCGCCGAGCTTGCCCATGCCGAGCACGACGAGCGGCATTGCGCTGCCATCGGCCGAGAGCGGCGTTCCGTATCGCGCCGTCGTGACGCGCCGTGCATAGTCGTAGGCGAGCGCGACGGCGCGGTCGGCGAACGTCGTCAGCTCCTCGAGCGAGTTCTCGAGCGCTGCGAAGCCGCCAAGATCCCGCCAGGCGATGCGCACCATCTCGCGCCGCCGCCAGCGGCGCAGCCATGCGAGCACGGTGGCCTCGTCTGCGGCCAGTGGAAACGTCTCGCGGCCCGGCAAGCAGAGGCCCTGCTGAATTCCCCGACGCGGCGCGCCGGCCGCGAGCAGGTCTTCGAGCAGCGACGGGTCGCGCTCGAAGGACTCGCGCGCGAAGTCGCTGCAGGCGAGCAGCGTATCGAAAGAGGTGACCAGACTCTCGTCGTGCGCGACGAGTGACTGGCGTCGGGCATCGCTGGGCGTCGTCAATCGGAACTGCGCTGTGAGCCCTTCAGTGGGCCGCCGCGGTCTGCGTCGATGCCGGCGGCACGTTCTTGCCGGGCCCGCCGAAGCACTTTGGCCCCGCGAGGTAGTCCTCGATGAGCTTCAGGGTCTGCCGGTGCCACTCGGGCCGCCACGGCAGCGTGTGCCACATGTCCCTGATCTCGACGTACTCGACGTCCTTGCTGGCGCGCTTCATGGCCGCATAGAACAGTCGGGAGTGCTCCGTGTCGGCCTGGCGGTCCCGGTCGCCATGATAGAGCAGGATCGGGATATCGGCCTTGTCGACGTTCTTGAGGGGATCCATGCCCGTGACCGTCGACGCCTGTACTTCCTTGCCGATGCGGTTCTCGCCCCAGTAGTTGCTGAGCATCGAGAGACTCGCCACACCGGCGCCCGCCAGCGCGCAGACATAAGGACCGCCCGGACGCACGCTCGCCGCGATCGCCGCGAAGCCACCATAGGAATAGCCGAAGATCGCGATCTTCCGCGGATCGGCGATGCCCTGCTCGACGAGCCAGCGCGCACCATCGTCCTTGTCATCCTGCATCTTGAGACCCCAGTTCTGGTCGCCCGCGAGCCAGAGCTTGAGACCCAGACCCTCGGAGCCACGATACTGCGGCCGCAACACGGCGTAGCCGCGCGTCGCCAGGAACTGCGTCCAGCCCGAGGAATCCCAGCCCATGTAGTCGCGCGCCCAAGGCCCGCCGTGCGGATGTACCACGGCCGGGATGGGGCCTTTTTCGGCCGTCCAGCCAGGTGGCGTAGTCAGGATCGCGGGGATCTCGAGTCCATCGCGTGCCTGGTAGCTGACCCAGCGCGTCGGTCCGAGCGACTTCGGATCGATCCACGGCCGCTCGCCGCCGATCTGCGCGAGCTCGAGTCGGTCGCCGAGCTTGACGAGATACCAGACCGGCGGCTGGGCGTCGCTCTCGACACGGATCAGCGCCCGCTGGTTCTGCCGCTGCCGGGCAATGAACTCGACGAACTGGCCTGGGAACTGCCGCTTCAACACGCGATGGATACCGGACCAGTAGTCGTCGGCGAAGACGGTCTCGAGCGCCGGACCCGCGACGCGCACGCCGATCGGGCCGAGACTGGCCCGAGTGCCGGGATCACGATCGAACACGACACCGATCAGATCGTACCTGTCGTTACGGAAGAGCGGCCCTGCATCGAAGCGTTTGGCTGCGACGTCGTAGCTGAGTACTTCGGTGAAATTCGAATTGCGGTTCGTGACGACCAGCAGCTTGTTCGGATCGGTGTCGAATCCGACCGGCGTGATCGTGCGGCGGTTCTTGATCGCGTAGCTGAGTTCGGGGTGATACTCCCATGGCGAACGCGCATCCTTGCGCAGGTAGCGGCGCAGCCAGAAATCCCCATCGATGTTCTCGATCCTCTCCTGCAGGAGCAGTTCACCCGTGTCGAGATTCACGCCAGCGCTGGAGAAGAACGACTTCTCGCCACCCTCGCCAATCAGCTCGGTCGCGCCCGTCTCGACGTTGAAACGGTAGATCTGCTGCACGCCGCCTTGATCGATGTCGGCGCGCTCGAGCAGCACGACCTTGGGATCGCGCAGCTCGTCGTTGAAGATCGAAACCGTAATGCCGGTGGCCTCGGCATTGCGTACGGCGTCGTTCGTCGCGCCGCCACGCCTGAGCGGCTCGTCGAAGCGGCTGCCCTCGAGATCCGTGAAATAGAGCTTGCGCGTAAAGGTCTTGATACCGCGCCGGTTGATCTCCTGTTCGGTCACGAACCAGATGCGGTCGTTGCCGATGAAGTCGACGAGGACGGGACGCATGTTCTCGCTCGGGATCCACACCGGCGTCTGCTCGAGCGCGTCGGCCTTCCAGATCGAGATGACCGGCCATTTCTGCCCCGGAGCCGCGACGAGCCCGACGACGTGCTTGCCGTCGGGAGAGAGATTGACGCTGGTGACGGCCTCGAAGCGGGCCAGGGCCTCGATCGGGATCGGAGCGCCCCTCGCCCGTGATCCGCCAGACAGCATGGCGCCGCAGGCGACAACGAGCGCTACGAGGGAGAAGAACCGCGAAGCGGCCGACGCATCCATGGGCTTGTGTCTCTCGACTGTTCCATGACGATGTCTGCCATTGTCCATCGTCGCCGCCGCCGGGTCGACCTCGCGCAGCAGCGCCACCGCACCGTTGTTGTACCAACGCGACAGAAGCAATCGCAGGCGGCTGAAAGGGCCTTGTTCACGTTGCCGACATCGGACGACACCCCTATGATCGCCGAAAAACGGGCGTCCGTCCGCTGGGGCGGCGGCGTCAGTCTTCGTCTTCATTGCCGAGCCGTCTTCAGGGAGATCGAACATGCGATTACCGATATGCCCGCACCCGCTGGCCATCGGCACGGCCGCCGGCCTCGCCACCTGGCTGGCCGCTGCCCCGCTGGCAGCGCAGACGCCATCAGCGCCGCCAGCAGAAGAATCCGAGGTCGAGCAGATCGTCATCACGGGATCGCGGATTAAGCGCGACGAATATACGTCCTCGGCGCCGGTGCAGGTCGTCACCAAGGAACGCACCGTGCTCGAGGGCCTGACCGACCAGGCCGAAGTCATCCAGAGCACGAGCACGGCGGCCGGCTCGGGCCAGATCAACTCGACGTTCACGGGCTTCGTCGTCGAGGGCGGGCCGGGCGTCAACACCGTCTCGCTGCGCGGCCTCGGCGCTCAGCGCTCGCTGGTACTGCTCAATGGCCGCCGCCTGCCGCCGGCCGGCGTGGGCGGTCAGGTCGGTGCCGTCGACCTGAATATTCTTCCGAATTCGATCGTGCAGCGCGTCGAGATCCTCAAGGATGGCGCGTCGTCGATCTACGGTTCCGACGCGGTCGCGGGCGTCGTCAACGTGATCACGCGCCAGCGTCTCGAAGGCGGCACGATTGGCGTGGTCTCCAATTCCGCGGCCGGTGGTGGTGACGAGTACCAGGTCGATGGCGGATACGGCTGGGTGTTCGATCGCGGGGGGCTGTCTGTCTCCGCTGAGTTCTATCGCCGCGAGGAGCTGACGTACGGCGACCGCGACTTCCTCGCCTGCGGTCAGGACTACCTGTTCGCCGCGGCGGCGAGCACCTTGCCGGCACCCGGCGGCTACAGCATCGCGCCGCGCGCACTGAACCCCGGCGACCGCTCGGACATCATCGATCCGCGCACCGGCACCTTCAAGTGTTTCAACCACGGTGTCGCCGGCTATGTGATCACGTACAACCCTTTCGCCGGTTTCGCCGTGGGCTCGCGCACGCCGAATCCACCGATTCCGGGCATCACGACCACGCCGGGCATCCTCAACAACAACCCCATCCCCGGCTGGCGCTTCATCCCTTATCAGGAGCGCAGCTTCGACGATCCGCGCTGGCTCGAAGCCTCGGCGATCTCGCCGACCGATCGGTTCAGTGTCTATGTCCAGGGGGACTGGCGCCCGGAAGCGCTCGGCGGCGCCGAGCTCTATACGGAAGTGCTCGCGCATCGGCGCGAGTCCTCGCAGGACGACTTCCGGCAGCTGTTCCCGGATGTCTCGGCATTCTCGTCGATCAACCCTTTCCGCTTCCCGGATGTCGGCACGGCCGCGCGGTTCGCGCTGCCGATCATCCTCGTGCCCTCGAACGGAGAGCAGCAGGTCGACGTACTGCGCGGCATGGTCGGCGTGCGCGGCGACATCGGCAGCAGTTCTTGGTCCTACGATGTCTATGCCAGCCACTCGCGTAGTCGCGGCGACTACGTCGACGACGTCATTCCCGAAGACCGACTGATTGCCGGCACGGGCACGCTGCAGGATGGCTCGTTCGACGACGTCCCGGTCTGCGGTCCGGGCGCTCCCTCGGGCTGCGTCCCGTTCAGCAGTCTGTTCACTTCCCAGGGACTCGCCGGCAACTTCACGCCTCTCGAACAGGCCTACTTTTTCGCCAAGGACTACGGCCGCACCGCCTACGACCAGACCATCGTCGAGGCGCAGTTCACTGGCGACGTGCTCGAATTGCCGGCCGGGGCACTGGCGGCGGCCGTCGGTGTCTCCTATCGCCGAGACAAGATCGACGACCTGCCGGGCGAGTTCACCCGCAGCGGCAACTCCTGGGCGCGGCTGACGGTCGGGCAGACCCAAGGCGATGACAGCCTGTACGAACTCTATGCCGAGCTCGAAGTGCCGCTGCTACGTGCTGCCAGGGCCGCCAAAAACCTGACCCTTAACCTCTCGGGTCGCTACAGTGACTACGATTCGGTCGGCGATGCGACGACGTACAAGCTCGGTCTCAACTGGATCATCAATGACTGGGTCCGCCTGCGTTCGACCCTCGGCACGTCGTTCCGTGCGCCGGCGCTGTACGAACTCTACCTCGCCGACCAGATCTCGTTCCTCTCGCAGACTTCGGTCGATCCCTGCATACGCTGGGGCGATCCGGATGCACCGAAGAGCGCGACGATCCAGCGCAACTGCCAGGCTGACGGCATCACCGATCCATTGTTCCCGGGCGGCAGCACCAGCGCCCAGATCCTGACCGGCGGCGGGCTCGATCGGCTCAACCCCGAGGACTCCGACTCGCTGTCGGTCGGCATCGTTCTGACTCCGCCCGACTGGGGCCTCAACGTCGCCGTCGACTACTTCGAGATCGAGGTTAACGACGAGATCGGCAGCTTTGCGGGCGGCGCGGTGGGTGCCTGCTACGCGAGCGAGGCCTTCCGCTCGGAGCCGGGTTTCTGCGACCTGTTCACCCGAGCGCCGGGCCCTAACGGTGCCATCGTTCAGGTCGACGCGAGCTATCGCAACATCCCGACCCAGCGGACCACCGGCTTCGACATCACGGCGGCGTACGAGAAGGATTTCACCGTCGGCAAGGTGCTGGTCGACAGCCAGATTACCTACACGAAGTCGGACATACTCGAACTGTTCGCGGGCCGCATCTTCGACTTCAATGGCCTGGTCGGCGAGCCGAAGTGGGTCGGGAGCGTGCAGACGCGCTTCCGCCGCGGCGACTGGACGTTCGCCTGGACGCTAAATTACACGGGCAAGGGCGACAACAACGGTTACGAGGGCGAGGATGGTCTCGTGCTGCCTCTGACCGGCCTCACCGTACTGTCGACGAACATCAATCGCGTCGATGATTTTGTCACCAACGATCTCTCGGTGCAGTTCCAGGCTGACAGGTGGAACCTCGTCGCGGGAGTCACCAACGTGCTCGGCGAGAAGCCGCCGTACGTGTCGACTTCGGACGACGCTGGCGGCGTGTTCCGGATCGCCACCGTGCCGCGTTCGAGCCAGTATTTCAGTGGCTATCTCGGCCGCACCTGGTTCCTGAACCTCGAATTCGACTTCTGACCGGGCCGGCGGTCGTACACTGAACGGGGCGGCAGTACACCCTGCCGCCCCTTTCTCTTTCTCGGGCCGACGCCTTACGCTCATGGCTCGTAGACCTGCGGAGCCCCCATGCCCACCGTCCTCGTCACCGGCGCGAGCCGCGGCCTCGGCCTCGAATTCACGCGCCAGTACGCCGCCGCGGGCTGGGACGTTATCGCCTGCGCGCGCGATCCCGGGCGCGCCATCGAACTCGACGCCGTGCGCCGTCGGTCCGGCGGACTCGTTTCGGTCGAGACGCTCGACGTCACGAACCCTCAGCACCTCGAGTGGCTGGTCGGCAAGTATGCGCACACGGCCATCGACGTGCTGATCAACAACGCCGGCGACATCGGCCCGCGCGGGGTGCATCGCGAGCTGCTTTACAAGCAGCTGTTCGGCAGTCTCGACTACGAGGCGTGGCTGCGCGTGCTCGAGGTCAACACGCTGGCGCCGGTGCGCATCGCCGAGGCGTTCACGACCCATGTCGAGCGCAGCGAGCAGAGGAAGATGATCTTCGTCTCGAGTACGACGGGCTCCAACGCCGAGGGCACCTACGCCGTGTTCGCGTACTGCTCGAGCAAGGCCGCGCTGAACAAGTGCGTCACCATGATCGCGATGGCGCTGCGCGAGCGCGGCATCATCGCCGCGGCTGTCTGCCCCGGGCACGTCAGGACGGCGATGGGCGGCGCGAACGCCGACGTGGAGCCCATCGACAGCATCGCCGGGCTGCGCAAGGTCATCGCGGGGCTGACGCTCGAGGACAGCGGCAGCTTCACGCGCTACAACGGCCAACGCATCGCCTGGTGAGACACCTCCGGCATGGTCCGTGAACCCGCGCCGCCGCCAGGAGATCCCGAGCGGCCGTCCTCCCCCCGGAGCCCGACACGGCGGATGCGTGACTGGCACTGGCAGGTGCAGGCCGCGCGCGCGCATCCCCGTCGGGTCGCCGCCCTGCTCGCTCTCTTGTTCCTAGCGGCGCTGCTGACCCGGCTGCCGGGCCTGCACGCGCA
>CAZAWM010000016.1:6632-24649 GCA_964488605.1 uncultured Steroidobacteraceae bacterium | reverse complement strand
CGATCCACCTCAAGGGTGCGACGACCAACCCCGGCGTCAAGAACCAGGGCGGCCAGGTCTCGCACCGGATCGCCGACGCCGAGGTGCAGTGCCTGCCCAAGGACCTGCCCGAGTACCTCGAGATCGACATGTCCGACATGACGATCAATCAGTCGAAGTTCCTGAGCGATATCCCGCTGCCGCCGGGTGTGACGCTGACGGCGCTCGCGCAGGGCAAGAACCAGGTGGTGGTCTCCATCCATGCGCCGCGCGCCGAGGAGCCGGAGCCCGCTGCCGAGGCGGCGGCGACCGAGGGTGCCGTGGCGGCGGCACCGGCTGCCGGCACCGAGGCTGGGAAAAAGGAAGAACCGAAGAAGGAAGGCAAGAAGTAGGCTCCGAGCCGCCGAGCCGACGGAGCGCGCATCGCTTGGGTGTGCGCTCCGGATTCGTTCGACCCCCCTGGGAGACTGCGCATGTCGGGCACGGCGCTCCGACTGATCGTCGGGCTCGGTAATCCGGGCGAGCAGTACGCGCGCACCCGGCACAATGCCGGCTTCTGGCTCGTCGATGAACTGGCGCGGCGGAATCGCGCTGCATTTCACCCGGAAGCGCGCCACCAGGGCGAACTCGCGCGGGTGCAGATCGGCGGTAACGACCTTTGGCTCCTGAAGCCGACCACGTTCATGAATCGCAGTGGCGCGGCAATCGCTTCGGTCTGCGGTTTCTACAAGGTCGCACCGCAGGAGGTGCTCGTGGCGCACGACGAGATCGATCTGCCGGTCGGTTGCGTGCGGCTCAAGCAGGCTGGCGGCCACGCCGGTCACAACGGCCTGCGTGACACGATTGCGGCGATCGGCGCGGATTTCTGGCGCATCCGTCTCGGAATCGGCCATCCGGGTCACCGCGACGAGGTCGTCGACTACGTGCTGCGGCGTGCGCCAGCCGACGAGGACAGGCTGATCCAGGATGCCGTGCTCGCGGCTGCTGACGTGGTGCCGGTCATGCTCGCGGACGGCGCCCAGAAGGCGATGAACAGGCTGCATTCCAGACCCGCCGGCAACCGCTCGCCGGCCTGAGGAGCGATCGGATCATGGGCATGAAGTGCGGCATCGTGGGCCTGCCGAACGTCGGCAAGTCGACGCTCTTCAACGCGCTGACGCGCGCGCAGATTCCGGCCGAAAATTATCCTTTCTGCACGATAGACCCGAATATCGGCATCGTGCCCGTGCCCGATCCGCGCCTCGAGCAGCTCGCGACCATCGTCAAGCCCGAGCGGATCGTGCCTGTGACGGTCGAATTCGTCGACATCGCCGGGCTCGTCGAAGGCGCCGCGGAGGGCAAGGGCAAGGGCAACGCCTTCCTCTCGCACATCCGTGAAGTCGACGCGATCGCGCACGTCGTGCGCTGTTTCGAGAACGACGACGTCGTGCACGTTGCCGGCAGGATCGATCCGATCGCGGACATCGACATCATCGACACCGAGCTCGTGCTCGCCGACCTCAGCGTCGTCGAGAAGTCGGTCGAGCGACAGGCGAGGGCGGCAAAGGGGGGTGACAGGGATGCGCTTCGCAAGCGGGATCTCTACGAGCGCATCCGCGCGCATCTCGAGGCCGGCAGGCCCGTGCGCGGCCTGCCGCTGGCTCCCGAAGAGCGCCGCGACCTGCGCGAGCTGCATCTGCTGACCCAGAAGCCGGTCATGTACGTCGCGAACGTGCTCGAGAACGGCTTCGATAACAACGCCTTGCTCGATGCGGTCCGCGAGCGCGCGGCTGCCGAGGGTGCGACCGTCGTTCCGGTCTGCGCGGCGATCGAAGCCGAGATCGCGCAGCTCGAGGATTCGGACCGCGCCGAGTTCCTGCGCGAGCTGGGTCTTGCGGAACCGGGCCTGAATCGTCTGATCCGTGCCGGCTACGAGCTGCTCGGACTGCAGACGTTCTTCACAGCCGGCGAGAAGGAAGTGCGCGCCTGGACGATCCACCGTGGCGATACGGCGCCTCAGGCGGCCGGCGTGATCCACACGGACTTCGAGCGCGGCTTCATCCGCGCCGAAGTCATCGCCTTCGAGGATTTCGTCGCCTGCCGGGGCGAGCAGGGCGCGAGGGCGGCGGGTCGCATGCACCGGGAAGGCAAGGACTACGTCGTCCGCGAGGGCGACGTCATGCACTTCCTGTTCAACGTCTGAGGGGCGCCACGCACGCCATCGAGGACATCAGTCCTCGAGAACGAACGTTACGTTCATCCGCACGCGGTACTCGGAGATCGCGTTGTTCTTGACCAGGACTTCCTGGGAGGCGACCCACGCAGCGGTGACGTTCTTGAGCGTCTTGGTGGCGCGCTTGAGACCTCTCTGGATCGCATCGTCGAAGCTCTTCTTCGAGGATGCGGTGATCTCGGTATGACGAGCGACGGACATGTCTTCACCCGCGGAGCGTTGGACGGCGCGGCACAACTTCATCGCGACGCGCCGGCGTGCCGCGAGCCGGTGCGAGCGGGTTCACGAGCCTGGCGGTTCCAGCTGCGACTGGCAGTAGTTCTGCAGGCCGACCTTGCCGATCAGCTCGAGCTGGGTCTCGAGGAAGTCGATGTGCTCTTCCTCGGATTCGAGGATCTTCTTTAGCAGTTCGCGACTGACGAAATCGCCGAGACGTTCGCAGTCGGCGATTGCGGTCTTGAGGTCGGGATGCGCCTGCATCTCGAGCTTCAGATCGCATTCGAGGACTTCCCGGATGTTTTCGCCGATCATGAGCCTGCCGATGTCCTGGAGGTTAGGCAGACCCTCAAGGAACAGCACGCGCTCCATGAGCGCATCGGCGTGCTTCATCTCGTCGATCGATTCTTTGTATTCGTACCTGCCGAGCCGTTCGAACCCCCAATGCCGCAGCAGCCGGGAGTGCATGAAATACTGGTTGATGGCCGTCAGCTCGTTCTTGAGCACCTTGTTGAGGTGCACAATGATGATGGGATCGCCTTTCAATGGATGTCCTCGAGTCCGCGCCTCGCCGCGCGTCCGTAGCACCGCTCAGGCAGTGTGCAGTTCAGGCGCCTTGCTGTCCACGTGTTCTTCGATGAAGGCCCTTGCCGCGGGCTCGCAGGAGCCACAGCAGGTCGAAACGCCGGTCCTGGCCTGCAGTTCCTCGAAGCTACTGACACCGCTCGAGACGAGTTCGCGCAGTCGCCGTTCCGAGATGCCTTGGCAGATGCAGACGTACACAATGCCACTCCCGTACCGGGTGATGGGTCAGCATCCTAAATGCGAATAGATCTCAAAAGCAATACGAAGGAACCGAGGCAGCAGTCGTGCGCTTCGGGACCCGTGAGGGCCGAGCCGAATCGACTCGATTGAGCCGATAAGCTTCTGTAACATCGACGATCTGGCAGGGAAATTTGCCGATCAGCGCCCGCTTCTGACCGAACCCGAGGCGCTCCGTGGCACCGTACGCCGTGTCGGCGCCTGACCCCAACGGTGCCGATCGGTCATCATGCACGTTCCTCGCGCCCGCCCAACACCCGGACTCCGCCATGCCCGCCGACTCGATGCTCATTCGATCCCCGTGGATGGACGCGGATCTCGACATCTTTCGCGAGACGGTCGCGCGCTTCGTCGAGAACGAAATGCAGCCGCATGACGCGCGCTGGCGCGCGCAGCGCCACGTCGATCGCGAGGTCTGGCTCGCCGCCGGCCGCCATGGTCTGCTCTGCATGGACATCCCGCAGGAGTACGGCGGCATGGGCGGCGACATCCGCCACGAGGCGATCTTCTACGAGGAGCAGTCGCGGCGCGGACTGTCGGGCTTCGGACAGGGCGTGCACAGCATCTGCGCGCACTATCTGCTCAATCACGGCACCGAGGAACAGAAGCGCCGCCTGATCCCGAAGCTCGCCAGCGGCGAGCTGATCGGCGCGATCGCTTTCACGGAGCCGGGTGCGGGCTCCGATCTGCGCGGGCTGCGCACGCGGGCGGTTCGCGACGGCGATCACTACGTCGTCAATGGCTCGAAGATCTTCATCACGAATGGCGGCCAGGCCGGCCTGATCGCGCTGGTTGTCAAGACCGAGAATGCGCGCGACTCGAAAGCACTGTCGATCCTGATGGTCGAGACGGCAGGTCTAGCGGGTTACCGCGTGGGCCGGGTGCTCGACAAGCTCGGCATGCATGCGCAGGACACCGCCGAGCTGTTCTTCGAGGACGTGCGGATACCAGCAGCCAACCTGCTCGGCGGCGAGGAAGGCCGTGGCATGTACCAGCTCATGGCCGATCTGCCCTACGAGCGGCTGGTGATCGCGATCTGCGCCGTCGGCGCGATGGAAGGCGCGGTCGAGGAGACGCGTCGCTACGTGCGCGAGCGCAAGGCCTTCGGCCAGGCGATCGCCGACTTCCAGAACACACGCTTCAGGCTCGCCGAGGTCGCGACGACGACGCGCGTCGCGCGCGCCTTCGTCGACGACTGCATCCAGCGCCAGCTGCGCGGCGAGCTCGACACCGTCACGGCGTCGATGGCGAAGTGGTGGACGACGGACATGCAGCAGCAGGTCATCGACGAATGCCTGCAGCTGTTCGGCGGCTACGGCTACATGGATGAGTATCTGATCTGCCGGATGTTCGCCGACGCGCGCGTGCAGCGCATCTACGGCGGTACGAACGAGATCATGAAGGAGCTCATCGCACGGACGCTCTGACGGGCCGTTCCTGCTTCGCACCCAACCGAAATGCCGATCGCCATCGAATCCTACTGGCTGCTCGTCTTCGTGCACGTCCTGGCGTTCGCCTACTGGCTCGGTGGCGACTTTGGCGTGTTCGTCACGGGCGGATTCGTAGCCCGCGCGGATCTGCCGCTCGCCGAGCGGCTGCGCTTCCTCGATGCACTGCTGCGCATCGACCTGCTGCCTCGCACCGGCATCGTGCTTCTGCCCGTAGTCGGGCTGCAGATCGCGGCACTGCGCGGTGCGATCACGCCGCCACCCTGGCTGCAGCTGGTCTTCTGGCTGACCGGCCTCGTCTGGCTGCTGCTGGTCTGGGGGGCGTTCGCAAAGCGGGGCTCGGCGCTGGGCGACCGGCTGCAGCGCTTCGACGTCGGCTTCCGGCAGCTGCTGATCCCCGTGCTCGCCGGCATCGGTCTGTGGTCACTCTTTGGCTCGGGGCCGGTCACCGAGGGCTGGCTCGCCGCGAAGCTCGTGACCTACGCGGCGCTGCTGGCGATTGGGCTCTACCTGCGCTCGGTGATCAGGGGGTGGATCGAGGGTCTCCGCCTGCTGCAGCAGGGGCCGGACCAGCACGCGGAGGCGCTCATCGCCGCGGGTCTCCGCCGCGGGCGGCGCGGCGCCTACGTCTTCTGGGCCGTCATTGCACTGACCGCGTGGCTCGGCATCTCCAAGCCTTTCTGAACGGGGAGTCGACGTGACCTACTCACTCGTCAAGTGGGCCCACGTGCTGGTGATGGGCTACTGGCTCGGCAGCGAGCTCGTCATCAACGCGCTGACGCACTACATCACGTGCGCGACGGCGCTGCCGCCCGCGGAGCGCATGAGACTCTGGGATTTCCTGCTCGACGTCGACCAGCACGTGCGCAATGCCATGATCATGTCCGTGCCGCTCGGCTTCACGCTCGCCTCGATGCTCGGTCTCGTGCCCATTGACGGCGTCTGGATGTGGCTGCTCTGGATCGCCTCGGCGCTCTGGTTCTGGTTCATGTGGCTCGTGCACTGGCGCCGCAAGGCGCCCGTCGGCCCGGCGCTCGCGAAGTGGGACTGGCGCATCCGCTACCTGCTGATCGCCGTTTTTGCGGGCACCGGCGCCTCGTCGCTGCTCACGGGCTGGCCCTATCCGACGCGCTGGCTCGCTTTGAAGGTGCTGCTGTTCGCAGGCGCCATCGTCTGTGGGATCTTCGTCCGGTTCTGCATCAAGCAGGCCTATCGCTCGGCGCTACAGGCGATCGCGGCGGGCCGCGCCACCGCTGCCGACAACGAGGAGTTCCGTATCCTAATGGTCAAGGGCACGTGGGCACTGGTCGTGCTGTGGGTGCTGCTGTTCGCGATCGGTGCGCTCGGAGCGCTCAAGCCTTAGAGTCGGGTCATGCGCTGCATGGTCTTCCATCGTCCGGGGCAGCCGCTGCAGCTTCGCGAGCGGCCGACGCCGCGACCGGGCCCAGGCGAGCTGCTGATCCGCGTGCATGCCTGCGGCGTCTGCCGCACCGATCTGCACATCGTCGACGGCGAGCTGACCGGGGGTAAGCGGCCCGTCGTTCCGGGCCACGAGACTGTCGGCACCGTGATCGAGGCTGGTGCCGGCGCGCAGCATGTGGTGGGTGAGCGGGTCGGCGTGCCGTGGCTCGCCGGTGCCTGTGGCGAGTGCGACTTCTGCCATACTGGCCGCGAGAACCTCTGCGACCGCGCGCAGTTCACCGGCTATCACGTCGACGGTGGCTATGCCGACCACGTTATCGCGCGCGACGACTGCAGCCTCGCGATCCCAGCGCAGTACTCCGATGTCGAGGCCGCGCCGCTGCTCTGCGCCGGTCTGATCGGCTTTCGTGCGTTGCGCATGGCCGGCGAGGCGCGCCGCCTCGGGCTGTACGGTTTCGGCGCGGCGGCCCACGTGATCGCGCAGGTTGCGGTACACGAGGGTCGCGAGGTCTATGGCTTCACGCGTCCCGAGGACGCTACGGCGCGCGCACTCGCGCTGAGGCTCGGCGCGCGCTGGGCCGGAACCTCGAGCGGGCTGCCGCCCGAGCCGCTTGACGCCGCGATCCTGTTCGCGCCGGTTGGCTCGCTCGTCCCGGCCGCTCTGGCCGCCGTCCGCAAGGGTGGCGTCGTCGTCTGCGCGGGCATCCATATGAGCGATATCCCGGCGTTCCCGTACGCGCTGCTCTGGGGCGAGCGCGTCGTCCGTTCGGTGGCGAACCTCACGCGCGCCGATGGCCGCGAGTTCATGGCGCTCGCCTCGCGGCTGCGAATCCGGACCGCGGTCGAGACCTTCCCCCTCGAGCAGGCGAACGAGGCGCTGTCGCGCCTGCGCGCCGGGCGGGTCACTGGCGCCGCGGTGCTCGTCAATACGGCGTAGCAGCCGAAGCTCGGGGTCACGCGCCTTGAGTGCAGTTCAGCGCGTCTGGCGCGAGTTCGCGATGGCGACGATGTGCCAGCGGCCGTCCTGCTCGCGCAGCAGGTAAGTTTCGTGGAACACGAGCGAGGTCGGCGCGCCTTTTGGCGGCTCGGCGAGCGTCTTGATTCTGGCCCAGACGACGGCGAGATGCGCGTCGGCATGCACGGTCACGTTCTCGACGACTCGCTCGTAGCGACTATTCATCGCATACAGAATCGGCGTGATCGACTTCCAGTGGGTGGTCAGATCGCTGGTCAGAGGTTCGGGGCGGTCTGGCGTGCCCGTGAAGCTGTGCGCCGACTGGAGCTGGAAGCTGACGGCTCCGGGCGCGAGCAGCGCGAGCGCCGCATCGAGGCGGCGCTGCGACAGGGCTGCATTGAACTCGCGCACGACCCCGAGCGGCGTGGCCGCCGGGCCTGCGGGCGTCGAGGCGTGGGCGCTCAGCAGCGTCAGCGCGCCCACCAGCATGATCGACAGCACTCGACCGAGCATAGAGGTCATCTCCTTCAGGCAACGCCGGCGAGGATCGCTGCGAACATCGCCGGATCGACGTTGGCGCCCGATAGTACGACGGCGGTGACGCGGCCAGCCGTAGGTAGTTTCCCTGCGAGGACGGCCGCGAGCGCCACGGCGCCGCCCGGCTCGACGACGAGTTTCAGGGTCGAGAATGCGTAGCGCATCGCCGCACGCACCTCGTCGTCGGAAACCACGAGGCCGCCCGCGAGCAGTGACCGGTTGATCGCAAAGGTGACCTCCCCGGGTGTCGGCGCCTGCAGCGCGTCACAGATCGAGCGTGCGTCCGGCGCATTGCGGACGCGTCTGCCGACGGCCAGCGAGCGCGCGTGATCGTCGAACCCGGCGGGCTCCACGCAGTAGATCCGCGTCGCCTCGCGCGCCGCACGCAGCGCCAGAGCCGTGCCGGCCACAAGACCACCACCGCTGCAGCAGACCAGTGCCTGATCGATCCCGACGCCGAGCGCCGCGGCCTGTTCGGCGATCTCGAGGCCGACCGTGCCCTGACCGGCGATGATCTGCGGGTCATCATAAGCCGGCACGATCAGCGCGCCGCGCTCCTGCGCGATTCGGCGGCCGATCTCCTCGCGGATCTCCGTGTAGCGGTCGTAGCCGATGATTTCGCCGCCGAGCCGGCGAGTGTTCTCGACCTTGATGCGTGGCGCATCGTGCGGCATGACGATCGCCGCGCGGATGCCGAGCCGCTGCGCGGCGAACGCGACCCCTTGGGCATGATTGCCCGAGGACCATGCCACGACGCCCGCGCGACGCTGCTCGGCCGTGAGCTGCGACAGCCGGTTCCAGGCGCCGCGGAGCTTGAAGGATCCCGTGTGCTGCAGCGTCTCGGCCTTCAGCAGCACGCGGCCGCCCGCAAGCGCGTTGAGTTCGACATTCTCGAGGAGCGGCGTGCGCACCACGTGGCCGCGGAGTCGCCGCGCGGCAGCCGCGACGTCAGCGAAGGAGGCGGACGGGATCTCGCCTGCGATCTCTTTCACGGTCAGCACTCGGGCACATTGACCGCGAGGCCGCCCTGCGAGGTTTCCTTGTAGCTCGTCGACATGTCCTGGCCTGTCTGCCGCATGGTCGAGATGACCTGATCGAGCGAGACCTTGTGCGCGCCATCGCCGCGCAGTGCAAGCCGCGCCGCATTGACGGCCTTGACCGCGCCCATGGCATTGCGCTCGATGCAGGGGATCTGCACGAGGCCGGCGATCGGGTCGCAGGTGAGGCCGAGGTTGTGCTCCATGCCGATCTCGGCGGCATTCTCGATCTGTTCGTTGGTGCCGTTGAGCGCGGCGACGAGGCCGCCGGCCGCCATCGAGCAGGCCACGCCTACCTCGCCCTGGCAGCCCATCTCTGCGCCCGAGATCGAGGCGTTGGTCTTGTAGAGCATGCCGATGGCGCCGGCGACGAGCAGGAAGCGCAGTACGCCTTCGTCGCTGGCGCCCGGCTCGAAGCGGCGGTAGTACGCGAGAACCGCCGGCACGATTCCCGCAGCGCCGTTGGTCGGCGCGGTGACCACGCGGCCGCCGGCCGCGTTCTCCTCGTTGACGGCCAGCGCGAACGCGTTCAGCCAGTCGAGCGCGCACATCGGGTCGGTGTTGCCGGACTCGACGAGCTGCCGGTAGAGCTTCGGCGCGCGGCGTCGGACCCTGAGCGTCCCCGGAAGCAGGCCCTGGGCGCGGAAGCCGCGCTCGATGCACTGCTCCATGGTCTGCCAGATGCGCAGCAGGGCCGCGTGCGTCTCCGGCTCGCTGCGCCAGGCGCTCTCATTGCGCAGCACGAGCTCATGAAGGTCGAGACCCTGCTCCCGGCAGCGCGCCAGCAGCTCCTCAGCCGAGGAGAAGGGCAGCGGCACCGCGGCGGCGCGCGCGTCGCTCGGCTCGCGGCCGAGCTCGGCGGCGCGGACGATGAATCCGCCGCCCGTCGAGAAGAACTCCTCGCGATACAGCACCTCGCTGCGCGCACCCAGCGCCGTGAAGCGCATGCCGTTTGGGTGACCCGGCAGAGTCTGGTCGCGATGGAACAGCAGTTCCATCGGCTCATCGAACTCGATCTCATGTCGCCCGGCAAGTCTCAATCGGCCGCGGCTGCGAATTCGCATCAGCGTCGGTTCGATGGTATCGGGATCGAGCGTTTCCGGCGCCAACCCCTCGAGGCCGAGTAGTATCGCGCGATCGGTGCAGTGTCCACGGCCCGTGAGCGCAAGGGAACCGTAGAGCTGGGCGGAAACGGACTGCACGCGGGGCACCAGGTCACGCTCTACGAGATCAAGAGCGAAGCGTCGCGCCGCGTTCATCGGTCCCATCGTGTGCGAGCTCGACGGGCCGATACCGATCTTGAAGATGTCGAGGACGGACAGGTTCATTCGAAACGGGGCGCTGCCGGATGATCTCCGCCACGCACGACGTATACCTCGGTGGTGAGCCTGGCGATGTTCTCATAGGTACGCGCGAGCCGGACCGGTACGGTCAAGGTATCGCCCGGAGCGAGATCGATCGCGCCATGGTCCCAGCGGATCCGCAGCGCGCCACGGTGCATGAGCAGCACTTCCTCCTCGCAGCGCCGGTGCCGCGGTATCCTCGCGCCGGACTCGAGTCGCAATGAGCGAACATGAAAGCCGTGCGGCCAGCCCAGCGGTCCGGCCGGCATGTTCTCGGCGGGATTGGCGATGCCCACCAGCGCAGTCTCTGTGACACCGTCCAGCCCGGCGTACGGTCCATACCGTGCTGCGCTGAAGTCGGTGCGGCGAATCGTGCAGGCCGTGATGCCCGCCGTGTCGAACACCCGTAGGGACTCGACCTGCGCTCGGGTGGTCACTGGCATCGGCGGGTCGTCCTCGGGGACGGTTTCGCCAAGGCGCGTGTCGACCAGCCGTCCGCTTGAAAGCAGCACCAGCCCGTACTCGCGCGCGGCGTCGAAGACGTACGGTGCCCAGAGCACGCGTCCCGGATCGTCGCCGCCGAGTACCGAAAACATGAAAGCCGTTTCTTCGCCCAAAGTGTCGAAACCGCGAAATGCGCGCACCGGAATGGAGATTACGTCTCCGGGTCCGAGATCCACATGCCCGCTCGTGCCGCGCTCGCCGGTCTTGAAGCGAAAATGACCCTGGTGGATCACGAACACTTCGGCGGTGTCATGGCTATGCTGCGAGTTCGTGCATCCCGGAGGCTGCCGCGCGCCACCAATGTTGAATCCATGCGGGATGCGGATGTGCACGTGCTGCTGCGGGTTCTCCGCGACGCCCGGGCCGATGATCGTGAAGTTCTCCTTGCGGTCACTGCCAGGCGTTCGTGCATCGATGAAGGCGTTCGTGCACGGACGCAGATCGGCGTACCGGACCAGGCGGGATTCCATCTCGGCGATCGAGATCGTGTCCGGGGACGCGACGTTCATGAGGACTTCTCCATTGCGTGCTGATTCCTGGCGGCGATGCTGCTGGGGATCTCGGCTGCCGATGTTGCGACGGCACATGGCGACTCAGCGCCAGAGACGGTCGGAAGCGATCCGCGCTCCCTCGGCCATGGCCGCGAGCTTCGCGTAGACGATGTCGGCGTCGACGGCCCCGAAGCCTGCGAAGGTCGAGAAACCGCAATCCGTCCCCGCGATCACGCGCTCGCGACCGACGATGTTCGCAAACCGCTCTATGCGTTCGGCGACGAGCCGCGGATGCTCAATGAAGTTGGAAACGGAGTCGAGAACTCCGGGGATCAGTATCTTGTCGTCTGGTATGAGCGCGTCGCGGAAGACCTCCCACTCGTGAGCGTGCCGAGGATTCGAGGCCTCGAACAGCAGACCCATCGGGCGGGCGCGCAGCGCGATTGGCAGCACGACCTGCATCGGCACATCGTGATGATGCGGGCCCTCATAATTGCCCCAGCACACGTGCATGCGCAGCCGGTCAGCAGGACAGTTTCGCAGCGCATGGTTGAGGATCTCGACGTGCAGCCGCGCCATGCGTTCATACTCCTCGAGCGGGCGGCGCTTGAACAGCGTGTGGCGGCCGAGACCCAGGTCTGGCGAGTCGATCTGGAGGATGAATCCCGCCGCGACGATGGCTTCGTATTCGAACCGCATCGCCTCGCCGAGAGCCTCGAGATAGGCCTCGTGCGTCGGGTAATAGTCATTGGGCTGGAACAGCGCGATGACCCCGGGCGAAGCGGCGTTCATGAACGCTTCGAGCGGTCCGTCACCCTGGGCCTGCGCAGCAAGGACCGCGTCGCGGAGCATCGCCAGATCGTTCTGAAGGGGGCCGAGCGTCTTGACGGCAATCGGCCCGACGCAGCGCGGGCGCCGGTACGTCGGCGTGCCACCCGCGCTCGCCAGCCTGCGCAGATAGTCCGGATAGTCTTCGAGGTCGGCAGGCGGGTCGCGCGGGCTGTCGCCGGCAAAGCCCGTCAGCCTGTCCTTGATGTAGGTTGCATAGCTGATCTTGCTCATCTCGCCGTCGCTGACGACGTCGACCCCCGCAGCGACCTGACGCGCAACGACGTCCCTGACGGCGGTACCGATGACCCGGTCGAACTCTTCACGGCCGATGGTGCGGCCCTGCTCACGACCGAAGACGACCTCGGTCACGGCCGCAGAGCGCGGCAGGCTGCCGACGTGCGTGGTCAGGATGCGATCGGTCGAGTGCTTCAATGAGTTCTCCCCGGCAGGTCTTCCCGGCCGCACAGGACGAGCGACGGACAGGCGATTTCGACGCGGGTCTGCAGGCTGTCCGCCCGGTCGCGCAGCGACAGCGACTGGCGGCGAAACGTGTCGGGCCCCGCGGCGATTCCCATGGCCAGGACCAGGTCGATCAGGGTGCGGTTGCCGCGATCGCGGCGCCTGGTCTCGAGCGCGACAATGCCACCCATCGACAGTCCGGCGGCTGCGAACACGGACGGTGCAGATGACAGCACCCTGGCCGCCATACCGTCGATCGTCGACGCTCCGCTCAGGTCGGCCACGAACACTTGGCGGCCTTCCCCCAGTGCACGAATCTGCGCTGCGAAGGCCCGTCCGTCGAGCATCATGCCGGGCAGCCGCAGCGGAACGTCGCACATCTCAGCCGAGCCGCGCCGAAGCGCCATCGACGAGCACTCCGGACAGCACACGCCGCTCCGCGGGAAGGCCAGGATTATCGATTCGATCCACGAGCATCGAGACGGCCGCTTCGGCCATGCGCTGCACGGGCTGCCGCAGCGTCGTCAGCCGGTAGCTCGCCCAGGACGCTGGCCCGACGCCGTCGAAGCCGACGATCGATATCTTCTCGGGTATCTTCAGGCCGAGTTCGAACCGCGCCGCGTCCATGCAACCGATGGCCATGACGTCATTGGCGCAGATGACGGCCTGGGGCGGCCGCTTCAGGCGTCTGACGAGCTCGCGGAGCCCGCGATAGCCGCTGTCGTAATCGTAGGAGCCCGGCACCACGGGAACGTCGCTGATACCGAGTTCGGCAAGGCGTTCGAGCGAGGAATTCACGCGTGCCTGCCCGACGACGGAGTCCGGCGGGCCGGCGATGATGCCGAAGCGTCGATGATCCGCCTGATAGAGTCTCTGCACCAAAGTGCGCGCGCCATCGGTCTGATCGCAGAATACGGCGCTGACGGGCGCGTCGCGCAGGTAGCGGTTGTAGAAGATCATTGGAACCGCGCGCTTTTCGAACAGACGCACCTGTTCGGTGGAGAGGCGCGCGGCGGAGATCACGCCATCGACGCGGTACTGCCAGATCTGCTCGAGAACCTGGTCGATCTCGCTTTCGCCCGACAGCGTGAACAGCAGCACGCGAATTCCCCGCATGCTGGCCTGTGCGGAGATCTCCGCCAGCACTTCCGGGTAATAGAGGTTGGTGAGATTCGAGATGATGACCGCGATGAGATTCGAGCGGCGCGTGATGAGGCTGCGGGCGATCGCGTTGGGGCTGTAGCCGAGCTCGCGCGCGGCGCGCATGACGCGTTCGCGCATGCGCGCGCTGACGCTTGCGCCCGGTTTGAAGCAGCGCGAGACGGCCGATTGCGAGACTCCAGCGCGCTGCGCCACGTCGTAAGACGTGGCACGCTGCTGCGCAGCCGCTGGCGCCGGCTGGAGCACCGGCGACATCGGCTGCTCAGGCCCGAAGCAAGTTCGCTTGCGTCCCGCCATAGCGCCGCAGTCTGATATCGGCCTGCTCCTTGTGGCCGGCGAAGCCCTCGAGGGCGCACAGGCGCGAGCAGTATGCGCCAACGAGGAGGGAGGCTTCGCGGGTGATTTTCTGATAGGTGCAGGTCTTGATGAACTTGCCGACCCAGAGGCCACCGGTGTAGCGGGCCGCTTTTCTGGTGGGCAGGGTGTGATTGGTGCCGATGACCTTGTCGCCGTACGCCACATTCGTCTCGGGGCCGAGGAACAGGGCGCCATAGTTGCGCATGTTCCGAAGGAAGTAATCGGGGTCGCGGGTCATGACCTGCACGTGCTCGGAGGCGATCTCGTCGGCTTTGTGTACCATCTCCTCATAGGTATCGCAGACGATGACCTGACCGAAGTCGCGCCAGGCGCGTCCTGCGATCTCGCCGGTCTGCAGTACGGCGAGCTGACGCTCGACTTCGCGCATCGTCGCTTGCGCGAGAGGTTCGGAGTTGGTGAGCAGCACGGCGGGGGAGTTCGGGCCATGCTCGGCCTGTCCGAGCAGGTCGGCGGCGCACAGTTCGCCATCGACCGAGTCGTCGGCGATGACGAGCGTCTCGGTGGGCCCGGCGAACAGGTCGATGCCGACGCGGCCGAACAGCTGGCGCTTGGCTTCGGCGACGTAGGCGTTACCGGGGCCGACGATCATGTCGACGGGCTGGATGGTCTCGGTGCCGAGTGCCATCGCGCCGATGCCCTGCACGCCGCCGAGGGTGTAGATCTCATCGGCACCGGCCATGTCCATGGCGACGACGATCGCCGGGGCCGGAGCACCCTGCCAGGGCGGCGCGGTGGCGATCACGCGCGGTACGCCGGCGACCTTGGCTGTCACCACGCTCATATGCGCAGACGCCACCAATGGATACTTGCCGCCCGGCACGTAGCAGCCGACCGACTCGACCGGCACGTTGCGATGGCCAAGGATCACGCCGGGGAGCGTTTCGACCTCGACATCCTGCAATGCACCGCGCTGCACTTCGGCGAAGCGGCGTACCTGCTGCTGGGCGAACCGGATATCGTCGATGGCCTGCTGCGGTAGCTGGCGGTAGCAGTCTTCGATCTGCGCTCGCGTCAGGCGGAAGGAGGGTGGCGACCATTGGTCGAGCTGCATCGAGTACTCGCGCACGGCCGCATCGCCGCGCCTGCCGATCTCGCCGAGCATCGTCTCTACCGTGGCGCGCACCTTCGCGTCGTCGCTGGCATTCTGTTCCGCCGAACGACCCGGCTTAAGATAACGAATCATGCTGGCGCCCCCACGCATTGCGAACCGTCAGTCGATTATTAACTCGACTTCGAATGCAAACAAGGGCGCCCGCAACAGTCCGGTCCCCACACGGAGATTGGCGCGTGGGCGCGCGCCCAGCGAGTGAGCACATACGTCCGCTGCATGGGATGTCACGGCAGAAACGTGCATTCGGAGTACACTTAGGGCGAAGCCAGTGGGCAGCCTTCTAGATTCCCATGCCGAACATCCCGTGCGGGTAGACGAAGTCTGTGCAGCATCGATTCACAGGCGCCGCAATCGCGCAAGCGGTGGCGCGCGATGCGTCGGCCCTTCGCGGCGGCGGTTGAGGAGGGTATCCGGATGAGCGAAGAGTTCCGCGCCAGACTTCACCGCCGCGATCTTCTGCTCGGCACCTGGGTCAAGACGCCCGCGCCAGTCGTCTGCGAGGTACTGGCGGGATCGGGCCTGGACCTACTGGTCCTCGATGCCGAGCACTCTCCATTCGGGCGCGCCGAACTCGACGGTTGCCTGGCGATTACGCGCGCTCTGGGCATGCCGACGCTGGTGCGCGTGCCGTCGGCCGATCCGCACCAGATCCTCAACGCCTTGGACTGCGGCGCGACCGGCGTCTTCGTACCTCATGTCACCAGCGCGCAGGCTGCTCGAAGCGCGGTGCAGGCGAGCCATCATGGACGCGGCGGGCGAGGCTACGCGGGTTCGACGCGTGCCGCGGGATTCGGCGGGCGGCCGATCGTGGAGCAGCTGGCCCGCGCGGCGGCCGCGACCACGGTGATCGTGCAGATCGAGGACGCCGAGGCGCTCGACGCACTCGACGAGATCGCCGCTGTGCAGGGAATCGACTGCCTGTTCGTCGGGCGTATCGACCTGACGGTCTCGCTTGGCTGCGCCCGGTCGGACGACGAGCGCGTCATCAACGCGGTCGAGCGGATCTGCGCCGCCGGAGTGGCCGCCGGGGTCCCGGTCGGCATGTTCGTGGCCGATCCTGCGGAGGCCCGACAGTGGGCTGAGCGTGGCGCGTCGCTGTTCGTGCTCGGCTCGGATCACGGCTTCCTGCTGTCGGGCGCGCGGGCACTGATCGGAGAGGTGAAGTGAGCTGCGCGCAGACGTATCTCGAGGGCACTGCGGGACCCTACCACGACATCGTCGATTATATTCTCGGCATCACGCACGAGATCTGGGAGTCGCGCCAGGTGGAGCGGATCCGCGACTACTACGCCGCCGATACCGTCATCTACACACTCGACGGCATCGTACGCGGCGCCGATGCCGTCATCGCGAACACCTACGACACGCTGCGCGCGTTTCCGGACCGGCTGCTGCTCGGCGACGCCGTGATCTGGTCGCGTGAAGCGCCCGGCCTGTTCTACAGCTCGCATCGCATCAGCTCGCCGATGACGAACCGCGCGCCGAGCCCTTTCGGTCCCGCTACGGGCAAGTCGGTCTGGGTAGCGACGATCGCCGATTGCCTCGTGGATCAGGGCGTGATCACGCGGGAGTGGCTGGTCCGCGACAACTACGCACTCGTGACTCAGCTCGGTCTTGATCCGCTCGACGTCGCGCGCCGTGGTGTTTCAGCGCCGCTTTCGCCCGATTTCGCGCACTGGCTGCGGCTCGAGTCAGCACGACTTGCAGACCTGCCGCGAGCCGGCGCGCCGGCCGCGGTGTCGTTCACCGACACGGATCCGGGTACATTCGCCGCGGCCGTACTTGCAAACGCTTGGCTGCACGACGACGCCCAGTCGTATGAGCGTCAGTACGCGCCGTACGCCGTGCTGCACGACTCGCGTCCCGTCGCATCCGGACGGGCGCAGATTGCGGAGTATCACGGGGCGCAGCGCCGCGCACTCGCAGACGTGAGCCTCTCCGTGGACCACCTGTGCGTGCGACCGCTGGATGATGACCGTCGGGAGATCGCCGTGCGCTGGATGCTGCGTGGCGTGCATCGCGCGCCTTGGCTCGGTCTCGAGGCAACCGGGGTGCCGATACTGCTGCTCGGCGTCACGCACTGGCGGGTCGTCGCCGGGCGCATCGCGGCGGAGTGGACCCTCTACGATCGTTTGGCCGTCCTTGCGCAGATGCTGCGCGCCGGGCGCTGAGTGCATGGCAATCGACGTACCGGTCATCGATGCGCACCACCATCTCTGGGACCTTGCGGTCTGCGACTACCCGTGGCTCACCGCGCGTGGCGTGCGACGCTTTTTCGGGGATCCGACGCCGATCCAAAAAAACTATCTCGTCGCGGATTTTGCGGACGACGCGCGCGACGTGCCGCTCATGGGATCCGTGCACGTGCAGGTCGGCGTGTCGGACGCAGACGTGGTGACCGAGACGCGCTGGCTGCAGTCCGTTGCCGATACCGACGCGGGACGTGGCTGGCCGAGCGCTATCGTGGCCTACTGCGACCTCGCGCGCGCCGACGCCCCGGCCGTCATGCAGGCCCACCTCGAAAGCCGCAACGTCCGCGGCCTCCGGCAGATCTTCGGCCGCGCGCGTCACGACGAGATGCAGCACCGCTCCGATGCGCTGATCGATGAGCCCGCGGTCGCCCGCAACCTGGCGGAGGCCGCGCGCCTCGGTTTGTCGTTCGATCTGCAGCTGATCCCCGAACAGGCCGAACGCGTCGCGCGTCTCCTCGATCGCGTGCCGGACCTTCGCGTCGCGCTATGCCACTGCGGTTCACCGTGGGAACAGTCGGCAGAGGGGCTCGACGCATGGCGACGTGCGATTGATCTGCTCGCCGCGCGTCCACAGGTAGCCTGCAAGCTCACGGGTTTTGGCATGTTCGATGCGCAATGGACGGTCGCGTCATTGCGGCCGATCGTCGCGTATTGCATCGAACGCTTTGGAACGCGTCGCTGCATGTTCGGCTCGAATTTTCCGGTAGAGAAGCTCGCGCGCGACTACTCTGAGCTTTGGAGAGCCTATGATCAGCTCACCGCGGGATTGCCGCGCGCCGAGCGCGAACGGCTGTTTCATGGCACGGCCTGCGAGTTTTATCGAATCGCGCCGTCGTCCCAGGATGCACGAGGTGCAGGG
>CAZAWM010000016.1:0-6622 GCA_964488605.1 uncultured Steroidobacteraceae bacterium | reverse complement strand
GTGCTCGTGCCCAACGAGCGCTACTACGCGACCGCGCTCATCCGGGCGGCCGGCGACGCGAGCGTGACCTTATACGCCGGCGCGTTCTGCTGGGACCCAGAACAGCGCGCGGCCGTGCCGCGTACCACTGTCGAGTTCAGTAGCAGATTGTCACGTCCCCGGGCCCGTCGCGCCTGACGCGGAAACTGCGTACGGTCCCCAACTCGCGTTGCAGTGCACCGGTCGACGGATCGAGCGAGTGCGTCCACCGGAGGATGTCGATGCGATCGCACTCGCTCGAGTGCGCCGCGCGCGTTAGTCGTGCCATCTCGATCGTATGCGCGAGCCGGCTGGCCGCCGAGCCCGTTGTCGTACTCGCCAGCACGACATGATCGGCGTTGTTGAAGCTCGTGAATCGCCACAGATACTCGCTGAGCGAGCGCAGGCTTGCGGCATCGAGCGGTCGCCTGTTCACGGTTCCGGCCGGACCGGAAGGCGCATCGAGATCCGTGGTCGAGCGGTCCAGATAGCTGCAGCGGAACACGCGATGCAGCAGGCGCGCGCTGCTGTCCGTACGCGGCACGCGCACGATCTCGAAGAGCCGCTCGTCACCGCGCACGTCGACCATGTCGGCATAGCCGCCACCAAACGAGGGGCGCAGTTCCGACCACTGGATCGCCTGGGCGCTGTCGTCGGTGCACAGCTCGTACCGCGGACCGTTCACCGCCGGCGTGATGTCCGCGTTCTTCAGATGCACCGTGGCCACCGGGCCGGTCGCAGCGTCCGGGGGCGCTTCGCTGTAGAAGCCGGGCGGCGTTCGCGGCGTTCCCGCATACACGTGCATGGCGACCGCCTTGTCGTTGCCGGCCTGCAACGGCGCCGGCGCGCCCGCCGTCGGCTCCGATCCGCCGCCGCCCCCGCAGCCGGCGAGCAGCAACGTCATCGAGGCCACGAACAGCCACCACTCCGATAGATCGCGCTGCCGTGGCGCAAGCGTAAGGACTCGACCTCGCATCGACGCTCCCGCGCGCCGCGGTTCGCAGGCGGCGCCCGATACTGGTATCGGCGGGCGTGAAGCCGGCTTGAAGCGCCTCGGCGCGATTATGCGCAGCCGACCGCCCGAGGGGGCGTGTTTCACATAGTGCGGTGGCCGTGCAATGCCCTCGTCAATCCGCCTGGCTCAGAGAAGCTCGACGGTGAATTTCGTGCAGCCGATCCAGTAGTCACATTCGGCGCTCTTGCACGGCACGGCGAGGTGCCGGTTCCCTCGCGCCATCGCAGCGGTGTCGGCCGACCGGAGACACGCAGCGCCGGCCTCGGGCCTTATTCTGCCGTCGGCGCCGTTCTTGACAGGGTGGGGCCCGGACAGCACACTGCCGCGCCCTGCAGTCGGCTCTGGAAAGGTAGCTCAGCCGGTTAGAGCACGGCACTCATAATGCCGGGGTCGAGGGTTCGAGTCCCTCCCTTTCCACCAGTAAAATAGAAAACTTGGCTGCGGCTTCCTCACGCGGCCGTCTGGGCGGCTGCCTGCGCCGACCGCCTGCGCCACCAGAGCCAGGCTCCGGTGGCGAACAACGCGGCGGGCAGCAGCCCGACGATGAACCAGAGCCATTGCGTCAGCCGGCCGCCGAAGCTGCCAAAGTGCCACGGCCCCATGTTGCCAACGAGCCGGGCGCCGAGCGGCAGGTCATCGTGACGATCGATTCGCAGGACCAGGGCCGTGGTCGGGTCGAGGTAGATCCGGTGGCGACCGAAGACGAAATCGCCCGGCTCGCGGTACGAGACGACTGCCGGCATACCCGGGCGCCGCGATGGCCGCAGCTCGTCGAGCCGGGCAGTAGGCACGGCCGCCCTCGCCGCCGCGACCAACTGGCCCGCCGGTACGGGCCTGGCGCCCTCGGCAGGTGGCGGCGCGAGTGGAGCCGGCATGCCCGCCGTGCCGGCTAGCAGCGAGATCGTCGCCGTTGCCGTGCTGCGGTAGGCATAGTAGAGCGCCGTCAGCGCGATCAGGGCCAGCGCCACGCTGGTGACCACGCCGCCGATGGCGTGCAGATCGCGCCAGCGAGCCGTCGCCGGGCGCGTACGTATCCGCCACGCAAGGCGCCGGTTGCGCCAGCCAGGCCACCAGAGCACCGGTCCCGTGACGGCGAGGGCGAGCAGGACGGCTGCGACGATGCCGTTGACCTTGAGGCCACGCTCGGCGCCGAACAGCGCGTAGTGAAAGTCCTGCAGCCACCAGAGCCAGCCGCGGGCCCGGGGGCGTTCGCCGAGGACTTCGCCGCGGTAGGGATCGACGAAGACGCCGATCAGGTCGGCCTGCTCGAGATTGCGGGCACCGCGGACCTGTAGCATGACCTCGACCGACTCACGAGGGCGCTGGGGCAGCACGACGCGAACGACCTCTCGTTCCGGGTGGCGCGCCGCACCGATCGCAATGACGCGCTCGAGCGGGAGCGCCTGCCCGGTGGGCACGAGCCGGTGCCAACGTCGTTCCTGCCACTGCTCGATGTCGGCGCGAAAGACCAGCACGCTGCCCGACAGCCCGACGAGGGCGACGAGCAGACCTATCGTCAGCCCGGCCCAGGTATGCAGCGTCCGCAGCAGTGCCCTCACGGCGGCTCGCGACGCCCGGCCGGATCGGTCGATGAGTCGCCGAGGGTGATCGCGTCGATCTGGCGTGTGATCTGCGCACTCGGTCGCCACGCGGCGGCCCTGACGTTGGCCTCGACCTGTTCGGGTCGCGTGGCGCCGGCGATCACGCAGGCCACATAGGGCCGGCTCAGGAGCCAGCCGAAGGCCATGTCGAGCAGCGTCGTGTTGCCGACCTCGTCGGCCAGCGCCTGCAGGCGCTCGACTTTCGCGAACTTCTCGTCGTTGAGGAACAGCTCGACGCCGGGCCGTCTGTCGCGCACCGCACTGCCGAGTCGTGTCCCCTCGGGGGGCGCTTCGCCGCGCCTATATTTGCCTGTCAGCAGCCCGCTCTCGAGCGGGAAGTAGGGCAGGATCGCGAGACCGTGCCGCTCGCAGGCCGGTACGAGTGCCCGTTCGATGTCGCGTGTCAGCAGGCTGTAGTGATTTTGCGCCGAGCAGAACGCCGCCAGCCCGCGCTCGCGCGAGACGGCCGCCGCCGCTTCGACCTGGGCAGCGTCGAAGTTCGAGTTGCCGATGAAGCGGACTTTGCCCTGCCGGACGAGATCGTCGAGCGCGCGCAGCGTCTCGTCGATTGGCGTCTTCGGGTCTGGCCGGTGGATCTGGTAGAGGTCGATGTAATCCGTTCCGAGTCGGCGCAGCGACTGCTCGGCCGAGTACATGATCAGCTCTCGCGAGGCGCCACCGTCCGGGAACCGGCCGCCGCGCATCGGGTTACCGAATTTCGTCGCGATGATCGCCCGCGATCGCCGCGGGCCGAGCGCCTTGCCGAGGAACTCCTCGGACAGGCCACCGCCGTAGACGTCGGCCGTGTCGAAAAAGTGCGCGCCGAGATCGAGCGCGGCGTCGACGACGCGCTGGGCCGCGGCGGCGTCCATGCGCGCGCCGAAATTGTTGGTGCCGACGCCGACGCCCGGCACCCGCAACCCCGAGTGGCCGAGCGGCCTAGAGCCGGCAGCGCCGGTGGACGCGGCGGCTACCGCCCCCTGCACGGCAGCGGCCGTGCTCGAGGCGGCCGGTCCACCGAAAGTACCGCCCGCGGCCAGATAGCCCAGGAGTCGCGCGAAAGTGCGGCGGGACATGTGGTTCATCGTGTGATCCTCATCATCAGGGTGACGGGCGGGGTAGCCGGCTGCCACCGCCTGTCGCGTGCCGCGGTCGCGCCGGCAGAGCGTGCTCGGATCGTAGCGCCGCTCTGCGCGTGCGGGCCAGTCTGCTCGAACCGCCAGCCTTGGCTACGCTCACGCGATGACCGACGCGCCGCGCACACCCGGGGAGCGGTAGCGCGAAAAAGCAGCGACGCCGACGGCACCGAGCGCGAGCGTGATCACGCAGCAGGCCCATCCCAGGGCGGCTGCCTGGCCTGAGGTGATCGGCGCGGCGGCGTCGGCCGCGGGCAGACGAATCAGGTCGATCGCGACGCCCGTCAGCAGCTTGCCGAGTCCGCTGGCGAGCTTCATCGCCAGCGTGATGAAGCCGAACAGCACGGCCGTGCCTTTCAGGCCGCGCTTCGCCTCGTATTCGTCGGCCGTCTCGGACGCGAGCAGAGCCGAGGTGATCAGCACGAGGCCGAGGAAGAAGCCTGCGAGGCCGTTGGTCAGGCGCAATACCACGAGATTGAACGCGGGATCGGCGGGCAGGAGCCCCAGGAGGCGCAGGAGCACGGGCAACGCGAACAGCGCTGCGCCGATCGCGATGCAACTCGAGAACACCGTGGCGGGTCGGGTTCGGTCGACGACGGGCTTGCCGACGAGGAAGGTCACGGCTGCGCCAAGCACGAAGGCAATCTGCCACTGTTTGATCTGGTCGCTGCCGAGCGCCCAGTAGTAAGAGCCCAGGTACAGCGCGAAGGCGTTGAAGGCCGAGATTGCCGTGAGCGCGAACAGCGCGCCGAGGAACAGCGCCCTGAAGTTGGGGAAACCGAAAAGCATGTCGCGCCAGGCCTGGCCGAGGCCTGCCAGCGTGAACCGCAACGGGCGGGCGTTCTGCGCGTTTTCGATGCGGCGTAGGCGCCGATAGGTGCCGGCCGAGGAGAGCAGAATCAACAGTCCGAGCCCGAGCCCGAAGGCAAGGCCGTAGGCCGGGTATGCCTGCGGATTCTCCTGGCCGCGCGGGTAGGTCGCAGTCGGCGTGAAGAACAGATCGAAGGCGAGCGCGACGACCGCCGCCTGGGCTAGGGCGCCGAAGACGTTGCGCAGCACGGCCAGGGTGACGCGCTCCTTGGGGTCCGAGGACAGCTCGGCGACCTGCGTAGACCAAGGAATGTTGAAGAAGGTGATCGCAACGCGCAGTCCGATCGCGGTCATCGCGAGCCAGGCGCCGAGCGCGAAGCCGGCCAAGCCTGTGGGCGGGCTGAACAGCAGCGCGAACAGTACCGCGGTCGGCACCGCCGATGCGAACATCAGCGTATGCCTGCGGCCGAAGCGAGACTGCAGGCTGTCCGAGTAGGTGCCGACCAGCGGATCGGTAATGGCATCGACGATCAGCGCGAGCAGGATCGCAAACCCCGCGACCGTCCCCGACAGGCCGAGCACCTGCGTGTAATAGAACAGAACGAACAGCTCGAAGGAGCGGTGCAGGATGGTCTCGACGGCATTGCCGGCGGCGTAGGCGATCCTTGCGATCCAGGGAACCCGCGGATCGATCGCCGCAGCGTTCACGGCAGGTCGCGCGCAATGCGCACGCCGAAGATCTGGCTCGTCAGGGCCTCGGGGTCACGACCGCGGAACGCGGACCGTTGACGCTCGTAGCCGGTTCGCCACGAGCCGCCGCGTACGCCGCGGCGGTCGCAACCCTCGGCGAGCTGCGCGGAACCGTCGACGGGCGTCGGGCCGTAGGGCACCTGATAGCAGTCCTCGACCCACTCCCAGACGTTGCCGATCATGTCGTAAAGACCGAAGGCGTTCGGTGCGAAGCGCCCGACCGGAGCGACCTCCGCGTAGCCATCGTCACAGGCGGGAGCAGAGTACGGCAGCGGCGGTCCGTACTTGACCGCCGAGACGTCGTGGATATTGGCGTAGCGGCAGGCCAGCGACGGATCGTCGCCCCAGACGTAGTCGCCCTGAGTACCGGCCCGGGCCGCATACTCCCATTCGGCCTCGGTCAGCAGGCGATACCTCTTTCCGGTGCGCCCTGCGAGCCAGGAGACATAGGCCTTGGCGTCGCTCCACCGTATGCAGGCGACCGGCTCATCGTCGCGGATCGGTCGCCCGTAGCCCGGGTCTCGCCAGCTCGTGTTCGGCAGCGGTTCGACCCTGCTGCCGAAGAACGCATTGCAGCCGCTGCCAGCGGTCTTGTGTCCGGTCGCCTCGACGAACCGGCGATATTGCGCGTTGGTCAGTTCGAAGCGGCCGACGGCGAAGGCATAGCCGACAGTGACCTCGCGCACCGGGCCTTCGTAGCGATCTTTCTCTCCGGCGTCGCGGCCCATCTTGAACCGTCCGGGCGGGACGACCACCATCTCGGGGCAGTCGCGGCAGTCCTTGAAGACGCGCCCGAGGCGAAGACCGCCCGCCGCGAACGCGAGATCGGGCGCGGCAAGGACGAGCGTGGCGAACAGCGCGAGCGCAGGCCATGCGGCCGACGGCAGAGCAGACGTCGTGAACCGCGCGGCGCGGAGTGGACGCGAGCCTCGTCTCATTCGGCGGCGTCGCGGGAATCCTGACCCGCGGCCACGAGCGGGCGGCAGACCTTGTCGATGAGCCGCTGGCATCGCAGGTCGCGCTCGCGCTGCACGGCCTCATCGGGCAGATAGTCGTCGACGGCCTGCGGCGTTGGCGCTCGCCCGCTGCTCGCGAGCCGTTCGTGCGCATCGAGCCGGTCGCGCAGGACGGCCACCTCGGAGGTGAGCGCCATGATCATGCCGAGCAGCGTGTCGACGCGCGGATCTGGGCCCGGTACGGCACGTCGACCCTTGTGCACCCGGTGGCGGCGCATCGGCGTCGCGGGGGACCGGACCGTGGCGCTCATTGCCTCGGCTTCCGGCCAGAGACGA
>CAZAWM010000015.1:16496-24666 GCA_964488605.1 uncultured Steroidobacteraceae bacterium | reverse complement strand
CGAGATCACCGTGCGACCGGTCTCGACGCGTCGGCTACATCGATCGCCGATCGCCTGTTCGATGTCTCCGAGAACCTCGGCACGGTCCGGATGGCGCGCCAGCACCCGCGCTGCGTCGTCGAGGTAGACCTTGAGCTTGCGGTGCGCATCCTCGTCGAAGTGGTAGGCATTGCGGTTGAGGCTGACGGTGATCACTCGCTGCATGATTCGCGTCCGATGTTCTCGACGGTGCGGTTGATCCTGGCCCAGTAGTCGCACAACGAGGCCAGATGGGAGCGCCCGGACTCCGTCAGACGGTAGTACTTGCGCGGCGGACCGGTAGCGGATTCCTGCCACTCGTAGTGGACGAGTGACTCGCGACGCAGCTTCGACAGCAGGGGGTACAGCGTGCCCTCCTGCGTCGCGAACTCCGTGGACGCGAGCGCGCGCAGGATGTCGGGCACGTAGACGCTGCGGCTGCCGACGATCTTCAGGACGAGGAACTCGAGCAGCCCCTTACGGATCGGTGCAAACCGAATGTCATGGTTTTGCGTCAAGACAGCTACCTTTTATTACAAAGGTAATTGTCTTAGAAAAGGGTGTCAAGCGCTGCGCCGGAGCCCCTGCATCTCCGACTGGCCCAGCATGCCACCGACCGCGCCGGCGAACCGATCGCCGACGACCGTGACCTCCCCGCTCATGCTCATCTTGAACGGTTCGGTGAGCTTCATCTTCCAGGTGAAAGTCCGTCCGTCGAACTGCCCGTCGTTGATGGCGATCGTCTCGAGATCCGTCTTAACGGTCCCGGTCACCACTCCGCCCACGCAGTGAAGCTCCATGACCGACTTCTGCTCGCCCATCGGCGTGCTGCTCACGCAGTCCCAGATGCCCGTAATGTCACCCATGGCCATCCTCAATCGTTCTGCGCGACCTTGCGCGCCTCGCGACTGCCGAGCAGCGGTACGGTCTCAATGACCCAGTTCCCTTCTTGCCTGCGCCGTGGAGAAGGGATCGCAAAAGCGGTGTTGCCGTCGTTGCGCCGCTTGAACTCGTCCCAGTCGATACGCCAGCCCATATCGTCGAACTTCGCGAGCCACTGCCGGTAGGCGACGACCGCCTTGTCGGCCGGCATCAGCACTTCCTTGGTGTTGCTGATCGGCGTGCGTCGCGGGTAGACGTGCTCGAGGATCTCGATGTCCTGTTGCGCGATGACCTTGTTGCGCGCATGGATGGGCCCGTCGTGCTTCGGATCGAGCATGAAGTTGCGCATGTTCACGAAGAACACCCTCGTGTGCGCCTCGTCGATCGGCTGCTCGATGAAATACTGTTTGAACGTCTGCCCCTCGCCGACGTTGATCTCGGTGATCATCGTGTTTGGACCAAGGGTGCCGCTGCCCGCGAACAATCCGCCGGCACGCGTCTGAGCCTCGTCCCAGGTCTTGTCCTGCAGGCCCGGGGCATCGAACTTGTGCAGGAACCACATGCCCCAACCCTGGTCGTAGTCGCGCACCGTGTAGTCCCGCACACGGTAGGTATCGCGGTTGACGCCCTTGAAACCGTGCGTCGGATGCACGAACTCGTTGTGCGCGGGATCCAGTCCGTTCTCGATCGAACGCTCGTAGTAATAGTTCAAATCGAGCGTGATCACCGTGTTGGCGCGCCAGCCGGGCTTGTCCCACTCGGGGATCTCGAGCAGTGGCGGCCGCTCGCTGTCAGGCAGGTCACCGAGGAATGCGAACACGATGCCGTACTTCTCTACGGTCGGGTAGGCGTCCACCTTCGCCCGACTCGGCGGCTTGGCCGCGTAGCCAATCGACGGGATCGAGACGCAGCTGCCGTTGGCCGCGAACTCCCAGCCGTGATACGGACAGACGATGCAGTCGTTGACGATGCGCGGCTGCGCGCCGAGCTGCCACGGCCCCGCGAGTGAACCGCCGCGATGGACGCAGGTGTCGCTGAGCACGACCGGTTCGCCGGCGGAGTTGCGAAAGACCGCAAAGTTCAGGCCTAGAACCTTGACCTTCTCGGGCTTGCCCGGACCGAGGTCCTCGCTGCGGATCATCGGGTACCAGAAGTTGATGTACATCTCACGGCTCCCTTAGAACCAGTGAGCCGAACTGTTCCTCACGGTGCTGCGGAAAGTCCTGCGTAGGAATACTTATGCCGCCGCGCCTGATCGCAGCGCGGACAGCGGGCCGGGCTCAGAGCTTCCACCACGCGTAGGCGATCGCGAGCACCGCCAGCAGCGCCCAGCCGAGGCCGTCGATGTAACGACGGATGTGCTGCTCAATCGGCGTGCCACCGAAACGCACGAGCGCCGCGACGAGGAAGAAGCGCGCACCACGGCCGACCAGCGAACCGGCCGCGAAAGGCAGCAGAGCCATCTGCGCCGCACCGGCGGCAATCGTGAATACCTTGTATGGGATAGGCGTGAAGCCGGCGATCAAGATCGCCCAGAAGCCGTATCTCGCAAACCAGCCCGACGCGGTTTCGAGGTACCCCCAGTAGCCGATCCGCTGCAACAGCGGCGTGACGGCCTCGAGCGCGAGCTGACCGATCGCATAGCCGAACAGCCCACCGAGCACCGAGGTCAGCGTCGTCAGCGCAGCGTAGCGTAGCCAGCGCGGCGGCTCGGCCAGTGTCATCGGAGCGAGCAGGACATCCGGCGGTATCGGGAAGAACGCCGACTCCGTGAAGCTCACCGCAGCCAAGTACCGCTCCGCGTGCGGATGCCGGCTCCACGCCAGCGCACGGTCATAGAGCACGGAGAAGATCTTCATGACGGAGCGTGCGCCGAACGTATGGTAGCCGGCAGGAGGCCGGCCGCCGATTCAGTCCTTTAGCGCCGCCAGCACCTCGTCGAGCATTCTTTTCGCGTCGCCGAACAGCATCCGGTTGTTGTCCTTGAAGAACAGCGGATTGTCGACACCAGCGTATCCGGACGCCATCGAGCGCTTCATGACGATCGAGGTCTTCGCTTTCCATACCTCGAGCACAGGCATGCCGGCAATGGGACTCGTCGGGTCATCCTGCGCGGCCGGGTTCACGATATCGTTGGCGCCGATCACCATCGCGACGTCGGTGTCCGGAAAATCCCCGTTGATCTCGTCCATCTCGAGCACGATGTCGTAAGGCACCTTGGCCTCGGCCAGAAGGACGTTCATGTGGCCCGGCATGCGTCCGGCGACCGGGTGGATCGCAAAACGCACCTCGACACCCTTGTCGCGCAGCAGCTTCGTGATCTCGTAGACCGTGTGCTGCGCCTGAGCCACCGCCATGCCATATCCCGGTACGATCACGACGTTCTTGGCGCCGCGCAGCAGTTCAGCGGTCTCGGCCGCGCTGATCGGCTGCACCTCGCCCTGCGCCTGCGCGCCGGCGGGCGGTACCGCACCGCCGCCGGTGCCGAAGCCGCCCGCGATCACGCTGAGGAACTGGCGGTTCATCGCGCGGCACATGATGTACGAGAGGATGGCACCCGATGAGCCGACCAGTGCGCCCGTCACGATCAGCAAGTCATTTGCGAGCATGAAGCCGGTGGCCGCAGCCGCCCATCCGGAATAGCTGTTCAGCATCGAGACGACGACCGGCATGTCGGCACCGCCGATCGCCATGACCATGTGCACCCCGAACAACAGCGCCACGATCGTCATGACCACGAGCGGCAGCATGCCGCCATCGACGCCCGGTGCCCGTACGAACTCGACACCGAACCAGATCACCACGAGCAGCGCCAGCAGGTTCAGCCAGTGTCGCGCCGGCAGCAGCATCGGTTTGCCGCCGATCTTGCCGGAAAGCTTGCCGAACGCGATGACCGAACCCGAGAAGGTTACGGCCCCTATCAGGATGCCGACGTAGATCTCGACCTCGTGAATGGTCTTTTCGGCACCTTCGTAGACGATTGAGGTGTCGACGTAGCTCGCGAAACCGACCAAACAGGCGGCGAGACCGACGAGGCTATGCATGAGCGCGACGAGCTCCGGCATCTGCGTCATCTGCACCTTCCTGGCCGCGTACAGTCCGATGCTGCCGCCGACCGCGAGGGCGCCGACGATCCAGGGCAGGCCCGCTGCGGTGACACGCGGACCGAATACGGTCGCGAGCACCGCGAGCGCCATGCCGACGATGCCGTAGAGGTTGCCGCGCCGCGCCGTCTCGGGATGAGACAGGCCGCCGAGGCTCAGGATAAAGAGGATCGCGGCGCCTAGATAGGCAACGTTGGCGAGGTTCGATGACATGCCGTCGCTACCTCACTTGCGGAACATCGCGAGCATGCGACGCGTGACGGCAAAGCCGCCGAACATGTTCACGGCCGTCAGCACGAGAGCCGCGACCGCGAGCCCGACGATCACTGCGGTCGGCCGGTCCGCGCCGCCAGGACCGAGCGGTGGCGCGACCTGCACCAGCGCACCGACGGCGATGATGCTCGAGATCGCGTTCGTCACGCTCATCAAGGGCGTATGCAGCGAAGGCGTGACATTCCAGACCACCATGTAGCCGACGAAGCAGGCCAGCACGAACACCGTGAAGTGCGACAGGAACGACGCCGGCGCGAATGCGCCGACCAGCCAGAACAGCAAGGCACCGCCGCCGAACAGCAGCGCGAGACGGCCGGCGGAGGCCGGCTCGGCGCTGGCACCAAGGGCGTGACCGCCGGACTTCTTCGCGGGCGCCTCGGTCGCTGCGGCGGCGGACTTCGCTGGAGGCGGCGGCGGCAGCTTCGGCGGCGGTGGCGGCCAGGTGATCTCGCCAGCCTTGATGACGGTGAGCCCGCGGATCGCATCGTCCTCGAAATCGATATGGATCCGCCCGTCCTTGCCCTTGCAGAGCTCCTCGGCGAGGTGGAGCAGGTTGTTCGCATAGAGAGTCGACGACTGGCGCGCGAGCCGGCTCGCGAGGTCCGTGTAGCCGATGATCGTGACGCCGTGGCGTACGACGGCCTCGCCCGGCACGGTCAGTTCACAGTTGCCGCCCTGCTCGGCCGCCATGTCGACGATCACGCTGCCAGGCTTCATGCTGCGCACCATTTCGGCCGTGATCAGTCGCGGCGCCGGCTTGCCCGGAATCAACGCAGTCGTGATGACGATGTCGACTTCGCGGGCCTGCTTTGCATACATATCGCGCTGCGCCGCCTGGAAACCCTCGCTCATGACCTTGGCGTAGCCGCCAGCACCCGAGCCTTCTTCGTCATAATCGACCCTGACGAACTCGCCCCCGAGCGAGACGACCTGGTCGGCAACTTCGGCGCGCGTGTCGTTGGCGCGTACGATCGCGCCGAGGTTGGCCGCCGCGCCGATGGCGGCCAGACCCGCGACACCGGCCCCAGCGACGAACACCTTGGCGGGCGGGATCTTGCCGGCCGCGGTGACCTGGCCATTGAATGGACGGCCGAAGGCGTGCGCGGCCTCGATGACCGCGCGATAGCCGCTGACGCCGGCCATCGACGTCAGAGCATCCATCTTCTGTGCACGCGACAGCTGCCGCGGCAGCGAATCGATCGCGAGCACGGTGGCTTTCTTGGCCGCCAGCTGCTGCATGAGCTCGGGGTTCTGCGCCGGCCAGATAAAGCCGATCAGCGTCGCGCCGTCGCGCAGCAGCGCGGCCTCGTCGCGGGTCGGCGGCCGCACCTTGAAGATCACGTCGGCCGCCCGGTAGAGCTCGGCTGCGGTGCCCACGACCTGCGCACCGGCGGCGCGGTACGCATCGTCGTCGAAGTTGGCGGCCGCACCCGCGCCCGATTCAATGGTGACCCGGAAGCCGAGTTTCATGAGCTTCTCGATCACCTCGGGCACCGTCGCTACACGCTTCTCGCCGGCAAAGGTCTCGCGCGGAATGCCGATCGTCAGGGACATCGCCACCTCGTCCTTCGGTCGCTAACGGTAGAAATCGCCATACGGGCGCCGGCCCCAGCGGCGGGCGGCGCGAAGCGGCGAATACTACCCGAATCCCGGGTACTGACAGTACCGGGGCGCGCCCGCTCTGTCAGCCCGGAAACTGGGCGATGCCCGAGAGCGACTCGCGCTGCTGGACGTTGGTCCGGGCCACGACCGCGCCGTCACTGAGCCGCACCTTGACCAACTCGCCACTCCAGAAGTTGCCGACAAAGACATGCGCATTGTCGACACCGGCGCCGATCGCGGCCCAGCCCATGCCTTCGAGTCGGTACTTGCGCGCGATCCGCCCGGTATCCGGATCGACTACGATGAAGCCGTTCGCCGTACTCACGACCACGCGGCCGTCTGCCATCGGGTTCATCACCAGCAGCATCGGCACTTCAGGATCGTTGTCGATGCGGAGCAGGTCAGGCAACTGACGGTCGCCCGCGAGGTCGTACTGCTTGATGACGTTGCTGGTCTCGGAGAGGTAGACGAGGCGACGGCCGCCATCGCGCAGCACGGTACTGGTCACTGCAAGAAAACCGAACAGGCCGCCATGCGCGGCCGTAGGGAACTCGCGCAGCAGCCGGCCATCGCGCGTGAACTGGAACACGTGGCCGTCGCCGATCACGTCTCGGCCCGGGAGCAGATTGAACTTGGTCGTCACCGAAGGATGACCGGTGGCACGACCCATCAGGTGTTCCCCGAAAAAGAGCGTTCCGTCGGGACCGAACGTGACATTCGACAGCTTGCGCTCGGACCACGCCCGATAGCGGCGCTGGCGTCCGTTCGGTGCGACTTCGACCACCGCCGGCGTGAGCTGCGCCATGGCCCACAGCGTGCGGTCCGGGCCGAAGGCGAGGCCGCCGACCTTGTGACGCGTGCCCTCGAGCCACAGTTCGCCCTTAAAGCGCAAGTCCGCGTCGTACTGCAGCAAGCGACCGACGCCCGCATGGTCATCATGCGGGTCGTTCATGACCGTCGCCGCGACGAGGACATCGCCGGGCGCGAATGGCCGCATGGTGTTGCGCCGCGGCGGTGCCGCATCCTCGGAGGGCCGGGCGACCACGGGCAGCTTGCGCAGCCGCGGCAGCCGCCCCTCTGCGCCCGACAGATCCCAGGTCGCGGCGTCCCAGCGCGCCGTTGCGCCCGTCGGTGCCGACAGTGCCATCGGCTCGAGCGCAAAGGCATCGATGACCGTGCCACTGGCGTTGTCGCCGATCAGCGCATCGACGGCGTCTCGACCCTCGACCTTGCCGTCAGAAAAAGAGCTCACCACCGCGCCCACATTGCGACCAACGAGACTGCCGACGGCATTCATGCCCCGCACGAGGCCGCTCGCGCGGCCATCGCGCACGAGGCTCTGGGAGTTGAAACCGACCAGGCCACCGGCGTTGGTGCCTGAAGCGGTGGCGTCGACGCGCACCGCCACTTCCGCGAGCAGCGCATTGGTGTTGACGCCGACGGCACCGCCGACGTTGTCGCTGCCCGTCACGCTGCCGTCCGCGGCGCTGCGGAGCAGCGTGCCGAAGGTCGACAGCCCGACCAGACCGCCCACGCCCTTGCCGTCGGCGCGGATGCGCACATCCGCATAACTGTCGGCGACAACGCCGTTCATGTCGCCGACCACGCCGCCGACCGCCGCAGACGCGGCGATGTCCACCCGCGCGCGCACATGCTCGATGCGGCCGGCGTTGCCGCCCGCCACGCCGCCGATGGCGACGCGCCCCTGGACGCGGCCCTCGACCTCGCAGTCGGCGATCCGTCCGAAGTTGGCGCCGACCAGCAGAGCCGTCCCGTTCGCCCCGGTTACCGCGGCGTCAAGCAGTGCGAGCCGCGTGATCAGCCCGTCGCGCGCCAGCGCGCCGAACAAGCCGACGCCGCCGCCTGCCGGCCGCTCCAGCCGCAGGCCGCGGATCACATGACCATTGCCGTCGAAGTGACCGGCGAACCCGAACCGGTCGGCCGAGACCATGCAGTTGTTCGCTGCGCCGCAGTGACCGATCGGCTGCAGGTCGTCGACCCCGGCAAGGTCTATATCGGCGACCAGTTCGTAGTTCTGGCGCCAGCGCGGATTCGGGCGGGTCAGCGGTTCGGACGGCTCCGGCTGCGCCAGCGCGCGCCACTGCGCGACGTTGCAGATCGCGAGGTAGCCATCACCGTCGGCATCGACGGCAAAGCCGTCAGGCAGGCCGTCGGGTGCCTGGGCACAGCGCTCGCGTTCGCGCGCATCGCCGGCGGTCGCCCGCGCGCGTCGCGGCAGCGGCTCGAGCCGTCGTGCCGCCTCGGCGGTGGTTTTTGCCGTCGCGAGCGCG
>CAZAWM010000015.1:7852-16486 GCA_964488605.1 uncultured Steroidobacteraceae bacterium | reverse complement strand
CGCTGGCGGGCGGGGCCGGCGGCGCCGGCCCGGCGCGGCTCTCCTCACCGCTGCCTCGGTCCACTGCAGTGGCTGGCGCCGCTGCCGACCCCAAGCCCCGCTGCGCAGCGAAATAAGCGGCGAGATCCTCGATGTCCGTCCGCGACAGCGTACGGATCGCACCCCCCATGATGGAGTCCTGCCTGCTGCCCGACAGATACGCGAGCATTGCGGAAACGAGGTAGTCGTAATGCTGGCCGGCAATGATCGGAAACGCCGCCGATGGACTCACGCCCGTGTCGCCATGGCAGGGTGCGCAGGTCGCCGCGAGCGCACGACCGCGGAGCGCGTCGCCGCGCGCGACGGCCGCCTCCGGCCGCAGTGGCACGAACGGCTCGTCACCCGCGGGCGCGAGACCGGCCGCCGACACCAGCAGCACAGCGGCAAGCGACGAGCAACCTTGGCGCCTCTCGCGGCGTCGACGCATGGTGTTTTCCCAAAGTACCCGGCGGCAGCCGTCGCGCGTTGGCAGCCGCGGCACCGTCTTTGGCCGGGCCTTTAAGGCTCATCCGACACGTACGCAAGAACCGTTGAATCGTCAGTCCACGCCGCGGCGCGTCCTCTGCCGCACGCGGCGCGCCAGCCCATCATGCTGGCAGCGGCTAGAATGATGCACCGCATGATGGCTCCTCGCATGACCTCCGACCGCCGCGATGCGTGGGTCGTGCTGTGGCTCGCCGTCTTCGTCGCGTTCGCGTTCCAGGGGTCGCGGCATCTGTGGGATCCCGACGAAGGCCGCTACACCGAGGTCGCGCACCAGATGCTCGACACGGGTGACTGGCTCGTCCCGCGGCTGGAGGTCGATCGGCCGCATCTGACCAAACCGCCGCTGACGCACTGGGCGATCGCTACGGGCTTCCTGGTCGTGGGCAGAAACGAATGGGGCGCGCGCTTTTTCCACGCGCTTGCGTTCGTCGCCACGGCACTGCTGGTGCTCGCGATCGCGCGTCGCCTGCAACTGCCATCGCCGGCGCTCGCCGCGGCGCTCTGGAGCACGCTGCTCGGCCCCGTGGCGGGCGCGAACATCGTCTCGACCGATCACCTGCTCGTACTTTTCGAGACGCTCGCCGTCTACGGTTTCGTCTCTTCGGGCGTGCTCGAGGGAGCCTCGCCTGCGCGACCCGCGGCACTGCGTCTGATGTGGCTTGGCTTCGGCCTCGCGTTTCTGACCAAAGGCCCACCCGGCCTGCTGCCGCTGCTCGCCATCGTCGCCTGGACGGCCTGGAAGCGACGCACGTCGCTCGCCAGGCTCTTCGATACGCTCGGCCTCGCGCTCTTCGCGCTGGTGGGCCTCGGCTGGTACCTGCTGCTCGTCGCGCGAGCGCCCGACCTGTTGCACTACTTCGTTTTTCAGGAAACCATCGAGCGCATCGCCAACGATCGCTTCCGCCGCAACGGTCACGCGTTTGGCTGGATCGAGGCCTACGGACCCATACTCGTTGCCGGCACGCTGCCCTGGCTGCTGATCATTCCGTGGCTGCGCTGGCGCGCGCGATTCCCGGCAGCGACGCCGAGCACGCCCGTCGCGATGCCTGTGCAGGCGCCGCTGTCGCGAGCGGCTCGTCGACTGCTTTGGATCTGGATCTCGCTGCCGATGGCCGTGTTCATCCTGTCGCGCTCGCGGTTAGCGCTGTACGTGCTGCCACTGTTCGTCCCGATCGCGTTGCTGGCAGCGACAGCCGTGCCGCGAACCACGGCGCGACGCACCGTCGTCACGGCCGTCGTCATCGCAGCAGTATTCGTGACCGGCATGAAAGGGTGCGCGAGTCTCATTCACCGCGACAACGACGCGCACCGGCTTGCCAGCGAGTTCGCCGCCGCGATCGATCTGCGCGACTTCGACGAAATTGCGTTCGTCGACGTACCGGCTCGCTACGGACTGCGACGCTACCTCGGCCTGGAGATCGCGCAGGTCGAGACCGAATCGGGGCTGCTGGGTCCCGCGGGGTACGTGCCGCCGGTGCTGGTCTGCGAGGAGCTCGCCGAGACTGAGCGTCATCTGTTCGTCGTTCCGCTGGCGCGACTCGAGGCGTTCGAGAGACAGTTGGCCACGTGTCCGGGGCGCGCCGTGCTGGCCGGTCAGTTGCGCCGCTGGATGCTTTACCGTCCGCTGCCCGCGCCGGGCTAGCCTCGGACTCCGCCACGAGCTCGAAGGGGCGCTCGGACTCGACCGCGACCGAATCGTGACGTGCGACGGCCGCGTGCAATCGGTCGCAACGGCAGTGTGACGCCGATGCCGGGCCCGTCGCCCGGACTCCCGAGCTCGAACGGCGCTCAGCGCAAACAGAAAGCCCCGGGGAGTCTCCTCCCCGGGGCCTTCGTCACCGACGCATGGAGCCTGCGCCTCGCGGCGCGAGTCCTCACGAGCGACGGACTCTTACATATCCATCCCGCCCATGCCGCCCGGAGCCGGGTGGACATGGTCGGCTTCTTCCTTGGGCGCTTCGGCGATCATCACTTCGGTCGTCAGCAGCAGCCCCGCGACCGAGGCCGCATTCTGCAGCGCGAGACGCGTGACCTTCGCCGGATCGAGGATGCCCTCCTCGAGCATGTCGCCATACTCGCCAGTCGCGGCGTTGTAGCCGTAGGCGCCTTTGCCCCCCTTGACGTTGTTGAGCACCACCGCGGCGTCCTCACCGGCATTCTCGACGATCTGACGCAGCGGCTCCTCGATCGCGCGGGAGAGGATACGGATACCGACCGTCTGGTCCTCGTTCGCGCCCTCGAGCTTGTCGAGCGCCTTCTGCGCACGGATCAGCGCCACGCCACCGCCCGGGACCACGCCCTCCTCGACCGCCGCACGGGTCGCGTGCAGCGCGTCTTCGACGCGGGCCTTCTTCTCCTTCATCTCGACCTCGGTTGCGGCGCCGACCTTGATCACTGCGACACCGCCAGAGAGCTTGGCGACGCGCTCCTGCAGCTTCTCCTTGTCGTAGTCGCTCGTCGCTTCCTCGATCTGCTGGCGGATCGACTCGACGCGCGCCTTGATGTCGTTGGCCTTGCCGGCGCCGTCGATGATCGTGGTGTTCTCCTTCTCGACGACAACCTTCTTGGCTTCACCGAGATCGTTCAGCGACGCCTTCTCGAGCTGCAGACCGACCTCGTCGGAGATCACCGTGCCACCCGTCAGGATCGCGATGTCCTGCAGCATGGCCTTGCGGCGGTCGCCGAAGCCCGGCGCCTTGACCGCGGCGACCTTGAGGATGCCGCGGATATTGTTGACGACCAGGGTCGCCAACGCCTCGCCCTCGACGTCCTCGGCGATCACCAGCAGCGGGCGACCCGCCTTGGCGACGCCCTCGAGGATGGGCAGCATCTCGCGGATGTTCGAGATCTTCTTGTCGACGAGCAGGATGTAGGGCTTCTCGAGCTCGGCCGTCTGGTTCGACTGCTGGTTAATGAAGTACGGCGACAGGTAGCCGCGGTCGAACTGCATACCCTCGACCACTTCGAGCTCGTTTTCGAGGCCCGAGCCCTCCTCGACCGTGATCACGCCTTCCTTGCCGACCTTCTCCATCGCCTCGGCGATGGTCTTGCCGATCGACTCGTCGCTGTTGGCGCTGATCGTGCCGACCTGCGCGATCGCCTTGCTGTCCTTGCAAGGCTTGGCGAGCCGACGGATCTCCTCGGTCGCGACAGCGACCGCCTTGTCGATGCCGCGCTTGATGTCCATCGGGTTGCGGCCGGAAGCGACGGCCTTCAGTCCCTCGCGGATGATGGCCTGCGCGAGCACGGTGGCGGTCGTCGTACCGTCGCCGGCCTCGTCAGAGGTGTTGGAAGCGACTTCCTTCACCATCTGCGCACCCATGTTCTCGAACTTGTCCTTGAGCTCGATCTCCTTCGCAACGGAGACGCCGTCCTTGGTGACGGTGGGTGCGCCGAAGCTCTTCTCGAGGACCGCGTTGCGACCCTTAGGACCGAGCGTCGCCTTGACGGCGTTGGCGAGGATGTTGACGCCGCGAACCATGCGGGTGCGGGCGTCATCGCTGAAACGGACTTCCTTGGCAGCCATAGTGTCAATCTCCGAAACGTTGGTGGCGTTACTTGCCTTCGATCACGGCCATCACGTCTTCTTCGCGCATGACGAGCAGTTCCTCGCCATCGACCTTGACTTCAGTGCCGCTGTACTTGCCGAAGAGGATGGTGTCGCCGACCTTGACGTCGAGCGGACGGACGTTGCCGTCCTCGAGGATCTTGCCCTTGCCGACGGCGACGATCTTGCCTTGGATCGGCTTCTCGGCCGCGGTATCCGGGATCACGATGCCTCCCGGCGACTTGCGCTCTTCTTCGAGCCTCTTGACGATTACGCGATCATGAAGAGGACGAATCTTCATGGGTTGATGCTCCTTCAGAAGCTGTGGTTGAACCTGGAATCTGGCCGCGCCAGAGTAGTTGTTAGCACTCTCCCTGCGCGGCTGCTAGATCTATGGGCGGCGCATTTTAGTTCAAGACGTGATGCTGTCAACTTACGCCAGGATGACGGCGGCCTCGGCAGCGGATATGCTGGCCGGGACACTCGCTGGCTTTGCGTAAATATATGAATTTCAAGCTTCTGTCGGTCACCGCAGCAGCGCTGGTCGCGCTCGCGGCGGGCCTGCCCGCCCGGGCGGCGGACGATTTCTTGCCGCCCGAGCAGGCCTTCCGCTATGCCGCCAGGACCGAGGGCGACACTCTGGTGGTGCGCTGGACCGTGGCACCCGGGTATTACCTTTACCTCCAGCGCATGGGGCTGCGCTCGCCGACCCCCGGCGTGACGGTCGGCGAACCGGCCTATCCGAAGGGCGAGCGGCATACCGACGAGTTCTTCGGCGAGCAGGTGGTGTTCCGCAACCGTTTCGAGGTGCGCGCGCCGCTGACGGTACCGACCGGCCTCGAGCGCTTCGACCTCGAGCTCAGGCTGCAGGGCTGCGCCGATGCCGGGCTCTGCTATCCGCCGACGACCTGGCGAACGACGGTGACGCTCGCGAGCGCCCCGACCATCACCGCACCGCGGCGCGCGGACAGCCCGTTCGGCACTAGCCTCCGCGGCGACGAGTTCCTGCCCGTCGATGCAGCGTTCGAGTTCGGCGCCGTCGCAGAGGGCCCCGACCGGATCCGTCTGCGATGGCGCATCGCGGACGGCTACTACCTCTACCGCCAGCGCCTGACGGCGACCACGACCAGCGCCGAGGCGCGCCTCGGCAGCGTGTCGCTGCCTCGCGGCCAGACCAAGACCGACGAGTTCTTTGGCGAGCAGGAGGTCTATCACGGCGAGCTCGTCGGCCTGCTGCCCGTCTCGCGCGCGGGTGGGCGCGAGCTCGCGCTACCGCTCAAGGTCACCTATCAGGGCTGTGCCGAGGCGGGGTTGTGCTATCCGCCCGAAACCAAGTCGATCACCGTGCTGCTGCCGGCCGGGACAGGCACGGGCGCGGCGGTCGGGGCCGCTCCCGTCGAACCGGCTGCCGCGGCCACTGGCTTCGTATCGGAGCAGGATCGGCTTGCGGCGCTCATTCGCGGCGGTTCGCTGGTCGTGGTGCTGGTTACCTTCTTCGGTCTGGGACTGCTGCTGGCGTTCACGCCCTGCGTTTTACCGATGGTCCCGATTCTCTCCGGCATCATCGCCGGCCAGGGGCCCGGCGTGACCACCGTCCGAGCCTTCGCGCTGTCGCTCACTTACGTGCTCGGCATGGCGGTGACCAACACGCTCGCGGGCGTCGCGGCAGCGGCCGCCGGCAGCCAGGTCCAGGCGCTGTTTCAGCAGACCTGGGTCATCGTGCTGTTTGCCGGTCTGTTCGTCGTGCTCGCTCTATCGATGTTCGGCCTGTTCACGATCCAGATGCCGTCGGCGATCCAGACGCGGCTGATGGACGTCAGTAACCGGCAGCGCGCGGGCACCTTCGGCGGCGTCGCGGTCATGGGGGCGCTATCGGCCCTGATCGTCACGGCCTGCGTCGCCCCACCGCTGTTCGCTGCGCTGGCCGTGATCGGGCAGACCGGTGATGTCGTCCGCGGCGGCAGCGCGCTGTTCTGCATGTCGCTTGGCATGGGCGCGCCGCTGGTTCTCGTCGGCACCTCGGCCGGCCGGCTGCTGCCGCGCGCCGGCGCCTGGATGGACACGGTCAAGAGGCTGTTCGGCGTGCTGATGCTGGCCGTTGCCGCCTGGATGCTCGCGCGCATCACACCTGGCTGGGCAACGCTGCTGCTGTGGGCCGTGCCAGCGCTGCTCGGCGCCGCGATTCTGCTCCGCGAGGTGCGCGCGCGCGGCGGGTTCGGCTGGACGGGTCGCGCGGCCGGCGCTGCGCTCGGTCTCTATGGGCTCGCGCTGCTGGCCGGCGCTGGCCTTGGTGGCAGCGATCCGCTGGCGCCGATCCCGCAGCTCGCGGGTCAGAAGCAGCATCTCGAGTTCCGCCGAATCAAGAGCGTCGCGGACCTCGAGCGTGAAGTCGAGGCAGCGGCGGCGCAGGGCCGGCCCGTCATGCTCGACTTCTATGCGGACTGGTGCGTGTCCTGCAAGGAGATGGAGCGGTATACGTTCACGGACGAGGCCGTGCAGCGCGCGCTGTCGGATGCGGTGCTGCTCCAGGCGGACGTGACGGCGAACGACGACGCCGACCAGGCACTGCTGAGGCACTTCGGCATCTTCGGCCCGCCGACGATCGCTTTCTATGGCGCCGACGGCGAAGAGCGCAGCAGCTACCGGGTCGTCGGGTACATGCCGGCGGCGGAGTTCGAGCGCATCGTACGCGAGGCCATTGCCGCGACGACGGTCACCGCGTCTAATTGACGCATGGCGAGACTCGGTACCGCAGTGATCGCGGTCGGGGTAGCCGCGTTCGCGGGCCTCACCGGCTTCCTGGCTTTCCGCTCCATCGACGGTTCGCGCGCCGATCGACTGCCCGCGCTGCGTCCGTTGGCCGAGTCTGCCGCCCCCGAATTGGGCCCCGGGGGGACGACCACGACACACCCTGGCATGGAGACGCCGGCCACGGCCGCACGGCCAATCCCGGACCGGCTGCCGGATTTCGAACTGGCAACGCGCGAAGGTCCACCTCGCCGGCTTTCCTCGTTCAATGACCCGGTCCTGATCGTGAACTTCTGGGCGACTTGGTGCGCGCCCTGTCGCCGGGAGATTCCGCTGCTCAATCGCCTGCAGCGCGAGTTTGCCGCGCTGGGTGTCGAGGTCGTGGGTGTCGCCGTCGACTTCCGCGAGGACGTACTCGCTTATGCCGAGCGAATCGGCATCGACTACGCACTGCTGATCGGCGAGGAAGACGGGCTTGCGGCGGCACAGGCCTTCGGCATGAGACTCGTGCTGCCCTTCACGGTATTCGCCGATGCCGAGCGCCGCATCGTCGCACTAAAGGTCGGCGAGTTGCACGATGACGAAGCGAGATTCATCGTGGACCGGATCGCGGCACTCAACGCCGGTTCGACCACGCTCGCCGAGGTGCGACCGGCGATCCGGCACGAGCTCGCCGCACTGGCCGTGCGCCGCGAGGCGGCGAAGGCCGCGCCACAGAGCTAATTGCCGCGAACGGTCGCGAAGGTTGGCCGAACGGCCCTGAATTAGGGTAGATTGCGCGCCAATATGGCGCGCTTGCTGCTGCTCAACGGCCCCAATCTGAACCTGCTCGGCAGTCGTGAGCCGGACCATTATGGGCGCGACACCCTAGAGTCGATCGAGCAGCGATCTGCGGCGATCGCCGCAGATCTTGGCCATGAACTCGTCAGTTTCCAGAGCAATGCCGAGCATGCGCTCGTCGATCGCATCCAGGCCGCGCGCCACGAGGGCATCGCTTTCATCATCATCAATCCGGGCGCCTTCACGCATACCAGCATCGCGCTGCGCGACGCACTGGCCGCCGTGTCGATCCCGTTCATCGAAGTGCACCTGTCGAACACCTTCGCCCGCGAGGCGTTCCGGCACCACTCCTACTTCTCGGACATCGCGGTCGGCTGCATCGTCGGTCTCGGTGCCCAGGGCTACGAGCTCGCCGTCAGAGCGGCCGCCGCCCGCGTCTAGCCCGCATCGTTCCATTTCGGCGCATCGGGGAGGGCCTCACCATGGACATTCGTAAGGTCAAGAAGCTCATCGATCTGCTCGAGGAATCGGGCATCGCGGAGATCGAGATCAAGGAGGGCGAGGAATCCGTGCGGATCAGCCGCATCCCCACGGGCAGCGTCGCGACGCAGATGACGGCTTCGCTGGCACCGGCACCGCTGCCAGCCGTCACGACGCCGGCCCCTGCCGCAGCGCCCGCGCCCGCAGCTCCGCCACGCAAGGCCGAGCACGTGGTCACCGCGCCGATGGTCGGCACCTTCTACGCGGCGCCATCGCCGGGCGCGAAGCCGTTCGTCGAGATCGGCACCGAGGTCAAAGTCGGCCAGGTGCTCTGCATCATCGAGGCGATGAAGATGATGAACCAGATCGAGAGCGACAAGGCAGGCCGCATAGTGGCCGTCATGGTCCAGAACGGCGATCCCGTCGAGTTCGGCCAGCCTCTGTTCGTCATCGAGTAGGCCGACGGCCCATGCTCGACAAGATCGTCATCGCGAACCGTGGCGAGATTGCGCTGCGCATCCTCAGGGCCTGCCGCGAGCTCGGAATCAAGACCG
>CAZAWM010000015.1:381-7842 GCA_964488605.1 uncultured Steroidobacteraceae bacterium | reverse complement strand
AAGACCGTCGCGGTCCATTCAACCGTCGACGCAAGCCTCAAGCACGTGCTGCTCGCCGACGAGTCCGTCTGCATCGGGCCTGCGCCATCCGCCAAGAGTTACCTGAACATGCCCGCGATCATCAGCGCGGCAGAGGTCACGGATTCGGCGGCGATCCACCCCGGGTATGGCTTCCTGTCGGAGAACGCGGACTTCGCGGAGCGGGTCGAGAACAGCGGCTTCATCTTCATCGGCCCACGCGCCGACGTGATCCGGCAGATGGGCGACAAGGTCTCGGCCATCGCGATCATGAAGAAGGCCGGCGTGCCTTGCGTCCCGGGCTCGGGCGCCCCGCTCGGCAACGACGGCGACGAGAACCTCCGGATCGCTAAGGACATCGGCTATCCGGTCATCATCAAGGCCTCGGGCGGCGGCGGCGGACGCGGCATGCGCGTCGTGCACAACGCGGCCTCGCTGCTCAATGCCATCAACGTGACCAAGGCCGAGGCACTCGCCGCTTTCGGCAACGATCAGGTCTACATGGAGAAGTTCCTCGAGAGGCCGCGGCACATCGAGTTCCAGGTGCTCGCCGATCACTACGGCAACGTGATCCATCTCGGCGAGCGCGACTGCTCGATGCAACGCCGCCACCAGAAGGTCGTCGAGGAAGCACCCGCACCGGGCATCTCTGCCGCACAGCGCGCGAAGATGGGCGAGCGCGTCGTCGAAGCCTGCCGCATGGTCGGCTACCGCAGTGCCGGCACGCTCGAGTTTCTGTACCAGGACGGCGAGTTCTATTTTATCGAAATGAACACGCGCATCCAGGTCGAGCATCCGGTCACCGAACTGATCACCGGTATCGACCTCGTCAAGGCGCAGCTGATGATCGCGGCCGGCGAGAAGCTGCCATGGCAGCAGAAGGACGTCCAGCTACGCGGCCATGCGATCGAGTGCCGAATCAACGCCGAGGACGCAAAGACCTTCATGCCCTCGCCCGGACCGGTGAAGCTCTGGCACCCGCCCGGAGGCCCAGGCATACGCGTCGACAGCCATCTGTACTCCGGCTACCACGTGCCGCCGCACTACGATTCGCTGATCGCTAAGCTGATCTCCTACGGCGACACGCGCGAGACCGCGATCGCGCGCATGAAGAACGCCCTTGCCGAGATGGTCGTCGAAGGCATCAAGACCAACACTGCCTTGCACCAGGAGATCTTCAACCACGCCGCGTTCGCCGCCGGTGGCATCGACATCCATTACCTCGAGCGGCGTCTCGGCCTGAAGTAGGCGCGGCGCCCATGGCTTTGCTGAGCGTCTGCATCCGCCTCGACGGCCTCGACGCGGAGCAGGTCGAGGACGCCTGCCTGGCCGCCGGTGCGCTGTCGGTCACCTACACCGACCAGCGCGATGACGCGATCCTCGAACCCGCGCCCGGCGAGTTCCGGCTATGGCCGGCCACCCGCCTCGAGGCTCTCTTCGATGCCGCGGCTGCCGAGCCGACCCGTCTCGTCGCGCTGGCCGCTCGGATCGGCGTGCCTCTGGCCTGCCTCGAACTCGCGCATCTCGCCGATCGCGCCTGGGAGCGCGAGTGGCTGCGCGACTTCCAGCCCATGCGCTTTGGCCGGCGGCTATGGATTTGCCCGACGGCCAGCACTCCACCGGCCGCAGCCGACGGCGACGGCGACAGTAACGTCATCGTTCGGCTCGATCCGGGTCTGGCTTTCGGCACGGGCACGCACCCGACCACGGCGCTGTGCCTGGAGTGGCTCGAAGCCCAGATCCGACCTGGCGGATCACCTGGACCGCGCATGACCGACTACGGCTGCGGCAGCGGCATCCTCGCGATCGCGGCGCTGCGGCTCGGCGCCGTGCGTGCGGCCGCCTTCGACATCGATGGTCAGGCGCTGACCGCCACGGCCGACAACGCTGCCGCCAATGGCGTCGCTGGCGCCCTCGACATCGTGGCTCGCGACGCCGACTTGCCGCACGATGCCGATCTGCTCGTCGCCAACATCCTGGCCGGGCCGCTGATCGAACTGGCGCCGCGGTTCGCCGAGCTGTGCCGGCCCGGTGGGCGGCTCGCGCTCGCGGGCCTGCTCGATGAGCAGGCGGCGGAGGTCGGCGCTAGGTATGCGCGCTGGTTCGAGATTGCGCCAGCCGGGCGCCGCGCAGGCTGGACTCTGCTCGCCGGATCGCGCCGCGCCGAGATGTCGGTCAGAATGCACCGGCAGGAACCGTCGACGTGATCACGATCTGCCCGCAATGCCAGCTCTCGCTCGCGGTCTCCGCGGCGGACCTTCGGGTCGCGCAAGGCCACGTGCGCTGCGGACGCTGCGCTTCCGTGTTCAATGCGCTCGTCTCGCTCTACGACAGCGAAGCCGAGGCGCTGTCACCCGAGGCGGCGCTGCCGGAGGCCGTGACCGAGGAGGCGGCAGCGATGGAAGCGACGCAGTCGCGGATGATGGCGGTCACGATCGAACGAGCCGCTACCGACGCTGGCGCCAATACGGGCAGGTTCTCGGCCGACACGGTTGGAGAATACGCCGCTTGGACGCCCCCGGCGGACGCGGCGACCGTGGAAGGGGCACCGGCCGCGACGGCGTCGCCGGCGGAGACGGGCCTGGTCTGGCTACCGGCCGCCAACGATCCCGGTATCGAAGAGCTCGTAGCCGCGAACGATCCGATCGCCGATGCCGAGTCTTTCGGTATCCAGGCATCCTTGCCGCAGAACATCGAACGGCTCGATATCGATCTCGGTGACCTGTCCGGCGCCGGCCATGACTGGCAGGTAGTGCCGCAGCTTCAGCCAACGCGCGCCGAGCCGGATCCGTCGCGAGAGCCGAGCGCGCAGATGCCGCAGCCCGAACCGGCGCAGCGGGACGGATCGGCGGTATCGCCCGCGGCACCGGCGAACGAGGCGGCAGCGATCGAGGAACCCGCGGGTGCGCCGGAGACGCGGCGCCGGGCGCGATTCTGGGGGGCCGGAAGTGCCGTGCTCGCCCTGCTGCTCGCGGGCCAGTGGGTGCATGATCAGCGCGAGACGCTCGTAGGCTGGCCCGCGCTGACGCAGCCGCTGACGCGTTTTTATGCGGCGCTGGGTCGCCCGATCCGCCTGCGAGGCGATCTCCGTGCCTATGATGTGCGGCAGCTCGGTGCCGTCGCGGCCGCGGATACCCCCGGCACACTGACGGTGCGCGCCAGCCTGCGCAATCTCTTGCCACGGCCGCAGCCGATGCCGCTGCTGCGCGTGACCCTGCAGGACCGCTACGGCAACCGCATCGCGTCGCGCGATCTGACCGCCGCGGAGTACCAGCAGCGGCCGGCCGGCACGGCGCCGATGACGCTGCTGGCGGCCGGCGCACGGCTCGAGACCTCGGTGCAGCTCGTCGATCCGGGCGGGAAGGCCGTGGGTTTCGAACTCGACGTCTGTCTTGCCGAAAACGGCGTGACGCGCTGCGCGAGCGATCTCGCGGCGGCGACCTCGCGCTGATCCGCATGTCCGCAAGCGCCTTCCAGATCGGCCCGTGGCCGATTCCGCAACCGGCCGTGCTCGCGCCAATGGCGGGCGTCACCGATCGCCCGTTCCGCATCCTCGCGCGCTCACTCGGAGCCGGACTCGCCGCCTCGGAACTGATCACCGCGGATATCAGGCTGTGGGGCACGCCGAAATCGCGACGGCGGCTGGATCACGCGGGCGAACCCGAGCCGAGAATGGTCCAGCTCGCCGGTGCCGACCCCGTCGCGCTGGCCGATGCGGCGCGCCGCAGCATCGATCTCGGTGCGCAGATCATCGACATCAACATGGGTTGCCCCGCCAAGAAGGTCTGCAACCGCCTGTGCGGCTCGGCGCTGCTGACCGACGAGTCGCTGGTCGCCCGGATCCTCGACGCCGTCGTCGCGGTGGCCGCCCCCGCGGGCATACCGGTCACGCTCAAGATGCGGACTGGCTGGGACCGCGAGCATCGCAACGGGCCGCGCATCGCGCGCATCGCGGCGAAGGTCGGCGTCGCCGCACTGGCCATCCACGGCCGCACGCGCGCTGATTTCTACACGGGCTCGGCCGAGTACGACACGATCCGCGAGATCCGCGCGGCGGTTGGTATCCCGGTACTCGCGAACGGCGACATCGATTCGCCGCAGAAAGCGCGCGCGGTACTTGATTACTGCGGCGCGAACGGAGTAATGATCGGCCGCGCCGCGCATGGATCGCCATGGATTTTCCGCGATGTCAATGCCTTTCTGACCACGGGAAAGACGGCGCCGCCGCTATCGCGTCGCGAGCTGCGTGATATCATCCTCAGGCATCCGGAATCCATCTACGCCTTCTACGGCGAGGACTCGGGACTCCGGATCGCACGCAAACACCTCGGCTGGTACAGCGAGCTGCTCGACGCGGTGCCCGGCGCGGAGCCTCCGGCACGCAGCGTCTTCATGGCGGCGGACTCGACGTCGGCGCAGTTCGCGTGCGTCAGGGAGCGGTTCGATCTCTGGGCGGCCTAGAAAAACAAGTCGATCGTCGGGGAGGGCTCATGGCAACGAAGAAGCAGGGCGATCCGCGGGCGGCGTCATCGTCGGGTCCCGCGCTCGACGCCGGCGGTGAGCTGCCGCTGCGGAGTCACACCGAACGCGCGCTGAACGCCTACCTGTCCAGCCTCCACGGCGACCGGCCGGGCCACCTCTACGATCTCGTCCTGCGCGAAGTCGAAGAGCCGCTGTTCCGCACCGTACTCGACTACGCCGCGGGCAACCAGAGCCGAGCCGCCGACATCCTCGGCATCAATCGCGGCACGCTGCGCAAGAAGCTGCGTGAGCTCGGCCTCGCCGAGTGAGCCGATGCCCGGCATGAGCGCCGATCGTCCGCTGCCACTGCGTCGCGCCTTGCTGTCCGTCTCCGACAAGACGGGTCTCGTAGAACTCGCGCGCGCGCTCGCCGCACGCGACGTGGACCTGATATCCACGGGCGGCACTGCGAAGCTGCTGCGTGAAGCCGGTGTGCCCGTGCGCGAGGTCGCTGCGGTGACGGGTTTCCCCGAGATCATGAACGGTCGCGTCAAGACCCTGCATCCGAAGATCCACGGTGGTCTGCTGGGCCGGCGCGGCATCGACGACGCCGTCATGACCGAGCACGGCATCGCGCCGATCGACCTGCTGGTCGTCAACCTCTACCCGTTCGCATCGACGGTGGCGAGAGCCGGCTGCACCGACGATGAGGCGATCGAGAACATCGATATCGGCGGACCAGCGATGTTGCGGGCCGCTGCGAAGAACCACGCCGCCGTTGCCGCCATCGTCGATCCAGCCGACTATGCGCCCCTGCTCGCCGAACTCGAGGCCCAGGGAGGCACGAGCTCGAGCCTGCGTCGGCGGCTCGCCGCCAAGGCTTTCGCGCATACCGCCGCCTACGATGCAATGGTCGCGGGCTACCTGCAGTCGCATTCACCGGGTGCGGTCCAGCCTGAGCACTTCCCGCTGTACCTCACCCCGCACTTCGAGCGCGTGCAGATCCTGCGTTACGGCGAGAATCCACACCAGCGCGCGGCGTTCTACCGTAGCCCGGAGGCGCGCGGCGCGGCGGTGGCGACGGCGAGTCTGCTCCAGGGCAGGGATCTGTCGTTCAATAACGTTGCCGATGCGGACACCGCCATCGAGTGCGTGCGCCAGTTCGACTCACCGGCCTGCGTGATCGTCAAGCACGCCAACCCCTGCGGCGTCGCCGTCGGCGCGTCGCCGCTCGCCGCTTACGAAGCTGCGTACCGAACCGACCCGACGTCGGCTTTCGGCGGCATCATTGCCTTCAACCGCGAGCTCGACGGCGCGACCGCGCGGGCGATCGTGGAACGGCAGTTCGTCGAGGTCCTCGCCGCACCGTCGATCCCGGCGGAGGCGCGGGCCGTGCTCGCGAATCGCGCCAACCTCCGAGTGCTCGAGACCGGTGACCTCTCCGCCGACCCGGGCGCCGCGCTCGAGATCCGCAGCGTCACGGGCGGACTGCTCGCTCAGGAGCGCGACACCGCCGTGGTAAACCGCGATCGGCTACGGGTGGTCACGGCGCGCGCACCGACGCATGCCGAGCTCGATGATTTACTGTTCGCGTGGCGCGTCTGCAAGTTCGTGAAGTCGAACGCCATCGTCTATGCGCGCGACGGTGCGACGATCGGCGTCGGCGCCGGCCAGATGAGCCGCGTCTATTCGAGCCGCGTCGCGGCGATGAAGGCGGCCGACGAGAAACTGCCGGTCGCCGGAGCCGTCATGGCTTCCGACGCGTTCTTCCCTTTCCGCGACGGCGTCGACGTCGCGGCCGGGCACGGCATCCGCGCCGTCATCCAGCCGGGCGGCAGCAAGCGCGACGCTGAAGTCATTGCAGCGGCCGACGAGCATGGCATGGCCATGGTGTTCACGGGCATGCGCCACTTCCGGCACTGAGGCAAGGGCATGGCGGGCAGCGGGAGTCTCCGGGTGCTGGTCATCGGCGGCGGCGGGCGCGAACACGCGCTCGCCTGGAAGTGCGCGCAGTCACCCAGGGTAGCGGAGGTGCTCGTCGCGCCGGGCAACGCCGGCACCGCGCGCGAGCCGCGGGTGCGCAACGTCGCGGTGGCCGCGGAGGACATCGACGGCCTCGTCGCCCTCGCGCGACGGGAGCGCATCGGCTTGACTATCGTCGGCCCCGAGGCGCCGCTGGTGCTGGGCGTCGTCGACGCCTTCGAGGCGGCCAGACTGCGGTGCTTCGGTCCGCGACGCGCTGCGGCCAGGCTCGAGGGATCCAAGGCCTTCACGAAGGCCTTCCTGCGTCGTCACGGGATCCCGACCGCCGGCTACGCGGCCTTCACGCGTGCGAACTTCGACGCCGCCTGGGTGCGTAGCCGGCGCCCCCCGATCGTCGTCAAGGCGAGCGGCCTCGCTGCCGGCAAGGGGGTAGTGATCGCGCAGAGCGCCGACGAGGCGATCGCAGCCGCACTGGCGATGTTCGACGGCCGCTTCGGCAGCGCTGGCGACGAAGTCGTCATCGAGGAGTTTCTGCCAGGCGAGGAGGCGAGCTTCATTGTCATGGCCGACGGCCAGCACGTGTTGCCATTCGCCACGTCGCAGGACCACAAGCGCCGCGACGACGGCGACCTCGGCCCCAATACCGGCGGCATGGGCGCTTACTCGCCGGCGCCGGTGGTCACGCCAGCGCTGCATGCGCGCATCATGCGCGAGGTCATCGAGCCGACGATCCGCGGCCTGGCATCCGAAGGCATGTCCTACACGGGCTTCCTCTATGCCGGCGTGATGATCGCTCCGGACGGCACGCCGAACGTGCTCGAGTTCAATTGCCGTTTCGGCGATCCCGAGACGCAGCCGATCATGATGCGGCTACGCTCCGATCTCACGGAGCTGTGCGAGGCGGCTCTCGACGGGCGGCTCGACCAGATGGCGATGGACTGGGATCCACGCGCTGCACTCGGTGTCGTGCTCGCTGCCGGCGGCTATCCCGATACCGTA
>CAZAWM010000015.1:0-371 GCA_964488605.1 uncultured Steroidobacteraceae bacterium | reverse complement strand
CCGTACGCAAGGGTGATCCGATCACCGGGCTCGAACGCGCCGCCACGCTGCCCGGCAAGGTGTTCCATGCCGGAACGTCGACACGCGCCGATGGCGCCGTGATCACGAATGGCGGCAGAGTGCTCTGCGCGGTCGGCCTCGGGGATTCCGTCGCCGAGGCCCAGCGGGCCGCGTACGCGCTCGTCGACTGCATCGCATGGGAGGGCATGCATTACCGGCGTGACATCGGCTACCGTGCCGTGGCCCGTGAACACGGCAGTGGCGAAGCGCCTCCAGTCGTCCATGACGCTGCAGACGACGGGGGTAACGGCGACGGCGACTGAGTACACTTCCGGTCCCGCGACCGCGCCGCGCACGGTCCCTGGCGTGAC
>CAZAWM010000014.1:5077-25055 GCA_964488605.1 uncultured Steroidobacteraceae bacterium | reverse complement strand
CGTGAAGAACAGCGAGACCAGCGTGACCACGGCGCCGACCAGCAGTCCACGCAGCACGCCACCGCCGACATAGCCGAGCACAACGATCCAGCTTGGCTGCGGCGACACGCTGATCTCCTCGAGAAAGCGCTGCATCTTCGCGCCGAAGAACGAGGAGACCGTATTGGCATAGGCGTTTGTGATGACCGCCATCATAATGAGCCCGGGGGCGATGTACTGCGTATAAGGTACTCCACCCATCTCGCCGATCCGGCGGCCGATCAGGCTACCGAAGATCAGGAAATAGAGTGTGGCCGTTACCGCCGAGGGCACGATCGTCTGGCCCCAGATCCGCAGGATGCGCTGCAGCTCCCGCATGACAATGGTGTGAAAGCCGATCCAGCGGACCCGCCCCATCGGCGGCCGGGCCGGCATCCCGTCAGGCCGAACAGACGCGGCTCCAGGGGTGGCGGTCATGGATGTGCCATCCGCGCCGGCGGCGCTGGCTCGGCGCGTGGAGTCTGGGTGCCGCCGCGGTCCGTCAGGCGCACGAAGACTTCCTCGAGGCGATTGACCTTGTTGCGCATCGAGACAATCTCGATGCCACTCGCGGACAGCGCGGCGAACAGCTCGTTCAGGTTCCGGTCCTTCGAGACCTCGACTTCGAGGGTGTGCTCGTCGACGAGCTCGACACCGTATCCGGCGATCGACGGGGTGTGCGCGAGCGTGCCACGCGTGTTCAGCACGAACACTTCGGTGTGAAGTTGACGCAGCAGTCGGTCCATGCGATCGCGGGTCACGATCCGGCCGCCGTCGATAATCGCAATGTGGCGGCAGAGCGCCTCCGCCTCCTCGAGGTAGTGAGTGGTGAGGATGATGGTGGTGCCGCGCGCATTGAGCTCGCGCAGGAAGTCCCACATTGAGCGGCGGATCTCGATGTCGACTCCCGCAGTCGGCTCGTCGAGGATCAGCAGCCTGGGCTCGTGCATCAGCGCTCTGGCAACCATCAGCCGGCGCTTCATGCCGCCCGAGAGCGAGCGCGTGGTCTTGTGGCGCTTGTCCCACAGCGAAAGCTGGGTCAGGTATTTCTCGGCGCGTTCGCGGGCGACATGGCGGGGAATGCCATAGAAACCGGCCTGGTTGACGACGATGGTTTCGGGCGTCTCGAACTGGTTGAGGTTGATCTCCTGCGGCACGACGCCGATGCAGGCTTTCGCCGCTTCGAGATCCCGATCGATGTCGTAGCCGAACACGCTAAGCTGACCACTGGTCTTCGTGACCAGCGAAGTCACGATGCCGATCAGCGTGGTCTTGCCGGCGCCGTTTGGTCCGAGCAGCGCAAAGAAGTCGCCACGCTCGACCTCGAGATCGATGCCCTTGAGAGCCTGTACGCCATTCCGGTAGGTCTTGACGAGCTGGCGTACCGAGAGCGCATTCATAGTGGGACGTCGACAATCTACCACAGCGGCACCCCGCTGGGCCGCGCGGTCGCCCGCTAGCACCGGGCCAGAGCGCCGCCTATGCGCTGTAGCGCCCGCAGGCTGGCTCGCCGGGTGCGACCCGGATCGTCGCTGGCGAGCGCCGCCTGCAGCAATTCGGACCAGAAAGCCGGATCCGCAGCCCAGCGCGGCTGCAACCACTGGGCGCAGTGCGATGCGAGAACATCGAGACGCTCGACGCTGCAGCCGCGCAGCAGCGCCGCCGTATCGGGGGCCATGCCGGCCACGATGGCCGCCGAACGCGGAGCCGTGCGGGCCAGATGCCACACGTAGTGCAGCAATACGCGGGCGTACGCGAGCATAGGGCCAAGGGGTGCGCCCGCCGGTCCAGTGCCGGCTGGCTGCTCGGCGATTCTGCGGGTCAGCAACTGCCGCCAGCGCAGCGGATCGGCGAGCCCCATGTCGAACAGCAGGAAAGGCTGGCTCGCGAGTCGCTCGCGCGCCGCACCATCGAACACCAGCCACTCGCGCAGGCCCGACGCGACCAGCCCACCGATGCTGCCAACCTCCGGCGTCGCCGCCCGCGCCTCGGCATCGAGCCCGGCGAGCCCGCGCGCCGCCTCCTGCAGCAGCAGCACGCCACGGAGATTAAGGGACCGAATCTCGAGCAGCACGGCTGCGTCGAGCACGTCGTCGCCAAGACGGGAGGATGGTAGCGGCTCGTGCGCGCCGAGCCCGTTCTGTGGCCCCTGCATCCGGGGCGGCTGCGGGCGCCGCGGATCGCTGCGGACCTGGTCGGATCGGCGGGCGGCGCGGTCGCGCTGCGGCGTGGTCTGGCTCATGCATTCCTCCGGCTTTGCGGCAGATATCCTGCCGCAATGGACTTGGCAATGCCCGTCTATTTTTGGGATTATTTTCCCATAAAAACGGCGAACCCGAACACACCTCGCGGGGAGCACCATGAGAATCTCGGACGACCGCTACAGCCGCGACCGCCTGCGCATCGATCTGGCCATACGCCTGATCCGGCATGAGGCGCGCACGCGCACCATCCGCCTGTGGACCGGACTGACAGACGATCGCATCCGTAAGCTCTACCGCAGCTACCTGGCCGGCTGCGACGGTCCGCGAGTCGTGCGTCATCGCGGCAAGTCGCCACAGCAGATCGGTTTCTTCACGCGCTCCGACAGCGTGCGTCAGGACGCGGCGGCGCTCGCCACACTCATGCAGCTATTCGGCGCGCTGCCGCGCCAACGCGTCGCGGACGCGGCGCGCGTGCTCCCCAGTGCACCGCGCGGCGAACTGCTCTGCAACGCCTACGAAAGCTTTCGCAATCTCTACGGAGCGTCGCCCATCAGCTTCGAGCACGCGGCGTTCCTGCTGGTCACGCTCGCCCGCGGCGACGAGTTGCGGCTCGAACCCTGTCCGATTTGCGCGAGTCCGGGCATCATCGACCTGCTCGCGACGCGCCCCTCGCTCTGCGGCCCCTGCGGCGCGGAACTTGCGCCCGGGCTGGGCGCCCGCGCGGCGCGCGCGGCGCCTTTAGGCAGCGCAGGACTGGCAGTGTCGCAGCGGTGCTAGAATTCGCCGACCCAGCCAGCTGGCAGCCCGTCGCGGGCGCCGACCACGACCGATGCCCGCACAGCGCCTTTCGGAAAGTTTCCTTGCCGGCCCCTATCTCGATCGGCGGAGCGAACAGCGCGAGCATCCGCAGTGGCATGAGGAGGCCCGACGCGACCCGACCACGCGCTTCGTCCTGGCGCGAGGCACCGCGCAGCTGATCGTCACCGCTCCGCGGCCGCGCGTCGCTTTTCTCGACGCCAGTCACCCGCTGGTCGACGAAGCCGACCCACGGTCGATGCTGCTGCTCGGCTGGTACCACGATGCTCGTTGCGTGCTTGTCGACACTTCGACCGCGCAGGACCCTGCCGCGACCGAGCGGCTGTTGCCTTCCGGCACGCGCTTCGAGGAGCTCCGACCGCTCGCTCCGCTGCTGGACGCGGACGAGGCCGGTCTGCTCGCCTACGCACGCGCGATGAGCTGGTGGCGCGGCCGGCATCGCTATTGCAGCGCCTGCGGCGCACCCGCCGAACCGCACCGCGCCGGCCACGTCATGCGCTGCGCGAACCCTACCTGCGGCATCGAGGTGTTCCCACGGATCGATCCCGCGATCATCGTCCTGGTCACGGACGGCGAGCGTGCGCTGCTCGGCCGTCAGGCGAGCTGGCCACCAGGTCGCTACTCGACAATCGCCGGTTTTGTCGAACCCGGCGAGAGCCTCGAGGACGCCGTCGCGCGCGAAGTGGCCGAGGAGACTGGCGTACGCGTGCTCGCCGCGCATTATCACTCCTCGCAACCGTGGCCATTCCCGTCCTCGCTGATGCTCGGCTTCATGGCCGAGGCCGCGACCGGGGCGATCGCCTGTGCCGATGCCGAACTCGAGGATGCACGCTGGTTCTCGCGCGAGCAGATCGCGCGTGGGGAAGCCTTGCTGCCGCCGCATACCTCCATCTCGCATCGCCTGATCGCGCACTGGTTCGACGCCGGGTGGCCGCAGCCTCTCGCCACGCTCGGCCAGCCGGGCTGGTAGCGCCATCCACGACCGCGGGCATGGCCCCGACCGAGATCCTCGTGTCCATCCGGCTCGGTACGGCGCTCGCGGCCGCGGTCGGGCTGCGGCTGCTGGTCGTGCTGTGGCGAGGACTCAAGCCCCGGTCATCGCGGGCCGCCGGCACCGGAACCTGACGATGTGCCTGCTGGCAGTCGCCTGGCGCGTGCACTCCGCCCACACGCTTGCGCTCGCCGCGAATCGCGACGAGTTCCACGCACGCGCGGCGGTTCCCCTCGCGCGCTGGGATCATCCACCGATCATCGCCGGTCGCGACCTGCAGGCCGGTGGTACCTGGCTCGCCTTCGGCCGCGCCAGGCGTTTCGGCGTGATCACGAATTTTCGCGAACACGGTCGTCCGCGCCGTGCGGCGCCATCGCGTGGCACGCTGATCCCGCGGTTCCTCGCCAGCGACCTGCCGGCCGAGCGCTTTCTGGAGCAGATAGAAGCCGACTCGATGGGTTATGCCGGGTTCAACCTGCTGCTCTGCGATGGGGCCGAACTCTGGTACGCGTCGAACCGGGCCGACGAGTTCGCGCGCCGCCTGCAGCCCGGGGTTTACGGACTCAGTAATCACTTCCTCGACACGCCCTGGCCCAAGCTGATCCGTGTTCGCGAACGTCTGCGCGCCCTGCTCGATCGGGTGGACCGGGAGATTGCCCTGCACGCGCTTCAGGATGCACTTTTGGACTCGCTCGAGGATCGCACCCGCGCAGAACTGCACGATCTCCCCGCGACGGGCCTGACGCCACAGTGGGAACACGTGCTGTCATCGCCGTTCGTGGTTCACCCCGAGTACGGCACGCGCTGCGCGACCGTGGCGCTCATCGACGCGCGTGGAAACGGCGTCATCAAGGAGCGGCGCTACGCAGCCGACGGTCGGGCGACGGGCGAAACTGAACTCGAGCTGAACAGTCTCTGAGCGTCGCGGCCCGAAGGCATGCGTGCGGAACCTGCCGGCAGCGCGGCGCTCTGAGTAGAATCCTTCACTGACAACGTCCCTGGCGGTCCCTGCCCTTGAGCCGGCTGCGCGCATCCATCCTAGTCTTCATCGCTCTGCTCGGCATAGCCCCAGGTGCGCGCGCGGACATCGACATCGACGTCCAGGGCGTCGAACCCGACGTACTCGCCAACATCCTCGTGTTCCTGAGCCTGGCTCGCTACCGCGAGCGTGACGATCTCGACGCCGTCCTGGTCGAACGCCTCCAGGAACGAGCCGAGCGCGAAGTGATGGCCGCGATGCGGCCCTTCGGCTATTACGAACCCAAGGTCCGCACCGAGGTCTCGCAGGTCTCTTCCCGCAACTGGCGAGCCTTCATTCGGATCGAGGCGGGCCGCCGCGTCGTGCTCGACGATGTCGATCTGGTGATCGAGGGGCCCGGCGCCAGCGACCCGGTGTTCCTTGCGATCCAACGCAGCTCGGCATTGCGCGCCGGGCAACCCTTGCGCCACGCCGACTACGATGGCACCAAGAATGCGCTGCTGCGCACGGCCGCGAATCATGGCTATCTCGACGCGCATATGACCCGCGCGGAGCTGCGCGTCGATCCATCGGCTTACTCGGCAACGGCCACGCTGCACCTCGTGACCGGCGAGCGTTACCGGTTCGGCACCACGCGAATCGAGCAGCAGGCGATCAATGAGTCGCTGGCGCGGCGCTACCTGCGCTACCGGGAGAATCAGCCGTTCGATGCCGCGCAACTGCTACGCACGCAGTTTGCGCTCGACGACAGCCTCTATTTCTCCACCGTCGAGGTGCTGCCGGGCGAGCCGGATCGCGCGGCGCTCACCGTGCCGGTGAGCATACGTGCGGATCCCAACCGCCGTGACCGCTACCAGTTCGGTGTCGGCTACGGCACCGACACGCGGCTGCGCGGCTCAGTCGCTTGGGACAATCGCCGCGTCAATCGTCGAGGCCACCGGTTTCGGATCGAGGCGCGCACCGCACAGACTGTCCAGGCGCTCGACGCGCATTACGTCATACCGATAGGCGATCCGGCAGTCGAGAAGTTCAGCACGCGTATGACTCTCGACAACCAGGATCTCGCCGATATCGAGACGCGCAGCCTCGAGTTCGAGCCCAGCATCACCCAGGTGATGGGCCGATGGCAGCGCGTGATCTTCGGCACGGTGACCCGCACGCGCACGATCGAACCGCAGAGGCTGAACCGGCCGACCGACCTACGACGCATCGATACGCTGTTCATCCCGGGGGTCAGCTATGCATCGGTGCCCCAGGGCTACCTCGGCGAGGCGCTGTTCAGCCGTGCGCTCTACGCCGAACTGCGCGGCTCGACGGGTTTCCTCGGCTCCGACTCGGACTTCCTGCAGCTGCGTCTCGAGACGGAACGTCGCTTCGTCGTCGCTCCCAAATGGCAGTTGCTGCTGCGCGGCCAGCTCGGCGCAAGCGCCGTCGCTGAGTTCAGCGAGCTGCCGGGCTCGCAGCGCTTCTTCGCAGGCGGCGATCGCAGCGTGCGCGGCTTCGGCTACAACGAGCTCTCGCCGCTCGACGACGGCGTCAAGGTCGGCGGTCGGCACATGCTCGCAGCCACCGTCGAGATCGAACGCGACCTGCCGCGCAACCTCGCGCTCGCCGTGTTCGCGGACGCCGGCAATGCGTTCAATTCCTTCGGCGATCCGTTGCAGTTCTCGATCGGCATCGGTCTGCGCTGGCGGTTGCCCGTCGTGTCGGTCGGCGTCGACCTCGCGCAGCCGCTGACCAATCCGCGCTGCCACGCGGCCGCCCCGGATCCCCGGTGCGGCTCCGAACCGGGCTTCGGCGATCGGCCGGGTCCACGACTGCACTTCAACTTCACGCCGAAGCTGTAAGCCGTGATCCGCCGCATCACCTGGTCGATCACTGGTATTGTCGGCACCGCGCTCTTCATCAGCGTCGCCGCCTTCCTGCTGCTCGGCTACACCGAGTCGGCGCCGCGCTTCCTGCTCGAGCGGCTGCCCGAGCGCCTCGGCAAGGTCAGCCTGCGGGCCGAGGGCTTCTCCGGCACGCTGGCCGGCGGATTCCGTCTCGAGCGCTTCACGCTCGAGCACGAACTCGTTTCCTTGCGCATCGAGCGCACCACCGGCCGGATCGAGATACTGCCGCTGCTCTGGCAGACGATCAAGGCACGCGACCTGCGCGTCGAGCTTGCGACCGCCGATCTGCATCGCCGCCGGAAGCCGCCACCGCATCGCGAACCGCGATTCCTGCCCCGTTTCCTGACGATCGTCGGCGACGACATCCGTGTCATCCGCGCCGAGGTCCGGCTCGTCAACGGCTTCCTGCTCGCCGGCAATGACCTTCGCGCCTCGGGCGTGGCGCGTCACAAGACGATCCGGTTCACGGATTCGGCCGTCGACGTCGGCGGCGTGCTGAGCGGCGGCGGCTCGGCACTGCTGACCGCCGCGGAGCCGCTGCGGCTGTCGGGCACGACCCGTTGGCGCTATGCACCGCAGGGGCAGCCGACCTGGATCGCGACCGCCGACTTCGACGGCAACCTCGATCGCCTGCCGGCATCGGTGCGGATCACGGCACCGATGACGGCCGCCATCGAAGGCGAACTGCTGGATCTGCGTGGCCGGTGGCACTGGCGCGCCGATGCTCGCGTCAGCGAGTTCGACCTGCGCGCCCTTGGCTCGGGCGGCGCGCTTGGACGGATCACGGGCCAGCTCGAGCTCGCCGGCGATCGCGACGGCTTCCGGGCCGAGGGTTCGCTCGATTCCGCCGGACTCGCCGCCGGCGCCTTCGACGCGCTCTTCGAGGGCAACTGGGTCAGGGGAGTGCTGCGCTGCGACCGCATCCGCCTCGTCCATCGGTCGTCGAGATCGACGCTCGAAGCCAGTGGCGAAATCGAAGCCGTGCGCGACGGCCCGCGACTCGCGCTGGCCGGCAGCTGGTCCGATCTGCGCTGGCCGCTGATCGGCGCGGCGCCCGCGATCCGCGATAGCAGCGGCGCCTTCACCCTCGACGGTGTCTGGCCCTATGCGATCGGCGCCGCAGGTCGCTTCGATCAACCCGATCTCGGCCAGACCGTGCCGATCAGCGTGCGCGGCTCGCTCGCCCGCGACGGACTGCTCATCCACGAGGGATCGGTCGCGCTCTTCGCCGGCACGGCTCACCTGCGCGGCGACGTTCACTGGTCGCCGAGCCAGCGCTGGCGCTTCACCGGCAGCATGAGCGGGCTCGATCCCGGCATGATCCGGCCCGCCCTGCCCGGCCGCATCGGGTTCGAGTTCGAGGTCAGCGGCGATGCCTTAGGAGCGGCGACGAGCCTCGAAGCACGCTTCAGCAATCTCGGTGGGCGACTACGCGGCGCCGCCGCGCGCGGGCGCGGTCGTATCCAGAAGCGCGGGCAGCGCTGGCTGTTCGAGGGCGTGAACGTCGCGGCCGGCAGCCTGCGGCTGCGCGCCGACGGCAGCGTCGAGCCGACGGCCTACGACCTCGATTTCGAGCTCGACGCCGACGACCTCGCCGTGCTGACACCGCGGGGCCGCGGTGCGCTCCGGGCCCGCGGCCTGCTGACCGGTACGTCGCGCCAGCCGGTTCTCAAGCTCACCGCCAGTGGGCGCGACATCGAGCTCGAACAGTGGCGCCTCGTCTCACTCGACGCGGATGTGGACTTCGATCCGCGCGCCGGCCGCGGTTCCAACGTCCGCATCGAAGCGCGTGGTCTCGAGGCGTCGGGACGCTCGCTCGGGCGGATCGCGCTGTCACTCCAGGGCCGGACCGAGCAGCATCGCCTGAGTCTCGATGCCGAGGCGCCGAACGGCCGCCTCCGTGCCAAGGTCGAGGGCGGCTTTGCCGACGAGGGCTGGCGCGGCGAATGGCGCGAGCTTAGCGTCGACGACGAGGCCGATCTGCGCCAGCGCCTCGATGCGCCCGCATCGCTGCGCGTTGCGTTCGACTCGGGTCGCCTCGAGCGGCTTTGCCTGCGCGGGGAGCAGGCGCGCCTCTGCGGCAGCGCCGACTGGGGCTCCGCAGGCTGGAGTGCCACGGTTGCGGCGACGAAACTGCCGATCGCTGCGCTGACCGCCGGACTCACGCCGCGCGTCGTCTACGAAGGGACGCTGGATCTCGACGCGAATGCGCGCGGCACCGGCGACGGTCCCGTGCTCGGCAGTGCCCGCGCCACCCTCAGTGGCGCGCAGTTGCGGCGCCGCCGCGTCAACGGGCGCGTCGATGTCATCGAGCTCGGCTCCGGCACCTTCAGCGCCGACGCCGGCGCGGAGGTCATCGCAGCGAAACTCGACCTCGACGCCGGGCCGACCGGCACGATAGAGGCGAGCGCAACGGCCACGCGCCGGGGGGAGTCTTACACCGACATGCCGCTACGGGCGACGCTGCGCGCTTCGACGACGGCGCTGGGCTTCGTCAATCTCTACGTGCCCGAGATCGACCGCGCGGCCGGCCGGCTCGACGCCGATCTCGTCGTCGGCGGCACGGTGGGCATGCCCTCGCTCAACGGCATCGCGCGCCTGCGCAACGGCGAGCTGGATCTTTATCAGATCAACCTCGCGCTGCGCGCCGCCGACACCGAGGCGCGGCTGCTCGACAACGGCCTCGCTTTTCGCGGCGAGGCCCGGGCCGGCGACGGCCAGCTCGCCTTCGACGGCGAGGTACGCTGGCGCGAAGGATTGCCGCGCGGTCGCATGAACCTGCGCGGCGAGAACCTGCTGCTGGTCAACGTGCCGGAGGCGCGGATCAAGGCATCACCGAAACTCGATTTCCGCATCGACGGCCGTCGACTCGACATCGAAGGAGAGGTGCGCATACCAGAGGCGGCGATCACGCCGGCGGACCTCACGGGCGCCGTGCTCAGCTCTTCGGACGAGATCATCCTCGGCGAAATCCGGCCGGACCCGGATCAGAGCTTTCGCGTCGCGAGCCGCGTGCGCATGGTGCTCGGCGAGCGCGTCACGCTCGACAGCTTCGGGCTCTCCGGCCGCATCGAGGGCGCTCTTGCGGTGGCTACCGGCACCGACGGTATCAGCCGCGGCACCGGTGAGCTCAGCGTCGCCGACGGCAAGTACGCCGCGCTCGGGCGCCGGCTTGACATCCAGCGCGGCCGGTTGATCTTCAGTGGTGGCCTGCTCGCCGATCCCGGCATCGACCTGCGCGCCCAGAAACAGTTCCCCGACATGATCGCAGGGGTGAACGTCCGCGGCACGCTGCGCGCGCCGAGGATGACGTTCTTCTCGGAGCCCGCGCTGCCTCAGTCACAGATCGTCTCGCTGATCCTCGCGGGCGGCACCTTCGAATCGGCACAGAGCGAAAACCGGGACGCTGCCGCGCGTCGCAGCGAAGTCATCGCCCAGGGGGGCGCGGTCATTGCGCAACAGCTCGGTGCAAAGGTCGGCATCGAGGACGTCAGCATCGAGCAGGACCTTTCCAACGAGACGTCGCTGGTGCTCGGCAAGTACCTTTCGCCGCGGCTCTACGTCAGCTACGGCATCTCGCTGGCCGAATCGATCAATACCATCAAGCTCCGTTACACGCTCGGCGACCGCTGGACGCTGCGTACCGAGGCTGGCAAGGAACGCAGTGCCGAGATCGTCTACACGATAGAGAAGTAAACCGCAGCAGGTCGTACGTTGCTCAGCCGGTGTGCTGCACGCCGAGCACCTTGCGCGGATCGTCGAGCAGATCGGGATCGAAGCGGCGCACCATCTCGAGCAGGCGCGGCGGAAAGTGCTCCGCGCCCGGAACCTTGCCACCACGGCCGTTCTGCAGCGTGTGCCCCTCGACACCGTCCATCCGCATCCAGGGGCGGAACGCGGCGACCGCCGAGTACTGCAGAGTCGACGTCGCGCTCATCAGCCGCGGATTCCGCACGTCGCTCCATGCGACCTCGGTGATCGTCCACTCGGCATAGAAGAACCTCGGTCTCGCGCCCGCCTCGTCCATCACGCGTGTCGCGATATCCTCGCGGATGTAGAGCCGATCCGCTTCGCGCACCGGCTGCGAGAGCGTCTGGGATCGCTGCCTCGTACCGGGTCGGAAGAACGCGGATCCATCGCGCGTCTCGGCTGCCATGCGGAAGACGTCGGTGGACTGCTCGCGCACCCCGACCATGAGGTTGGAGGGGCCCGCGCGATAAGGTTTCACGTCAACCTCGTGGCCCGTGACCGGCATCGCGAGCCGAGTCAGAGGCTCGTCGGTCTCTGCATCGAAGAAATACGCCACTTCGAGCGTCCGCCCCGTGTAACGCGTCGCGTCGACGCGCCGCAGCCATGACCACGTTCCGGCGCGCAGCCGGTACAGCGGGTAGGTGGCGCCGTCCATGAAGGCGTGGGTGATCACATCTACCCAGCCGCATGTGACCCGCCCGTCGAGCGCGTAGCGCGCTTTGACAAAGGCTGCGAGCAGCGCCCCGTCATCGAGCTCTGCCGGCACGCCGCCCGCCGGTCCGGGTTGGGCGCGCGCGGCATTGGCCTGAGTCGGCACGGCGACGAGACCGGCTAGAGTGGCCGTGCCGGAAAGGAGCATCTGGCGGCGATCCGTATCCATGACACGGACGTTAGCACAGGGCCCCGGACCGGCGGCACACCTGTCGGAAACAGGCCGACGGTCCGCTGACACCGAGAGCCGGCTCTTGACGCGTTTGCATTTTTATGCATAATTGTTGCAAGTTTATGCACATCGACTTTCACAGCGCCAGCCGCCGCGACGCCATCCTGCGCATCCTGCGCGAGACGCCGGTGCGCAAACAGGACGAGCTGGTCCGGCTGCTGCGGCGCGAAGGCCATGAGGTCACGCAGTCGTCGATCAGCCGCGACCTGCGCGAGCTCGGCGTCCTGAAGGCATCGGGCCGCTACCTCCCGCCTGCGGAGGCCACCAGCCACGTCAACAGCGACTTCGGTATGCTGCGCCAGTTCGTGCGCGGCCTAGCCACCGCCGGCACCTCGCTCATCGTCCTCAAGACCACGGTCGGAGCCGCCCAGAGCGTCGCCGCGGCGATCGACAAGGCAGAGTGGCCCGAAGTCGTCGGCACGATTTCCGGCGACGACACGATCTTCCTCGCTACCGACACGGCACGTGCGCAGGCGCGGGCCGTGGCACGGCTGCGCGAGGCCCTCCGTCTCCCGGCCCGCTGAACCGACAGCCTCGCGTTCCAACCACGAGCATCTGCATGACCCAGCCCATCGTCCTCGCCTATTCCGGCGGTCTCGACACGTCATTCCTCGTTCCCTGGCTCAAGGAGAACCATCGGCGCCCGGTCATCACCGTGACGGTGGATACGGGCGGCATCGACGCCGCGACGGCGAAGACGCTGCGCGAACGAGCGCTCGCACTCGGTGCCGTCGAGCATCATCAGATAGACGCGCGCGCCGACTATTTCGATCAGGTGCTGCGCTTTCTGGTCATCGGCAACGTGCGGCGCGGCCAGCTCTATCCGCTCTGCGTCGGCGCCGAGCGCGTCATGCAGGCGCAGACAATCGCGCAGATGGCCCGCAAGCTGGGTACGGGCAGCGTCGCTCACGGCTGCACCGCGGCGGGCAACGATCAGGTTCGTTTCGAAGTTGCGCTCCGCACGCTGGCGCCCGATCTCGAAGTCATCGCCCCGGTGCGCGACAAGGCCTTCAAACGTCAGGAGGAGCTCGAGTTCCTGCAGGCCCGCAACCTGCCGGTGCCGCCCTTCGGCGCGGCCTACTCGATCAATCGGGGGCTGTGGGGCGTCACGATCGGCGGCAAGGAGACACTGACCTCGACGGGCAGCATCCCTGAGGAGCAGTGGGTGCTGTCGAAGGATGCGTTCTCGAAACCTCGTCCGCCCGAGCGCCACACGATCCACTACGAGCGAGGCATACCGGTCGGGATCGACGGCCGTTTCATGCCACCGGTCGAGGTTACGGAACGGCTCGAGAGCATCGCGGGCCCGTTCGGCATCGGCCGCGGCATCCATCTCGGCGACTCCTTCATCGGCACCAAGGGTCGCGTCGCGTTCGAGGCGCCGGCCGCCGAGACGCTGCTGACGTCCCATCGCGAGCTCGAGAAGCTCGTGCTCACGGCGCGCCAGCAGCGGATCAAGGAATCTCTGGCCGGACCGTACGGTGACTGGGTGCACGAAGGCCAGCTGCTCGATCCGGTCTGCCGCGACATCGAGGCCCTGTTCCTGCAGTCCCAGGAGCGGGTCACCGGCATCGTGCACGTGCTGATGCGTCCAGGCTCGCTGTTCGTCGAGGGCGTCGAATCGCCGTACTCGCTGATGGCCGCTTCGAAGAGCGTGTACGGCGAGGCGGTAGGCGAATGGACGGCGGCCGATGCGTTGGGGTTCTCGCGCATCGTCGGCCTGCCGGGGGTGTTACATCGTCGCGCTGGCCTGCGGGCCGCCACACAGGCGAAGGCGAATTGAATGAAGACCGTCGTCGTCGACAAGATCGCGTCCATCACGCAGGCTTGTGGCTTGGGGCACGAGCTGCGCATCGAAACCGACAATATCCCTGCCGAGGAAGGCGTGGTCGTGGTCGTCGAGGTGCTGACCAGCAAGTCGACGTACAACACGCTCGAGCTGACCAGTGGCCGCATGGCCAAGGTCAACATGGGCGACATCGTCGTCGGCGCGCTCGGTCATCGGAAGGCGCTGTTCGGCTACTCGGGCCACGTGCCCGAATCGCTGAAGGCCGGCGACATCATCCAGATGCTCAACATCGGCGGCGTGCTCGGCATCTGCGACTCCGCCAATCCTGATCGCGGCAAACCGTTCGACTGTCGCGTGCTCGGCGTGGTGCTGCAGTTCCCCTACCTCGGCGAGCGCATCGGCGTGCCCGCGCGCGTCGGGTACCGCAGGCTCGACCATGGCGCCGCACTCGATACACGCGGCATCCCGGTCGTGGCACTCGCGGGAACCTGCATGGAAGCCGGCAAGACCGCCGCGGCATGCTCCATGGTCAGCCGCATGCGGCACCGGGGGCTCGTCGTCGACGTGTTCAAGGCCACCGGTGTTTCGTTGCGACGCGACATCCTCGCGATGGAGGACGCCGGCGCGCGCAATTCGATGATCTTCACCGATCTCGGCGTCGTCACGACGACGCCGCGGACCGGTCCGGCGCTGACGCGGACGATGCTGACCGAGATGGCCGCCAACAAGCCCGATGTCATCGTCTTCGAGCTCGGCGACGGCATCCTCGGTGCCTACGGCGTCGATGCGATCCTCGACGACGAGGCTATCCGCAAGTCCCTGACGGCGCTCGTCCTGTCCGCCAACGACCCGGTCGCCGCCTGGGGCGGCGTCAAGCTGCTGCGCGAGCGCTTCCAGATAGAACCCTGCGCCGTCACCGGGCCTGCGACCGACAATGCCGTAGGGGTCGACATCATCCAGGATCAGATGCGCGTCAAGGCCTTCAACGCGCTGACCCATGGCGCCGCGCTCGGCGACTGGGTGATCGAATCGATCGGCCTCGGCGCAAAGTTTCCGGCGGTCGCGAGCGCATGAGCCCGAGCGCCGCCAGGATTCCAGTGGTGGTGCTCGGCGGCACCGGGTATGTCGCCGGCGAGCTGATCCGCCTCGTGCTCGGCCATCCGCAGCTCCAACTCGCCGGCGTGTTGTCCGACTCGCAGCCCGGCGAGCCGGTCGGTCGCGCGTTTCCGCACCTGGCCGCCGTACTCGGCGACGCCCGCTTCCAGTCGCAGGCCGAGATCTCGCGGCTCGTCGCAACGCTGCCGCGCAGCGGCATCTTCAGCGCGGCACCGCACGGCGTCAGCGCGGCGCTGATCGACCAGCTGCTCGCGGCCAGCGAGTCAGCCGGCACCGACGCGCGCGTCGTCGACATCTCCGCGGATTACCGCTACGGCAGCGCCGCGGCCTACGCCGCGGTCTACGGGCACGAGCACGGCGCGCCGGCCCGCCTCGGGGATTTCACCTGCGCGGTACCCGAGCACCTCTCGCAGCTATCCACGCGCCACGTCGCACATCCCGGCTGCTTTGCGACCGCGACGCTGCTCGCCGCCGTACCGCTGCTCGCCAGCGGGCTCGCGGGCCCGACGCTGTTCGTGTCGGGTGTGACGGGCAGCACGGGGTCTGGGCGCAAGCCGATCGACGGCACGCATCATCCGACACGTCACAGCGACCTGTACTCCTACAACGCGCTCGTGCATCGGCACATTCCCGAGATCACGGCCTGCGCCGCCGCGGCCACCGGCGTGATGGCCGAGTTCGCCTTCGTACCGCACTCCGGTCCGTTCGCTCGCGGCATCCACGTGACCGTGCAGGCCAGTCTCGCTGAGCCTGCCGACACCGCGCGCGTTCTCGCGAGGCTCCGGGAGTTCTACGCCGGTCGGCCTTTCGTCCGCGTGCTCGACGGCGCGCCGCGTGTCAAGGACGTCGTCGCCAGCAACTATGCGCACCTGTCCGCCGCGGCCAATGGACGCACCGTTGCCGTGATGTGCGTGATCGACAATCTCAACAAGGGCGCGGCAGGCGGCGCCATGCAGTGGATGAACCGGCTGCTCGGCCTCGAGGAGACGGCGGGGCTCACGGCGCCAGCGGCGGGGTGGACCTGACATGAACGCTGAACTCCATGACAACTCTCCCGCCGACTGTCTTGCGCCCGTCTTCGCGCAGTACCCCATCGAAGTCGTGCATGCCGAGGGCGTCTGGCTGTATACGCGCGATGGCCGGCGCATCCTCGACCTCTACGGCGGTCATGCCGTGGCGGCGCTCGGCTACGGCCACCCGGGCTGGACCCGCGCTCTGCAGCAGCAAGCCGCGAGCTGCAATTTCCAGAGCAACGCCGTGCCGATGGAGGTGCGCGCGCGGGCGGCCCGCAAGCTCGTGCGCTTCGCCGGCGGCGCGTTCGACAGCGTCTTCTTCGTGAACTCTGGGGCGGAGGCGAACGAGAACGCATTGCGCATGGCGTTCCGGATGTCGCGGCGCACGCATGTTGCGGCGATCGAGGGCGCGTTCCACGGCCGCACGGCCGCCGCGGGTGCGGTGACATGGGGCGCAGACAGAAAGTGGTACGAGTTCCCGCGCGCTCCCTTCGACGTCAGCTATATCCCGCGCCGCGATGTCAAGGCCATCGTCGCGCACATAGGCGACGACACGGCAGCCGTGATCGTCGAGCCCGTGCAGGGCGTTGGCGGCGCCTTCGACCTCGGCCGCGAGTTCCTCGCGGCGCTACGCGAGCGTTGCGACGCGGTCGGCGCGCTGCTGATCTTCGACGAGGTGCAGATCGGCGTAGGTCGCAGCGGGGCGCCGTTCGCCACCAATTACTACGGCGTCATGCCGGACATGATCACGACGGCCAAGGCTCTCGGCAACGGCTTTCCCTGCGCGGCGCTGCTGATGACGCCACGCGTGACCGCGTCCGTCAAGCTCGAGGGCATGGGGACCACCTTCGGCGGCGGGCCGATGGCAGCGGCGGTCATCGAGGCGGTTATCGACGCGATCGAGCACGAGAACCTTCTCGAGAACGTGCGGCGCGTATCGGCTTACATCCGCGCGACCTGTACGGTTGGCCCGGTGATCGGCCATCAGGGTTTGGGGTTCCTGCACGGGCTCCGTACCTCGCGACCGGCCAAGGAAGTACAGCAGGCGCTGCTCGCGCGCGACATTCTCGCCGGCACCAGCGCCGACCCTCACGTGATCCGGCTGCTGCCGCCGTACATCCTCCGTGAGGAGCATGTCGACGCGCTACGCCGCGCACTCGAGGTGATCTGACCATGGAGAGATTCGTCGATCTCGCGGACCTGTCGCGCGACGAAGTCATCGATCTACTGGCGCTAGCTGCGCGACTCGAGCAAGTGCCCGAGCCGAATGCGCTCGCGGGCAAGATCCTCGGTCTCGTATTCTTCAATCCCTCGCTGCGAACGCTGGCGTCGTTCCAGGCCGGCATGGCGCGACTCGGCGGCACCTCGTTCGTGATCACCCCGGGCCAGGGCACCTGGCAGCTCGAGACGCGTCTCGGCGCCGTCATGAACGGCGCCGCCGCCGAGCATGTCCGCGAAGGGATCCCGGTGCTAGCCGACTATTGCGACGCACTCGGCATCCGGGCCTTCGCCGAAGGCAAGGACCTGCGTGCCGACATCGCCGAGGCGAACTTCCGCGCGATGGCGGACCTCGTACGTAAACCCCTGATCAACATGGAATCGGCGGTCAACCATCCATGCCAGGCGCTCGCCGACTGGAAGACTCTCGATGATCTCGGGGTCCCGCGCGGGGCGAAATTCGTGCTGTCATGGGTGAACCATCCGCGTCCGCTGCCGCTGGCGGTACCGGCAGCCACGGTGCACATGGCGGCGTATCGCGGCATGGAGGTCGTGGTGCTGCGACCCGAGGGCTATGCGCTACCGCCAGAGATCATGGACCGGGCCCGTGCGGCCGCGGCAGCATCGGGCGGCTCGGTCCGCGAGACCGCGAATCGCGACGAGGCGCTGGCCGGCGCCCACGTGCTTTACGCCAAGGAATGGGGTTCGACCACGCACTACGGCGACCTCGAGGGAGACGCTCGCCTGCGCGTCTCGCTGACCGACTGGTGCGTGCGTGCCGACTGGTTCTCGCGCATGCACGAGTCCGCGAAGTTCATGCACTGCCTGCCAGTGCGCCGCAACGTCGCGGTCGCCGACGAAGTGCTCGACGGGCCGCGCAGCGTCGTGCAGCGCGAGGCTCACAACCGGCTGGTGGTCCAGATGGCGGTGCTGCTCCGCCTGCTGACTGGCCGCCACTGACTTCCACGCCATCGACCGGAGTCGACATCGAGATGATCATGCACCGTACCGAACAGGCCGCGGCAATCCGCGCTCTGCGCAACGCAGCTCCCTACATGCGGCTCTACAAGGGCAAGACCTTCGTCGTGAAGGCCGGCGGCGGCGTGTTCGGCGAGGTCGAGACAACCCGCACGCTGATGGAACAGATCGCGATCCTGCATTACTTCGGCGTGCGCGTGATCTTCGTGCATGGCGGCGGTCCCCAGCTTACCGAACTGACCGAGAAGCTCGGCTTTCCAACGAGGATGATTCAGGGTCGCCGCGTCACCGACCAGAGCGCGATCGATGCGACATCGATGGTCCTCAACGGACTCATCAACACACGCATACTCGCGATCTGCCGTACTCTGAACATCAACGCCGTGGGCGTCAGCGGTGTCGACGCCGGGCTCGTGCGCGCGCACAAGCGCCCGCCGGTGAAGCTCACGGACGGCTCCGGCCAGACCGTGGACTTCGGCTTCGTCGGCGACATCGACATGGTCGACACCGACGTGCTGGCCAAGCTGCTCGACAACGGCCTGATGCCGGTCGTCAGTCCGCTCTCGGCCGACGAGCACGGCACGCTGCTCAACATCAATGCCGACACGGTCGCCGCGGCGATCGGCGCGGCGCTCGGCGCCGAGAAGTTGATCCTCTGCACAGGGGCGCCCGGCATCCTGCAGGACGTCAACGACCCAACCTCACTGATCTCCTACACCGATCTCGACGGGCTGCGGAAGTTGCTTGACTCCGGGGCGATCGCCGACGGCATGTTGCCGAAAGCCAAGGCGATCGAGGATGCACTGCGCGGCGGCGTGCGGCGCGTGCACGTGATCTCCTACACCTCGCCAGAAGGAATCCTCGCGGAAGTGTTCACGAACGAGGGTTCGGGTACGCTCGTGGTCGCGGATATCAAGGCGCTGGCGCCCGCCGAAGTCGCTGCTGCCCAATGACCCGGTTGTGGGACAAGGGCCAGCCGCTCGACGAGCGCGTGCTCGCCGACGCGGCTGGAGAGGACCATGCGCTCGACGAGCGCCTCGTGGAATATGACGTGCGCGCCTCGATCGCCCACGCTGAGATGCTGGCCGAGCAGGGCCTGCTGTCCGCCGAGGACCGGGCCGCGATCTGCAGCGCGCTCGCGGACATCGGCGCGGCGCACGCGCGTGGCGAGTGGCGGATCGAACTGGCTGACGAGGACGGCCAGACGGCGCTCGAGAGGCGCCTGACCGAGCGCCTCGGACCCGCCGGCGGCAGGATTCATCTCGGCCGCTCGCGCAACGACCAGGTGCTGACCGCGCTACGCCTCTACCTGCGCGATGCCGCTGAGCGGCTAGCTGCTGGCGCCGAGTCCGTGGCGGCATCGCTCGATGAGCTCGCCGCGAGTCAGGGCGCCATCGCCCTGCCCGGCTACACGCACATGCAGCAGGCGATGCCGAGTTCGGTCGCACTCTGGGCGGGCGGCTTCGGAGCCGAGCTGCGCGACGACGCAGCTGGCCTGCGCGCCGTAAGGCGACGCCTCGATCGTTGTCCGTTGGGCTCCGCGGCCGGGTACGGCACGCCCGGCCTGCCGCTCGATCGTGATGCGACGCGCTCCCGGCTCGGCTTCGCAACGGTCCACGAGCCGGTGACGGCCGTCCAGCTGTCGCGCGGCAAGGCCGAAGCCCACCTGCTGTTCGAGATCGCGCTGCTGCTGCAGGACCTCGGCCGCCTCGCCGCCGACGTCCTGCTGTTCTATACCCAGGAGTTCGCGTTCGTCGAGCTACCGGAGGCATTCACGACCGGCTCGTCGATCATGCCCCAGAAGCGTAACCCCGACGTGTTCGAGCTCGTACGCGGTCGCACCGCCACGGCGCACGGCTGCCTTGTCGAAGCGCTCGGCATCTTCGCCAAGCTGCCGTCGGGATACCAGCGTGACCTGCAGCTGCTGAAGCTGCCGTTGTTCCGTGGTATCGACCTCGCGCTCGCCACGACCGATATCATGGCGACGGGCGTCGCGGCGATCCGCTTCCGCTCCGAAAACATCGCTCTCGACCCCTCGATCCACGCTGCGGAGCAGGCCAATACCCTGGTGGTCAGCGAAGGCATTCCCTTCCGCGAGGCCTATCGCCGGGTCGCGGCGCGGCTGCGCAAGCAGGACTAGACGGGCAGGTCGGGACGCATGAGCATCTGGCACGGGAACGTAACCCTCGAGGCCATCAACGCGCTGCAGCGTGGCACCATGGTCGAGAATCTCGGCATCGTGGTGACCGAGATCGGCGCGGACTTCCTGTG
>CAZAWM010000014.1:0-5067 GCA_964488605.1 uncultured Steroidobacteraceae bacterium | reverse complement strand
CCGATGCGCATCCAGCATGGCGGCGCGAACGTCGTCTTCGCCGAGACGCTGGCGAGCGTTGCCGCCAACTTCAGCGTCGATCGCGAGCGACATGCGGCACTGGGTCAGGAGGTCAACGCCAACCACTTGCGGCCCGCACCGCTCGGCATGACCCTTCACGGCCTCGCACGCCCTTTCCATCTTGGCGTGCGCAGCCAGGTCTGGGGCGTCGAGATCACAAACGATCGTGGCCAGCTGCTCTGCGTCGCACGGCTGACCATGGCCATCGTCGCGCGCGATTCGGGGCTCGCACCGGCATGAGTCCGCCGTCCGGAGCGCTGACTCGCGCCGCCTGCATCGACCTCGTCGAGAACCGGTATTTCGGCAACGTCAGCCGCGAACGGCTGCAGGACGTGCTTGCCTGCTTCACCGAAGAGGCGCAGATCGTCATACGGCACGGCGATCTGCCGACCCGCCTGATGAAGGCCCGCCCCGGCCCCGGCGAGATCCACATCAGCGAGTTCTGGAAACACCTGAACGCCCACTACTGGGCGCGCTTTGAGGATTTCGAACACTTCATCGACGTCGAAGCCTCGCGCTGCGCCGCGACCTTCCGCGTCACGCTCGCGCCCAAGCCCGGATCCGCGTACGCTGGGCGCGGCACGCTGACGCTCTACAATTGCAATTTCTTCTGGCTCGAACAGGGGCGCATCGCCCGCATGATCGTCTATTACGCCAATCCGGATACCGGCGGACCGATGGAGGGTAGGCCTACCGGTTACCCAAACAGTCCAGCACGACCGTAACGGGCTGCATTGAGCCCCTTCGCCACCGCGAGGAGCTAAAAATGACCGAGACCTATTCAATCAAGCCGGATGGCATGCGCGACGCCGACCCGTCGCTCGTGACGTACACGCACATCATCTACGGCCTGCACGCTTTGTCGGTGCTGATCGGCGTGACCGGGCCGGCCACGATCGTCGGCAGCTTCGTGTTTGGCCTGCCGTCGATCGTCGCCGTGATCATGAACTACGTCCGCCGCGACGAAGCGCGCGGCACCTACCTCGAGTCGCACTTCGCGTGGCAGATCCGCACCTTCTGGTTCGCTCTGCTGTGGATCTTCATCGCCGGACTGATTTCGGCGCCACTGATCCTGCTGCTCGGTCTCGGTATCTTCACGTTCTTCATCGCCGCACTCGTCATCGGCCTGTGGGTGATTTACCGCGTCGCGCGTGGCTGGCTGGCTCTGCGCGACGGTCGGGGAATCGCATGAGCTGCGCTGCCACCATGCGCGGCGCAGCCTTGCTCACGGGCCTCCTGATCGCCGGCTGCGGCCAGAAGGGAGCGCTGTACCTGCCGGAAGCCACCGGCGAGGTAATCACGCGGCCGGCGCCGACGCCCGCGGAGTCGACGCCGGAAGGCGATCCTTCGATCGAGCCTGAAGAAAAGTCGACGCCGCGCACCCCTTCCCCCTGACTGACCGGAGAGACCGACCATGCACCCGTTCCCTCATCGCTACACCGTCTCAGCGCATTGTGCGACGAGCGGCACCGTCACGCTGCGCTCGCCCGGGCTCGCCGATCTGGCGTCAGCGCCGCCCGCCGAATTCGACGGCCCTGGCGACCAGTGGTCGCCCGAAACCTTGCTCTGCGCCGCGGTCGCCGACTGCTTCAACCTGAGCTTCCGCGCCGTCGCGACTGCCTCCAAGTTCAGCTGGGAATCGCTTGAATGCGAAGTCGTCGGCACGCTGGATCGTATCGAGCGCGTCTCCCAATTCATCCGCTTCGACCTGCGCGCGACGCTGCACGTGCCGCCCGGCACCGATCCGGCCCGCGCCCGGCAGCTGCTCGAGAAGGCCAAGCAGGTCTGCCTGATATCGAACTCGCTCAAAGGCGATTTCCACCTCGAAACGCGGATCGACGTCGCCTGACGATGGCAGGCGGTTACGACTGGCCGCATCCCGACCTGGTCCTCATCGACGGATCGTCGTATCTCTACCGGGCGTTTTACGCGCTGCCACCGCTGACGGGTCCGCGGGGCGAGCCGACCGGCGCCGTCTACGGCGTACTCAACATGCTGCAGAAGTTCCTGCGCGAGTACCGGCCGACGCGGGTCGCCGTCGTATTCGATGCACCTGGACCGACCTTCCGCGACGCGTTGTTCGAGCAGTACAAGGCGCACCGCCCACCGATGCCCGACGAGCTGCGCGCACAGGTCGAGCCGCTGCTCGAAGCGGTGCGCGCGCTCGGCCTGCCGCTGCTGCGCCACAGCGGTGTGGAAGCCGACGACGTGATCGGCACGCTGGCGCGCCGCGCGGCCGATCGCGGCATGCAGGTGCTAATCTCGACCGGCGACAAGGACATGGCGCAGCTCGTCGATGGGCGCATTCGGCTCATCAACACGATGACCGATTCGCGCTACGACCGCGTCGCCGTCAAGGCCAAGTTCGACGTCTGGCCTGAGCAGATCGTCGACTATCTGGCGCTCGTCGGCGATGCGTCCGACAACATTCCCGGTATCGACAAGGTCGGACCGAAGACTGCGGCCAAGTGGCTTGCGCAGTACGGCAGCCTCGACGCGCTCATTGCGCACGCGCCGGAGATACCCGGCAAGGTCGGCGAGAATCTGCGCGCAGGCCTACAGTTACTGGCGCTCTCGCGGCGGCTCGCGACCATCCGCTGCGATGTGGAGCTCGCCGAAGACGTCGACTCCCTTGTCATGCGCCCGGCGGATATCGAGGCGCTCCGCGCGCTCTACACGCGACTGGGTCTGCGGTCGCTGCTGCGCACGCTGCCGGGCAGTGACGCGGCGAGCGAAACGGTGGATCAGTCTAAAGCACCGACGGCGCCCGGAGTGCCCGACGGCACCATAGGGCCTGATGCTGCGCTGCAGACAGCGGCGGGTGGCGGCCGCGAAGACGGCGCATTCGAGGTGCGTCCCGAGATTCTCACGGCGCCGCGACGCTACGAAACCATACTCGACGAGGCGGCATTCGAGCGCTGGCTGGCAGCGCTGTCGCAGGCCGACCTGTTCGCGTTCGACACCGAGACGACCAGCCTCGACTACATGCAGGCGCAAATCGTCGGAGCCTCTTTCTGCATCGAGCCGGGGTACGCAGCCTACCTGCCGCTCGCCCACGACTATCCCGGCGCGCCAACGCAGCTCGATTGCGAGCGCGCGCTCGCCCGGCTCAAGCCGCTGCTCGAGAGTCCGACGCGCGGCAAGGTAGGTCATCACCTGAAGTACGACGCCCACGTGCTCGCGAATCATGGCATCGCGCTCGCTGGCATGCGCTACGACACGATGCTCGAGTCCTACGTCTGGAACAGCGTCGCGACGCGCCACGATATGGATTCGGCGGCAGAGCGCTATCTCGGCATACGCACTATTCGTTACGAGGATGTTGCCGGCAAAGGTGCGAAGCAGATCCCTTTCAGCCAGGTTGCCCTCGAGCAGGCAGCCGAATATGCCGCCGAGGACGCCGATGTCACCATGCGACTGCACCGCGCTCTCTGGCCCGCGATCGACCAGGAGCCACTGCTCAAGCGGCTCTACGAGCAGTTCGAGCAGCCGCTGGTACCGGTCCTGCTGCGTATGGAAAGGCATGGCGTGCTCATCGACCGCGAACAGCTGCGCGCGCAAAGCCTAGAGCTCGCCCGCCGGCTGCAGCAGCTCGAAGCCGAGGCTCACGTGGCGGCAGGACAGCCGTTCAACCTCGACTCACCGAAGCAGTTACAGCAGATTCTCTACGAGAGGCTGCAGATTCCCGTGCTGCGAAAGACGCCGACCGGTCAGCCGAGCACTGCCGAGGACGTGCTCGAAGAGCTCGCTGCCTCGCATCCGCTGCCGCGCCTGATTCTCGAGTACCGCGGGCTCGCGAAACTCAAGAGTACCTATACCGACAGGCTGCCAGAACAGATCAACGAACGCACCGGTCGAGTACACACCTCGTATCACCAGGCGATCGCGCAGACGGGCCGCCTGTCTTCGACGGATCCGAACCTGCAGAACATCCCGATCCGGACGGCCGATGGCCGGCGCATTCGCCGTGCCTTCATCGCACCGCCCGGGCACGTGCTGCTCGCGGCCGACTATTCGCAGATCGAGCTACGAATCATGGCCCACCTTTCAGGCGACGAGAGCCTGTTACGCGCCTTCGCCGAGGACCGCGACATCCACCAGTCGACGGCTGCCGAGGTGCTGGGCGTGGCTCTCGACGCGGTGACGCCCGAACAGCGGCGCTCCGCCAAGGCAATCAACTTCGGCCTGATCTACGGTATGTCGGCCTTCGGTCTGGCGCGCCAGCTCGGCATCGATCGGGGCGCGGCCCAGCAGTACGTCGATCTGTATTTCGCGCGTTACCCGGGCGTCAAGCGCTACATGGACGAGACGCGCGAGCGCGCGAAGTCGCAGGGATACGTCGAAACGGTGTTCGGACGCCGGCTCTACCTGCCGGACATCCGCTCGCGCAACCGGGCGGCACAGCAGTATGCCGAGCGCAGTGCCATCAACGCACCGATGCAGGGCACCGCAGCGGACCTGATCAAGCTCGCAATGATCGCTGTGGACGCGTGGTGCCGGGACCAGGGCGACGCCGCCCGACTGATCATGCAGGTGCACGACGAGCTCGTGCTCGAAGTCCGTCAGGAGGCGATCGAGGCGGTGACGCGTGCAGTCCGCCGGCTCATGGTCGAAGCGGCCGGGGACGCGCTGCGCGTGCCGCTCAAGGTGGACGTGGGCACCGGCAGGAACTGGGACGAAGCGCACTAGGCGAGATTGCGTCAACCCGGCGGCCCGCCCCGTTCAGAATCGGTTCATCGGATCGGCCCGATAGTCGCACCGTGAACACCATGCTTCCGACGACGGCCGCGCTGGTGCTCGGCGCCGCGCTGCTGATGGCGCGCCCTGCCCTTGCCCTGGCGCCAGAGGACATGCTTGGCCTCGTCAACGAGCTGCGTCTCGAGCTCTGTCCGCGACCTGCCGCCACCCCGCTCGATTCCGATCCCGCCCTCGAAGCCGTTGCGAGCGCCTATGCCGAGAACCGCTCGCTGCAAGAGGCGCTCGAAGCGCAAGGCTATCGCGCCGAGC
>CAZAWM010000013.1:1566-25583 GCA_964488605.1 uncultured Steroidobacteraceae bacterium | reverse complement strand
ACGGTGCGTGTGAACGGCTGGCCGAAGGTGCGCTGCAGCCACTGCACGGTGGTCAGAGCGATCTCCGGATACATCACGACGTTGAAGTGCGCCTCGCCGAGCCGTGCGAGGTCTGCCGGGGTGGCGTCGTACGGCGCGACCACGTGCACGTCGACGCCGATCGAATCGAGCAGCCGGCGCAGCTCCGTGATGTCGTCGCGGTGCCGGAAGCCGAGCGCCGTGGGCCCGAGCAGGTTGCATCGCCACCGCTCACCCGGCACAGGTGGAGCAATCCTGTGTCCGGGCGGCGGAGCGAGGGGTGCAGCCAGTTTGCGGACGAGGTGATAGAAGGTCTCGGAAGCGCCCCAGTTCTCCTTGCGCTGGTACGAGGGCAGCTCGAGCGGCACGACCGGGATCGGCAGCTGCAGCGCTTCTGCCAGACCCCCCGGATCGTCCTGGATCAGCTCGGCCGTGCACGAGGCGCCGACCAGCAGCGCCTCGGGCTTGAATCGATCGACCGCGTCGCGTGCGGCGGTCTTGAACAGCTCGGCCGTGTCGCCGCCGAGATCGCGCGCCTGAAAGGTCGTGTAGGTGACCGGCGGGCGTTTCGCGCGCCGCTCGATCATCGTGAACAGCAGGTCCGCGTAGGTGTCGCCCTGCGGTGCGTGCAGCACGTAGTGCACGCCGCGCATCGCCGTCGCGATGCGCATCGCGCCGACATGCGGTGGTCCCTCGTAGGTCCAGACCGTGAGCTGCACGTCAGGCCACCAGTCGCGCGCGGCGGACCAGCGGCCGCGCGAACAGCTCGGCCAGGTCGGTGGCCTGGTTGTAGCCCTGGATGGGCGTGAAGACGAGCTCGATCGACCACTTGGTCGTCATGCCCTCGGCCTCGAGCGGATTCGCGAGACCTAGACCGCAGACGACGATGTCGGGTGTTGCCGCCCGACAGCGGTCGAGCTGCCGTTCGACGTGCTGCCCCTCGCTGAGGACCGTACCCTCGGGCAGCCAGGCCACTTCCTCGGCCATGTGCTGCTGGTGCAGGTAGGGCGTACCGACTTCGACGAGCCGCATGCCGAGCTCGCGCACGAGAAAGCGCGCGATCGGCAGCTCGAGCTGCGAATCCGGGAAGAAGAACACGCGCTTGCCCTCGAGCTCGGTGCGGAAGCGCGCGAGCGCCGCGCGGGCGCGGCTCGCATGCGGCGCGATCACACGCTCGAACTGCGTCGCGTCGACGCCGGACTCGCGTGCCGCGGCACGCAGCCATTCGGTCGTACCCTCGACGCCGAGCGGAAACGGGGCCGCCAGCCGCGTCGCGCCACGCTTCTCGAGCGCGCGCGCGGTATCGGCCAGGAAGGGCTGCGCGAGCAGGTAGCGCGTGCCCGGTCCGACTGCGGGCAGATCACCGCTGCGCCGCGCCGGCAGGAACTTCACGTCGGCGATGCCGAGTTCGGCGAACAGCCGCGTGAACTGATCCTCGACGACGTCGGCGAGCGAGCCCACGACCAGCAGCGATCGACGGTTAGTCGCGTCGGGCAGCGCCGGCACGAGCGCAGCGAGACAGGCGTCCTCGCCCTCGGTAAACGTCGTCTCGATGCCGCTGCCGGAGTAGTTGAGCACGCGCACGCGCGGCGAGAACCGCGCCGACAGGCGAGCCGCAGCCCGCGACAGGTCGAGCTTGATGACTTCCGAAGGGCAGGAGCCGACCAGGAACAGCAGCCTGATGTCGCGGCGACGCTCGAGCAGCTGCGCCGCGACGCGGTCCAACTCGGCGTTGGCGTCGGCCAGGCCGGCGAGGTCGCGCTCGTCGATGATCGCAGTCGCGAAGCGCGGTTCGGCAAAGATCATCACCCCGGCGGCCGACTGCAGCAGGTGCGCGCAGGTGCGCGAGCCGACGACGAGGAAGAACGCGTCCTGGATCTTGCGGTGCAGCCAGACGATGCCCGTCAGGCCGCAGAACACCTCGCGCTGGCCGCGCTCACGGAGCACGGCGCGCGGTGGCGCGGCAGCGCAGGTCGAATCTGTCGCGCTGATCTCCATGGCGCGTCGAAACTAGACCCACATCACGAAAAGCGTCAATCGAGATTGACGCCTGGAAGTGTCAACCTGGCCGATATTTTTCCCGGTGACAGACCGGTGACATTTCCGGCCCGCGCCGTTGTTAGATTCCAAGGTCGCATGCGCCCGCTGGGTATCATCCTTCCCATGAAGATCCCCGGCTTCCGCGACATCCCGCGCTCCCAACGGCTGCTGTTCCTCCTGCTCGTCGGCCTCGTGATCATCGCCGTCATCCAGGTGCAGTGGTGGATCGTCGACCAGCAGAAGTTCGCCGCCGACGTCGCCTCCCGGCTGCAGGCCGTCGCCGAGGGACGGCTCGTGATCGACGCCGCCGCGGTCGCGGCCGAGCGCGAGGCCTACGAAACGCGGCACCGGCAGTACTCGCTCGAGGGCGCGTTCTTCCTGACGGTGCTGACCGCCTGCCTCGCCGGCGTCTGGCGCAGCTTCTACGTCGAACTCAGCGTCCGGCGGCGCCAGGAATCGTTCCTGGAGCTCGTCTCGCACCAGTTCAAGACGCCGCTTGCGAGCCTGCGGCTCGCCGTCGAGTCGCTGATGATCCGCCGCGAACTGCCCGCGTCGCTCGCGCCCGTGGTCGGGCGTGCCTACGACGACGTGCAGCGGCTCGAGAACCTGATCACCAACATCCTCGAGAGTGCGCGCCTCGACGAGGGGCGCGTAAGGCTTTCGCGCGACCGGCTCGCGATCGGGCGCTGCATCGCACAGACCGTCGACCGCCTGGGCGAGCGCGCACGGCGCGCGGGCGCCCGCTTCGAGGTCGACGTCCCGAGCGGGCTCGAAGTGCTTGCCGATCCGGTGGCCACCGATGCCGTGCTGCGCAATCTGCTCGAGAATGCGATCGCGGCGGTCGCACCGGTCGGCACGGGCACGATCAGGATCCTCGCCCGCGAGTCCGGCGAGCAGGTCGAGGTCGAGATCGTCGACACCGGCGTCGGCTTCGACCTGGCCGATGCCTCGCGGCTGTTCGACAAGTTCAATCGCACCGATCCCGAGTACCGCAGCAGCGAACGCACCGGGCTGGGCCTCAATATCGCCCAGAGGCTGATGCAGCTCGGCGGCGGCGACATCCGCGCGCACAGTGAGGGGCTCGGCAAGGGTGCGTCGTTCTGCGTCGTCTGGCCGCGTGCGGCGCGTGACTCCCGTTGAGCGACACGCTCCCCGCCCGCATCCTGCTCGTCGAGGACGACGCGCCTCTCGCGGCCGGCATCCGCGAGAACCTCGGCGTCGAGGGCTATCACGTCCACGTGCTGCACGATGGTCCGGCCGCCCTCGAGCACATGCGCGGCAATCGTTACGACCTGCTGATCCTCGACGTCATGCTGCCTGGCTGCGACGGCTTCGAAGTCTGCCGGCAGCTGCGTCAGCGCGGTCTGACGGTGCCGGTGCTGTTCCTCACCGCGCGCAGCACGCCCGCTGACCGGATCCAGGGGCTCGAAGCCGGTGGCGACGACTACCTGACCAAGCCGTTCAACCTCCGGGAGTTCCTGCTGCGCGTGCGCGCCGTGCTGCGCCGCTGGGCCTGGTATCGCGGCGGCATCAATGCCAGCGACGAGGCCTTCCGCTTCGGTGGCAACGAAGTCTGGTTCGGCGCGTTCCGCGCGAAGTCCTGGGACGGCGCCCAGCACGAGCTCACGGAGAAGGAAGCGATGATCCTCAAGGTGCTGGCCGAGCACCGCGGTCAGGTCGTCTCGCGCGACGACCTCGTCGAACGCGTCTGGGGCTACGACATCTTCCCGTCGACCCGCACGGTCGACAACTTCATCCTGCGGCTGCGCAAGCGCTTCGAGCGCGACCCGTCGAACCCGCGCTGGTTCCAGTCCGTGCGCGGGGTCGGTTACCGGCTCGAAACGGAGTGAACACGACCGGCCGCGGCGAACCTCGCCGGGTCGGAGCGATCCAACACCGGACGACCTGTCCTGGCGTACGATCGGATCCGCCATGTCCCACACGCGCCTGCCCTCGCCTCGATTGCCAACCTGGCTCACCCTGCCGCTGCTGCTGCACGCGGCTACCGGTCTTGCGCAGGACGGAAGCGCATCGCCCACCCAGACCGCGGCGCCCCTGCCCGAAGTCACGATCTCGGCACCGGAACCGCGCTACGTCGCACCGACGCTGCGCGACCGCATCGGCCGCATCTGGGCGCCCGTGTTCATCGACGGGCGCGGCCCTTACCGGCTCGTGCTCGACACCGGTGCGAACCGCTCCGTGATCGTCGACCGGGTAGCGCAGGAACTGGGCGAGCGGGCCCGCTCCAGTGCGAAGGTTCGCGTCCGCGGCGTGACCGGCGACGCGGTCGTGCCCGTCGCGCGCGCCGACAGCCTCGAGATCGGCGACCTGCAGATTGCGGCGGTAAACCTGCCAATCGTCGCCGACGTGTTCGGCGGCGCCGACGGCATCCTCGGCAACGAGGGTCTGCGCGACAAGCGCATCGTGATCGACTTCCGCCGCGACTCGATCACGGTCAAGCGCTCGAAGCGCGAGCGCGTCGGTCCCGAGTTCCAGACCCTGCCGATCACCTTCCGGCACGGCCACCTGATCCTCGTCGACGTACTGATCGGCAGCGTCCGGGCGAAGGCCGTGATCGACACCGGCGCGCCGGACTCGCTCGGCAACACGGCGCTGCTGGAGGCGCTGCGCCGCAGCGCCAAGGACGCGCCGGAGACCGAGATCCAGGGCGTCACTCTCGACATCGAGCGCGGCAGTCGCGTGCGCATGCCGACCATCCGCATGAAGAACCTGACCGTGCGCGGCGCCGCTCTCACGGTCGGTGACGTGCACATCTTCCGGCACTGGGGCATGACGCGCGAGCCGGCGCTGATGCTCGGTATGGACGTGCTCGGGCTGCTCGACCAGATCATTATCGATTACCGGACCCGCGAGCTTCACCTGCGCACTCGCGACAGCGCACGCAGCGCCAGCGCTTACTAGCTCGCGCGAGGGCTGGTTACAGCGCGAAACCGTAGACGTAGACCGGCAGCGAGGACACGCCGGTGACGAGCATCGAGATCATGCCGATCCTTCCCCAGCGCCGGTGCGTGGCGCTGAATGCGCCAGGCACAGGCAGGCTCGGGAAGCGGCGCAGCGAGGCGACGATCAGTCCGGCCCAGATGAAGATCGTCGTGATCGCGAACAGCGTGTGAAACCAGATCCAGAAGTTCAGCGTCGCGGTGCCAGCGTAGCTGCTCGCCTGGGTCGCCTCGAAGATGCCGCCCTGCAGTCGCAGGTTGAACTCGAACAGGCCCACCACGACGCCGAGCAGCACGGCGAGGCCGATCTGCATGCGCTTGTGCTCGGCGTAGCGCCGGCTGCGCGCGAGGTGCCAGTTGTAGAGCACGATCGGCACCACCGCAACGAGCGCGACGACGACGGTGTCCATCAACAGGTCGCCGCGCGTGCCGAGGAACCCTTGCGGGAACATGGCCGGCAGACCTCGTAAGCGTTGCCGCTTACGGCGTGAGCACCTTGTCGATGACGATCAGGTAGCCGTTGGCGATCCGGACCGCCTTGGTCGCGACCTTGACCTCGCCGCCCAGGCGCAGTTTGCCGCGCACGAGCCCTGGCCGGATCTCGTTGCCGGCTAGCGTCGTGACCGCGCGTCGCGTCTTCAGCGCGTTGACATCGTAGGCCGCGCCAAGCACGTGCCGCTTGAGCAGGTCCTGCAGCTGCGGCTGGTTCTCCGGCTTGAGCAGGTTCTCGACAGTGCCTGCCGGCAGCGCCGCAAACGCGGCATTGGTCGGTGCAAGCACGGTGATCGCCGGCGCCGACGCGAGCGTCTCGGCGAGGCCTGACGCCTGGACGGCCGCGCTCAGTGTGCTGAGTTCGGGATTGCCGGCTATCGCCTGACCGACGGTGTCGGCAGCGCGGACGGGGGTGCTGGTGATCAGGGCAGCGGTGATCAATGCGAGGGCGGAAGCGAATTTCATCGAACAACTCCATTTGTATTGAGAGAAGCACTCAGGGCACGCAGGCCGCCGAGAGAGAATGCCGTGATGTGGGACGCGAGCCGGCGCACGGCCGCCGCACTCGAGAACACCGACGAGCCTGCACGATGCAGCGACTCGCCCATGAACATGAAGTACGCACACTGCGAGTAAACGCTTCGCGCGCACTCCTCCATTGTCTCGACCGGCGCCGCTGGACCGAGCGCGTCCGCGACGATGTCGCGCAGTTCGCGACTCTCGGCCTCGTTCATCGACGGCGAGACTTCGTCGAGCGCATCGCTCGGATTGACGACCTCGAGCGAGACGAGCCGCGGCAGCCTCGAGTGCTGCGAGACGAAGAATGTCAGGATGCGCAGCACCAGCGACTCGAGCCTCACATCGAGTGGATCGTTGGCGGCGGCGCGCGGCAGGCCCTCGGTGAACGATCGCGCGCGCGCGTGCTCGCGCAGCATGACCGCCCGGTAGAGGCCGCGCTTGCCGCCGAAGTAGTAATTGATCGCGTTGAGATTGGTGCCGGCGCTGCGAACGATGTCGCGAACGGTCGTTCGCTCGTAGCCGTGTAACGCGAACAGGCCGGCGGCCGCCTCGAGCAATCGCTCTCGGGCGCCGTCGGCATCTGGCTGGACTTGCAGCTGAGGGATCGCCATGTCATAAACAATTGTATGAAACAATTGTTTAAGCTGCAACGACGGGCTATTGACTCTCTTTTGAACCAATAATTCGTTTCAGGCAATGTTTTGATTCGTATAAAGTGCCAAGTACGCCGATCATGCCCGTCGGAGTCCGCCGAATGGTTAAGAAAAAGCGGACTTTCCATAGCGGATCATGGTCGGGCTGGTCAGTCGCCCCGAAGCCAGGGCGACCGCGGACGCCGCTGAGCAGGAGCCGCGCCGAGCCCGTGCCGCCCTGATGGCCTGATTCGCCCCTTCAGTCGACGCGGTGCTGGCGAAACTCCGGCGTGATGTGGGTCAGTTGCGCAACCGTGAAGACTGCGGCGCGCATCCTCAGACCACCAGCACGTGGGGTGTATCGGGATGGATCCGCTCGCTGCCGTCGGCCGTGATCAGCGTCAGATCCTCGAGGTGTCCCGAACCGCCGACGCCCTCGTCGAGGAGCGGGCAGTCGACGGAGAGGATCATGCCTGGCTCGAGAGTCAAGTCCATCGGCGCCGGCACGACCGTGTCCGTACGGCGCGGGGCGTCGGAGTGCTGCAGGCCGACGCTGTGCGGGTTGAAGCCTATGGTGGTCGCGTAGCCCCCCTTCTTCAGCGCCTCGGTACCGATGCGGCGGATCTCGGCAGTCGTGAGGCCAGGCCGGAGCCGCTCACGGATCGCGCTCCAGGCAAAGCCCATCGCGTCGGTCGCACGCTTCATAGCGCGTGAAGGCTCGCCGATGACCACCGTTCGCCCGTAGTCGCCATGATAGTTGCCGAGATGGCTGACACAGTCGATCAGGATGCCGTGCCCTGCCCGTAACGGCTGGTCGTAGCTCGGCACCGAGCTCTTGTCGACCACCATGAACACGCCGGTCATGCCACGCTCCGCCGCCTCCATGAAATAGCGTGTACGCAGCTCCCGGATGCTCATGCCGTCGCGCAGGCCCCGCACCGCCGCGAGCGTCGCCTCGACGTTGCGTGTCGCGGCCGCGCGCATCATGCGGATCTCGAGCGGCGACTTGACCATCCGCACGAAAGCCACGTCCTCCAGCGCCGGCTGAGCCGTCGCCGGCAGCTGTGCCGCGGCGATCATGCGCATGGCCAGCTCGTCGTCGACACCGAGCCGTCCCCGCTCGAGGCCGGCCTCACGGATCGCGAGCGCGAGCGCATCGACGAAAGTCCTCTCCATGCGCGTGCCGACCCGCGCCAGATCGGCGAGGCGACGCTTCTCCTTGTCGCTGAGCGCCGTCGGGTCGACCTGGTTGAAGACATGCAGCGCGCCCTCGGGCGCGTAGAGGTAGTGCTCGAGGAAGCTGCGCGGCCCGGCGTCCGAGTAGATGTAGTAGAACGTGAACTGCGGGATCACGAGCGACGCGCGGCGTTTCGGATCACGCGGCACCACGACGGCGCAGCTCGGCGCATGGCCCATGCGGTCGGTCAGCGGCCAGAAGTTGGCCGCGTTGTAGACGTTCTGTGCGCGGACCAGCACGAGACCGTCGAACCCGCGCTTCTCCATGACTTCGCGTGCGCGCGCATAGTTCAACAGCGGTTCGCTGCGCATCGCGGCGGACAGCGCCTCCCACTCTCGATCCGCCTCCATCGCACCCCCTGCGCCGCCGTGCAAGGCAGCCGGCGCCAGCGCCGCCGCATCGCCGGCGACCAGGCCCGCAACCCCTGCCGTGCCCGCACCAAGAAATGACCGCCTCTCCATGACACGCCTCCTCGATGCAGCCCTCCGGCAGCCTAGCGCATCCGCGGGCCCGCGGCGCGGTCGATCGCATCTTCTGGCGATGAGAGGCGCATCCACCAGGCTGCGAAGGGTCATGGTCGCTTATCGAGCGTTGCCTCGAGTTCGCGTACCTGGACGAGCAGTTTCTCGAAGCGCCGCCCGAGCGCCGTCAGACGGTACTCGACGTGCGGCGGGATCTCGTTGAAGACCTCGCGCTCGATCAGTCCGTACTTGAGCAGTTTGCGCAGGCGCTCGTTCAGCACCTTGGTCGACAGGCCGGGAATCCTGCGCCGCATTTCGCCGGGGCGGGCGACGCCCCGACTGACCAAATCGAGCACGCAGACCGACCACTTGCAGCCCACGATATCCTCGACCATGCGCGCCGCACGCGGTGCCGTGCCGGGAGGGTGGGATACTTTCCCCTGATCATTCATCGATGCGCACCACAAAGTAAGCAGCACACCGTTTGGTGCCGACTGCCCCGATCGAACAGTCTCCGCTACATTCTGCCCCCATCGGAAACGGTTCGCCGAAAGAGGGATGGCGCATGAGAGGAGTTTCGCTGAATATCCCCGCAATCTTGGGCCTGATCGCCGTGGGCACGCTCGTCGGCGGATCCGTGTCCGCGGATCAAGCGGCTGATCGCGTTGCGTTTCCCGAGGGGTATCGGACCTGGCGCCACGTCAAGAGCATGATCATCGAGCCGGGTCATCCGCTCGCTGGTCTCGTCGAGGGCACGCATCACATCTACGCGAACGACAGGGCGCTGCGCGGTTATCCGCGCCGGCCCTTCCCGGACGGTTCGGTCATCGTCTTCGACCTGCTCGAGACGGTAAGCGGCGACAAGGCGATCACGGAGGGAGCGCGCAAGGCCGTGATCGTGATGCGCAAGGACGCCCGCCGGTACCGTGCAACCGATGGCTGGGGCTATGAAGTGTTCGCACGCGGCGATGCCGCGCAGCCGCAGGTCCGCGGCCAGGCTGCAACGATGTGCCACGCATGCCACCAGTCGCAGCGCGAGCGCGACTTCGTCTTCAGCGATTATCGACCGTAGTGACCCTTTGCGCCCCTCGGTGCCGCGCCGTCGCGTCGGGCAGGCGCTTGGTCAGCTCTACGACGAAACGCTCGCGTCCGATCGGCGAGACCTGCACGTGACCGCCGGTATGATCGACCTGGACACGCCGCGACGACAGCGCCGGCGCCGGCCGGAACGAGCGCGTCAGCGATGCACCCGTGATGTCGCGGTAGTCGATCCGGCGCATCCGCAGGCCGCACTCGATCAGCAGGTGATCCGCCATGAGCCGGTACTGGCAGGGCACCGCGACCGCCCGCAGCAGCAGCAGTAGCAGCACGAGCAGGCCGAGCCAGAGCAGCCCCTCGACGACCGAGAATCTCAGCGTCAACAGGCCGCGCACGAGCAGCGCCGCGAGCGCCATGCCAACGACCATCGGCAGGCCGGTGTCGATGGACGAGCGGTAGCGTTGTTCGTCCATGGATACGCGGTATTCTATCGTTACGGGGCGGCGACGTGACAGCGCCCCGCCGCCGATCGGGAAGGCCTCCGCTCGCGCGAACCATCAGCGCCAGAGAATGCATGCGCATCGAGACCGTGGCCATGGACGATCTCGACAGCACACTACGCGCGACACTGCGCGCCGAGGCGGCGGCCGGCGAACACGCCGGGGCGCTGACCGAGCGCGCCGTCGCGGCATTGCGCGCCGCGCGGCTGTTCAAGCTGTTTCTGCCGCCCGAATGGGGCGGCCTGGGTCTGTCGCTGCCTGAGGCCTGCGAACGAATCGCGATGGTCGCCACGGCCGATCCGTCGGCAGGCTGGGCCGTGATGATCGGCAGCGGGCCCAACTGGTTTGCGGGTCGCATGCCCGATGCGCTCGCGCGCGAGATGTTCGCGCCCGCCGCAAGCTGCGTTGCCGGCGCCGCCGCCCCGGGAAGTGCCCTGCCGGTAGAGGGAGGCTGGCGCATCAGAGGGAGCTGGCGCTGGTGCAGCGGTGCGCCCTGGGCCACGTTTTTCACTCTCACGGTACAGGACGGTGACGGCGAGTTCGTCGTCGTCGTGCCGGCTTCGCAGGTACGCCTCGAATCTGACAGCTGGCGCTCGCGCGGCCTCGCGGCGACGGCGAGCCTGACCGCGACCGTCGAAGAGCTCTTCGTGCCGACGGGACGCACGTTTCGTCTCGATGCAGCTCCGGTGCGACCCGAGCCGATCTACCGCGTGCCGTTCGACGCGTTCGCCGAGATCACGATGGCCGCGGTCGCGATCGGCGCGATGCACGGTCTGCTCGCTGAGTTCCGCGAGCTCGCGCGCCGAAAGATGCCGGCGCTCGCGCGCGAGGCGCTCGCCGCGCAGCCACCCGTCCAATGGGTCGTCGCCGAGGCCTTGGGCCGGCTGCTGGCCGCGGAGGCGGCCTGGCGGCAGACGACGCATGCACTCTGGGACGCCGTCGGCACGAATCGTGACGCCCCGATCGAGCCGCGACTGCGACTCGAACAACGGCTGGCAGCGCTAGGCGCCGTACGCTGCGCCGCTGAAACTGCCGAGCAACTGCGTCCATGGCTCGGCATGGATGCGCTCGTCGAGACGGCGCCAGTGAGCCGCCTCGTCGCCGATGCGCTCGCCATCGGCCAGAATGCCGTAGTCAGCGTAGCGCGTCTCGCCGCGGCCGGGCGCGACTGGCTGCTCGAGGAGGCAGGCCGCGGACCCTCAGCCCTGCCGTAGCGCCGTAGGCAGCCGCGGAATCCGCGCCGCGACGATCTGCTGGCGCGTGCGACGGATGCCGTAGATCACCCGCTCGCCGCGCGCGCTGCGATCCCAGGCCCAGCCCTGCCCCTCGAACGGCACGTCGATCGTCGTCACGTATTCGAGGGTTACGCCCTGGCGCGGCAGCCGCAGCACGTAGAGCTCAGGCGCATCGTGCCCGGTCACGTACAGCAGACCGTCGTCACCGAAGTCGCCGCCCGAACAGGCGCTGTCACCCCAGGTCGCGACGACCTGCGGCGGAAACAGCCACGCCTGCCGAAGCTGCCAGGCGTCGTCGAACTGCCCGACGTGCGTCCAGCGCTGATCGAAGCCGGGCGTCGTCCCGGCATCGTTGTAATTCGCGAAACAGGCCCACCACGCGCCCCGATGGCGCACCGCCCAGGTCAGCGAGCCGAACCGGATGCCGAGGCTGTAAGTTGCGACGGGCCGCAGCGTGCGCGTGTCGAAAGTCTCGATCGAGCTCGCCATCGGCAGCTGCGGGAAGTTCGAGTGCGCGAGCACGAGCCGGGTGCCGTCCACGTAACCCGCATTGAAATGCACGATCGGCCCGCCACGCGGCGCCACCCACTGTGCGACCCGCGCGCCGTCGTGCCTGCGATGCTTGACAATGGCGTGATTGCCGATGCCGTAAAAATGTCGCGCATCGACGGCTGCTGCCTGGTTCGCCTCGAGCACGTCCCAGCTCCCGGTCTCCGTCGCGATGAGGCCATGCTTCGTCAGCGTGGGCGCGGGCGCGACGGGCAACGACTCGAGCCAGCGCCGATAGGCCTCGCGAAGATGCTCGGCGTCAGGAGAACCAGCGACAGCCCTTGCCACGGAAGCCGGTGCGAGTGCGGTCAGGACACCGAGCAGCTGGCGTCGCGTCCAGGCGGGCGATCGCATCAGAATTTCGCCGAGATCTCGAGACTCCAGGTGCGGCCGCTGAGCAGCGACTGGCTCACGCTCGGGTCGTAACCGAAAGCCTCGGAGGCGAGCGGCGGCGGTTCATCGGTCAGGTTCGAGACCGCGAGCCGTACGCGCAAGCCTCGCAGCCACGCGGACCGTTCGTCACCGAAGCGATAGCCGACCGAGAGGTTGTAGGTGACCACCGGATCGATGACGAGGCGGTAGAGGGTACGGCCGGCCGTGAAGAACGGTTCGATGTACGATGGCTGCCCGAGACTGTTGTAGACCGCCTCGGTCGTCGTCGCGCCCGCGTCGTGCGTCTTGCCGACGTGATAGATGCCAAGCCCTGCGCTCCACGGGCCGTTGTCCCAGCTGATGTTGGTGGTGCTGCGCCACTTCGCCGCGCCGCCTGCATAGAGGCCGTCGTTGACGGTCGGTGCGACGTTGGCCGGTGCGAGCACCGATCTGGAGCGCCCGAGATAGCTCCATTCGGAATCGACGGCCAAGCGTCCCCACGAACGCCGCGGCATCGCGTAGCGGATACCGAAATCCACGCCGGAGTGCTCGCTCGAGGCGAGGTTCAGAAACGGCTGGTAGCGCGCGAAGATCCGGCCGGCCGGTGCGGCCGGGTTGTTGGGGTTTGCGGCGTTGTAGGCCGCGAACGCGGCCCGGTCCTCGGGCGTCAGCGGGAAGCGCTCGACGTCCGGATCGCCCTTGTAGGTCGGGCCGCTGCCAATGTCGATCTGATCGGGCGGGACGCCGGCGGCGATCTGCGAACGGGTGTACTCGCGCAGCAGCGCGGCGTCGCTGGCGTCGATCTGCGCGGTGCTGCGCTGGCCGAGCAGATTCGTCCGGTCGATCTTCCAGAAGTCGGCGGTCAGGCTCAGTCCATCGATGCCCGGCACGTCGAGAACGAAGCCATAGGTCCTGCCCTCCGATTCCTGCGCCTTCAGATCGGGATTCCCGCCGAAGTAGGTCCGTTTCACGTACGGCCCCTCGTTCAGGAAGGGATTACGGTAGGTGTCGATGTCGCCGGCGCCGGCCGTGATCGTCCAGCGCGGGCTCGTGTACAGCGCCGCGAGACTCGGCGCCATGAAGCCTTCGTTGTACGAGGCCCGCAGCATCAGCCACGGCGTCGGCCGCCAGTTCAGCCCGATCTTCGGTTTCGTTATTTCGCCAAAGTCACTGTAGTCTTCATAGCGCGCGGAGGCCGTGAGCTCGAGGCTGTCGATGAACGGCACGGCGCGCCTGGCCGTCACGAGCGGCACCACGATTTCGGCGTACAGACTCGTCACTTCCCGCTGTCCGAACACGTCCGGTCGCGGCGGATGCAGCAGGAAGTCATTGTTGAGCGGATCGAGTCCCGACGACGCCGGATTCTCGCCGCTGAACGGCGGCCGGACGTCGCGCAGATCCTCGCGCCGATACTCGGCACCGACGGCGGCCTTGACGTCCGCGCCCCAGAGCGGGAACAGCGTGCCGTTGGCGCGCAGGTCAGCGCTCGCGATATAGCTGCGGGCACTGCGTGCGAACACGGCCGAGAAGCCGTCGACTACCGCCTGCGGGTTCGTGTACGGCTGGTCGGCAACCACGGCGCCATTGGCGAGGCGGAACGTATAGCCGAACGGATTGAAGGCGCTCGCGTCCGTGCGCGCGACAGCCGCCTGAAGCAGGCTCTCGCGTACGTCGGGAAAGGCCTCGTCCTCGCCGCTGACTTCGTTGTAGAACAGCGAGGTCTGCCACTCCCACGAGGACTCACCGATCTTGCCACGCAGACCGCCGACGATACGGTAGACATCCGCCTCGGTATCGATGCTCTCGGGAGCGAGGTCTCGGATCGTCATTTGCGTGAAGCTGATGGTGCGCGGCGTGCCAACCAGCCGTGGCGTGCCGTCGGGATTCGGTGCGCCAGCCGGATCGTAGAACCGCGAGCCATACGGGTTGAAGGGGCTGTCGACCGGCATCACCATGAGCCTGTCCGACGTCGGCGCGTTCAGCGCGAGCGGTTGGCGCTGCATCGTCGACGAAGATCTGTAGTAGCCGAGTTCGGTGAACGCGGTCAGCCGGTCCGAGAAGTCGAACTCCGCGGTCACGAACGCATTGCCGCGAGCGGTCCGCGGCGAGGCGAAGCCGAACTGGTTCAGGTCGAGGAAGAACTCCGGATTCGTGGCGCGGCTCGGAGCCGCCGCAGTCAGTGTCGGCACCCCGTTCACCGGCCTGAAGTAATTGTTCGCCGTGGCCGTACCGATACGGAACGTCGGCCAGTAGCCGCGCGCCGAGCGGCCGTCGAACGGGCCACCGAAGTTGTTGAACGGCGGCGGTGCCCGATCGACGTTGTGCGCGGAGCGGCTAAAGCCGCGCTCGGTCAGGAGCGTCTGCTCCCGGTACAGCGCCTCGACCGTGCCGAAGAGACGGCCTCGCCCCTCGGCGAAGCTCGTGCCAAGGCTGACGGCCCCCTGCCAGCTCTGACCACCGCCTGCTTCCGGCAGGCCATGGCGCAGGGTGGTCTCGACACCCTCGAAGTCGCGCTTCAGCACATAGTTGATGACGCCGCCCACGGCGTCGGAGCCGTAGATCGACGAGGCGCCGTCACGGAGCACCTCGATCCGCTCGATACCGAAGGTTGGCAGGTGATTGATATTGACGGCCTGAGAAAGGCCCGCCGTAAACGGATTGATCGCGAGCCGGCGCCCGTTGACCAGGATCAGCGTTGCGGTCGCTCCCATATTGCGCAGATTGACATTGGCATTGTCGCCGCGCGCGCCCGACGACCCGAGCCTCGTTTCGTTCTCGGGCAGGTTCACGACCGAGGGCAGCGAGGTCAGCATGTCCGCCGGCAGCAGCGGGTTACGTACCTCGATCGCATTGGCGTCGATGACCGTGACCGGTACGACGGCCTCCATATCGGCGCGACGGATGTTCGAGCCCGTGATCACGATGGTCTCGAGCTCCTCGGCCTGGTCAGCGGCCTGACCGTCCTGAGCCAGAGCCGTCGCGGCTGCCGCAGCACACAGCGCCGCCAGCACCCCTGAGCGGACCATGGCGCCTCCCGCGACCCTGCTGTCGTCGTTTTTCATCGGCCTCGCGCGCTCGCAATCCCAGAGCGGCAAGGATCGAGGGAGCCGATGACGGCGCGATGAAACGTCAATGATGCTTTGAGGAAACCCGGACGATATCGCCACCCTGGCCGTCCAGCGGTGCTCGCATCGCCGATCCATTCCGGCACAATCGGCGCATGAGCCACCGATACGCTCCTGCCCCTGCCGCCGCGTTGTGCGCGCTGCTCGCCGCCCTCCAGCCCGCTTCCTCTACCGCGCAGACCCGCTATCTCACCGAAGGCGAGGGACTGCTCGTGATGGACAATCAGGCCGGAGTCGTCATCACCGAGGACGGCTTCATCTTCACGCCGGGCATTACCGGGATGGATCCCGCGACGCGCAGGTTCGTCTCGGCGGATCCGGCCGCGCAGATGCGTCAGGCGATGCGCAATCTCGAGGCGGCACTGCGCGCGGCGGGCGCCGGGCTCGAGCACGTCGTCCAGCTCCGCCTGCACGTCGCGTCGCTCGAGGACTACCGCGCCGCCAATCCCGTCTATCTCGAGTTCATGCGCGGCCACCGGCCGGCGCGCACGATCGTCGGATTCACGCCCTGGGATCCGCGCTTCCGGCTGCAGATCGAAGCGGTCGCAAGGCGGCCCGCGACCCCGGCCGCACCGGCGGCAGCGCCACCGCTACCGAGATCGGGCCTCTCCGAGGTGCCCGAGAACTGCAGCGAGCCGGTCGTCATGGTCGTCCTCGGCGAGCTGTCGGAACGGGGCTTTCAGCGCCCGGCCGACGGCTCGCCCGGCTACGGCGAGCAGCTGCGCCAGTCGCGGCTCTACGAACGCTTCCAGGGCTGGTACCTGCTGAGCGGTCGTCCCCTCGAGATCTTCGAGGGTCGCTTCGATACGCGGCGCATGCTGCTCGCGGCCGAGTTCCCGTGCCTCGAGGCCGCGCGCCAGTGGTATGACTCCGAAGACTACAAGCGTATCCGCCGGCTGCGTGACGGGGCCGGCGAATTCACGATCGCGGTCTGGCGGAAGCGTTCGTTCGACGAGATGTACTGGGTGCGCGATCCCGACTACTGGCGGTCACCGGCGCCGGGACGGTGACCGCCCGCCGCATCAGAAGCGGTAACGCGCGCGCAAACCCCACTGCCGGCCACGCGGCAGCGTGCCCTCGGCGATATAGTTCGCCGACGTCAGGGTGTTGCGGCGCGGATCGCCAAAGGCGAGGTACTGAAAGCGGCCCGACGCGACGATCGTCTCGTCGTCGAAGACGTTGCGGCCGAACAGCTCGAGCGCCAGATTGCCGCGGTCGATACCGGCCGACAGGTTCACGACCGTCGAGGCGCCGTAGTAGTCGGTGTTGAGCTCGGTACCGAACCGCTTGCCGACGTAGGACACCGTCGAGTTGAGCGAGTACTGCCAGTCGCCCACGAGCGGCGCGCGCCAGTTGACCTGCAGCGCACCGGTGTGCTTCGGGATGTAGCGCGGGCGCTTGCCGTCGATGAAGTCGATGGCGCCCGCGTCGCCGAGCAGCGCCTGCGACTCGGGCGTGATGTAGCCGCGTCGGTAGGCCGCATCGGTCAGACCGTAGGATAGCTGCAGTGTCAGTCCGTCGACCGGTCGCGCCGCGAGCTGCAGCTCCACGCCGCGAATATCCGCATCACCTTGGTTGCGGCGCACGGAGGTCAGCGTCGCCGGATTGTTCGGATCAGTGAAGAACGCATAGAGACCGAAGATCTCGGACCAGTCGGTGTCGAAGACCGAGGCGTTGGCCGTGAGCCGGCCGCCGAGCCAGCCCGTGCGCGCGCCGATCTCGTAGGTCTCCTGCTTTTCGGGCAGCAGCGGCTGGCCGACGATGCCGGTCGTGAGTTCGGTGGCACCCGGCCGCTCACCCTCGGCATACGAGGCGTAGAACATCAGTCCGTCGCGGGGCTTCCACTCGACGATCGCGCGCGGCAGCGTGCTCGTGAACTCGGCGACCGCGCGACGCTGGTTGCCGCCGGTCGTGTCGATTCGCAGCACTTCGTCCTTCTGGCGCCGCGCCTCGACGCTGACCGTGAGCCAGTCGGTCGGATCCCAGGCCACGCTGCCGTAGACAGAGCGGTTCTCGTATTCATCGGTATCAGGATAACTGGTCTGCAGCGCTCCCTGGATACGCTTGATCACGAACTCTTCCGTCGTCCGCGAGACGCCGAGCATGAACCGCCAAGGCCGCTCACGCGGCGACGTGTAACGCAGCTCGTAGCTCGTCAGGTCGAAGCTCCATAGATCGTTGGCCTGTGCGCCGCGCGTGTTGACGCCACCGACGATGTCGAAGACCGAGACGGGCACACGGCTCTGGTTGTCGCGCGCGTCGCTGTCCTGGCCGGTGATGCTCGAGATCAGCCGCAGCTCATGACCTTCGGCAAAACGCCAGCCGGCCTGCACGATACCGATGCGCGTCTGCTGGCGGTAGCCGGGACCCTCGGCGTAGGCGTCGTCACTCTGGTTGATGACGAGATCGCGGGCCTCGAGCTCGCCGCAGACCCAGCCGTTGCTGTCGAACCCCGGGCGTCGGCCGGGATTGAGTCCCGTCAGGCACTGCTTGTAACGGAACGGGAACTGACCGTATGCGGGCGGCGCATTGTCGTCGAGGCTGTAGAGAAAGGATACCTGCGCGTCGAAATCCTCGCCCGGCGTAAACACCAGCCCCGCGCTGGCCGAGCGGTTTTCCTCAGCACCGTAGCGGCGGCCCGAGAACACGTTGATGTACTCACCGCCGTACTCCGAGGTGCTCGCGCCGAAGCGGAAGCCAAGCACATCCTGCTGGATCGGTCCCGACACATTGAGAGCCGCGCGGTAGCTGCTGAACTCGGCGACCTCGGCCTCGAGGCTCGCGCGCAGTTCGTCGGTCGGCTTCCTGAGCACGTAGTTGATGGCGCCAGCGAAGGTCGCCCGGCCGAACTGCGCGCTCTGCGGTCCGCGCAGCACCTCGACGCGCTCGATGTCGCCGAGCGGCAGGCGCGAAATCGCGCCGAGTACCGGCGCTCCGTCGACGAAGAACGAAACGACACGCTTGGTCGGATCGATGTCCGTGTTGCCGATCCCGCGGATGGCCGGGCGGTCGTCGCGCGTCGAGCGCTGTTCGATGACGAGGTTCGGCGTCAGTGCGACAATGTCGAAGGCATTGCGCGCGCCGATCTGCTCGAGTCGCTCGGCGGTGAACGCCTCGACCGAGACCGGCACTTCCTGCAGGCTCTCGGCCGCCTTGCGTGCCGTGACCACGACCTCGGCGAGGGCCTCGCCCTCCCGATCCTGTGGCGCTGCCCAGACGGCCGCCAGCGGCAATGCGGTCGTCGTGGCCAGCACGGTCATACGCATCATGCGGGTGGCAGTGTTCATGCGATCCCTCGCTATGTTGTGTTTCGCCAAAAAGTAGCGGCCGCCACGAGCCCCGGTCAAGACGCCGGCCGGTCCGCGCGGGTCGCTCCGTGCCGATCGCGGGGCCCGTCAGGGCACTCCGCGCTGCAGACGCTCGATCTCGGCGAAGTCTTTCGGCGGCTCGCGGTACATTGGCGCCTGCGCCTCGATGTACTGGCGAATCGAGGCCGGCAGATCGGCATAGCGGTCGACGCGCCAGGAAGTGCGGTGCGTGTAGACGGGCTTGCCCTGCCCGATCGGGTGCCAGTTCACGAGCGTCAGCGTCAGCGTCGCCGACGGCCGCAGTCTGGCCCGCCGCGGCGTCACCCAGAACTCGTACATCTCGTAGCTGCCCGTCCCGTCGGCCGCCTCGCGGGTGTTCGGCGCGCTGAAGACAACCATGTCGCCGACGCGGCGCGCATCCATGGCCGAGCCGATATCGACCCTGCGCAGGGCGGCGCCGGCACCCTGGGTCGACGTGCCGGTCAGCCGGTCCCCCTCGAGACGAAAGGTCATGTACTGGTACGGATAGAAATACCGGTCGTTGGGCTTGCCATCGATCTGCTCGATGACCGCACCAGTGTCGGGATCGCGGAGGATGTAGAACTTGCGGCTCGCCTTGTGGACCGTGCCGTCCGCATCGCGGCGCAGCAGCCGCGCCATGTCGACGCCTTCGATCGTCGCAAGCAGCCGGCCGGCGGGAAAGGCCTTCACGGTCCCGGTCGAGTAGTAGTACACCGGCTTGCCGTCGGTGCCCATGTTCGAGTCCACGAACACTTCGAACAGTGCGCGATCGAAACCGCCCGCCGCTGCCGGCAACGATCCCAGCAGCATCGTTGCGAGCGCACACACCAGCGAGCCAAACGGGGCGCGCCACCCGGGAATCCGCCCGCGCAGGATCGTCGATCGCATCGTCAGGCACCTCCGTGGCCGATGGCTTCTTGCCGGCCGATTCTAGCCTTGGTCCCACGGCTTCGCGTAGGCTCGCGGCTCCGGATGACGAACCGCAAGGGAGTGCCCATGATGTCCAGAAAGACTCGTGATCTCGACACCCGCGCCGCCCGGCGCGACTTCCTCAAGCGCTGCGCCGCGGGCGCGACGGCCACAGCCGCCGCAGGCCTGACTGCGCCGGCCAGCGCCGGCCGGGACGCACCCGCTGCGGCCGAGCCAGCGACCCGGCCCCTCGTCCGCGCCGACGGCACTTACGAAGCGGTCCCGCTGCGCAAGGAGCGCATCGCGGCCTCGGTCGTGCAGGGTCGGCTGCTCGCCGTCGACCCCGACAATGCGCGCGAGGGACTGCGCGCCAACGTCGAGCACATGTGTGACCAGCTCGACGCGACCCACGGTTACTTCGGCCGCAAGGACCTCGTCGCCTTTCATGGGTTCGCGCTGCAGGGCTGGGACCGCTGGGACCGCACCGCGCTGTCCCGGGTCACCATCGAGGTCGAGGGCCCCGAGGTGGAGCGCCTCGGGCAGAAGGCCCGCGAGTACGGCTGCTATGTCGCCTTCGGCGCCTACGTCCGCGACCGCGACTGGCCCGGCCACCTGCTCGAGCAGTACCTGCTGCTTTCTCCACAGGGCCAGGTCGTCGCGCGGCACTGGAAGGCCTTCCATACGCGCAACCAGGTCGAGGGCTCGGACTACTTCGTCACGAGCGTCTACGACGTGCTCGACGAGTACGTCGAGCGCTATGGCCAGGATGCCGTGATCCCGGTCGCGCGCACCGACATCGGCAACATCTGCATGAGCTCGATCCTGCGCGAGCCGGAGCTGATCCGCTGCATGGCGCTCAAGGGCGCCGAGATCGTCATCCGCAGCGGCCTTGGCGGCTACTCGCGTTACGACGGCGAGCTGACCTCGCGCGTCAACCGGCTCTACACGCTGTACGCGTCGAACGCGCTCTCGCCCGGCAACAAGGGCTACTTCCCCGACAACGGCATGCTCGGCCGCAGCGCGATCTTCGGCCTGCGCGGTGAGGTGCTCGACGACTGCGACGTGCACGAGACCGCGATCAGCGCCACGCTCGAGATCGACGAGCGACGCCGCCGGCCTACGATTCCAGACATCCCTATGGCCATCTACGGACCCGTGCTGTCGCAGTACGTCTCGCGGTTCGCGCCGAACACCTACGCCGAGCGCATCCCGGACTCGATCAGCGATGCGGCGACCGTCGTGCAGAAGACCCGGCGCTGGAGGTACTGAAGCGGCTTATCCTCGCAAACGCGCCGCGGCATCGCATGCGCCGCGGGTTCAGGGCGAGGTCCGCTCGCAGGCGACCAGCATCCAGCCGAGATTGAAGCCGATGAATCGCGCATCGGGGTCGTACAGCGAGTAAGCAATGAAGGGGCCATCGGCAGGCCGGACTGACAGGAACATGAAGTCCGGTCGAGTGGCGTAGTACGGGTACTCCTTGTCCCGGAGCCTGAGCACATAGGTCTTGCCGTCGGCCTTGCGCTCGAACCGCACGGTCCCGCCTTGACTGTGAAGCGGTTGCGCCGTGAAAGACTGGTCGTCATCTGACGGCCCGGCCAGGTAGTCACGACCGTAGACGTTCACATCGCATGAAAAGGTCTTCGCGCGGTTGAGCTTGTGAGGCACGCCGTCGGGGTGACCGACGGCGAGGCGTCCCGAGTCGACGAAGAACGTCCGATCGATGCGCCAGTACTTGCTGGGCGAGAGCACAAGGTCGTGCTGCGACCATCGACGTTGCGCTCCCTCGCCGAACTGGCAACTGCGCTCGCGCATCCCGCCGGCATACTGATCGGCCTGCGGCAGCCAGTAGACGTCACAGCCGGGCAGGAAGAAGACGTCCTGCGTAGTCAGTGCGGCGAGTTTCGAAGGATCCGCGTGGGCTCCGCGCACGGCGCCCGAATCGCGAAAGAACCAGAGGCGCATCCGCACGCCCTGCTCGCGCGCCGATTCGAAGGTCACGAGGCGCTGGCGGAAGACCTTGCCAGGATCGTCATCGCGATACTCCTCAACATAAAACACGTGAGGGCCGAAAGCCGGCAGCGCGGCGCGACGATGTATCGCATGCACGCGCTCGTGCCTGCGCTCGGCCGGCACCTGGGCTCGACCCTCCGTCTCGAACCAGACCTGCTCCTGGTTGTCAAAGGCGCCCTCGAACCAGGCGACGATCCGCGGCAGATCCCGCGCGCTGGGGTCGTCGGGCGGCGGGCTACCCGCAGCCCAGCCTGATGGCTGCACCGTGCCTGCGAACAGTGCCACCGCGACTGCCCGCAGACACCGCATACCTCGCACGCCAGCGACTAGAAGTTGAAGCCGAACTCGACGCCGATCTCCCGGCCGCGCGGCACCGAGAGCGACAAGCAGCGCTGCGACACCACCTGCGTGCCCGTGGGTGGCTCGCGGAAGTAGCAGCTCCCCGAGCCCGTCAGACCGGCGCCGAGTGCCGTCTTCTCATCGGTGAGGTCCCTGACGAACAGTGCGGCATCCCAGCGCCTGTCACGATCCGAGATACCAGCTCGCAGGTTGATCCGCGTCACGTCGCCGATGTAGGCGACGTTGGCGATGTCTACATACTTCTTGCCGGTGTAGATCGCGTCCGCTCTCGCAGTGAACGCCCAGGCACCATCGCGTATCGGACGTTCGTAACCGACGCCGAGGTTGCCGGTGACGCGCGGCGAATTGATCGAGGTCTTGCCCTTGAGCGTCTCGCCGGGCGCGAACAGGAACGGATCGGAACCGCCCGCCGGGAAAGGCCCGATGTCGTCGACGAATTCGTGCCGGGCATAGCCGAGCGCCCCATCGATGCGCCAGTTCTCGGTAAGTGCAAATGCCGCCTCGATCTCCGCGCCCCAGATCTCGGAGTCCCCGGCCGTGACGAGTCCCGACAGCGTCGGGAACAAGCCCGGCGGACAGGTCACGACGCCCATGGGATCGGTCGTGCAGGCAGGGTTGACGATCGAGGTCAGCAGCTGCTGGTTCTTGACGTCCTGCTGGAAGATCGAGGCGTTGAGGATCGCGCGTCCATCGAGCAGCCGCGTCTTGACGCCGAGCTCGATGTTGTCGAGCTCCTCGGGCACGCGGTACGCAAAGTTGAACGCGCTCGCCGAGGTGTTCACGCGGCCGCTCTTCGTGCCGCGCGACCAGTAGGCGTACGCGAGCACGTCATCGGTCCACTGGTATTCGGCCGTGACGCGGGGCAGGAAGTCCTTCTCGGGGAAACGGCGGTCGATCGGATTGACGGTACCGCAGGTCGTGCAGGCATCGTAACCGAGCACTTCGCGCTGGTAGCGCGCTTCGGCGGTCAGCGTGAGCCGATCGGTAACGTCGTAGGCAAGCTCGCCGAAGATCGCACGGTTCTCGAACGACTCGAGCCCGCGGCTCTGCCGGAACGTGATGTCGTTGATCGAGGTGATCGGCACCGTCGCGGGCGTGGCCGGATTGGCGCGCACCCACTGCGAGTTGAGATTGTCCTCCTCGAAGTAATAGGCACCGATCATCCAGCGCAGCCGCGCGTCGTCCGCCGACTTCAGCCGCAACTGATGGCTCATGTTCCTGAAGTTCTCCTGGAAGGCAATCAGGAACGACGTGCTCTTGGCCGATCCAGAGATGCCGAGCGGCCCGAACGTTGGGTCGTTGAAACGCGCGCGGCCGCGGAAATCCTCGAGCGCCCAGTAGGTCTGGTCGAACCAGCCACCCCGATACGAGAGCTCCCAGCCGTTCGAGAACTCGTTCGTGTAGATAGCCGAGACGAACTCGCGCTCGCGACGCCGCCCGCCGCCGTAAATGAAGTTGCGCGGCGTGAACGTCCAGATCGTAGCGACATCGGTGCCGACGAGCCCCAGCGGGACCTCCGGAACCTCACCGCGAATCCAGACAGACCCGGCCTGGCCGCAGGCGACGCCGCAAAGCGCGACGACCGGGTTCGGATTCGTGACCGTGAACAGATTCGACGCACCCGCCGCAAGCCAGTCGGTCGGCTGCGAGTTCGTGAGTAGCGACGTCGCATCGCGTTCCTTGTCGAGCGCGTAGCGAAGCTTGAGTGTCGCGCTGTCGCTGAGTTGCGAGAAAAGCGTCACCCCGATGCCGCGCGTCTTCTCCTCGCCCGGCTTGTTCGGGTCGGTGCCGGCATTCTTGGCACGACCACCGATATCGCTGTAAACGCCATTGATCGCGAGCCACAGCCGGTCGTCGACCACCGGCAGCGCAACGCGGCCCGTGAACACCTTGGAGATGTCGCTGTCGTCGCCGTGGTCCGAGATGCGTGCACGAACTGACGCTTCGAGAACCTCGGGACGCGGCGTCTTGGTCACGTAATCCACGGCACCGCTGTACGTCGCGCGGCCGAACTTCGCGCTCTGCGGGCCCTTGATGATCTCGACCCGCTCGACCTGCGACAGGTCGAGACCGGCGAGCTGCCCGGAAATGGCAATGCCATCGACGAAGAAAGACAGACCCTGGTAGCGCTCGTCGGACGTCTGCGGCGACAGGCCGCGTACGACGAGTGCGGTCAGGTCGGCGCGGCCGCTGCCGTCGAACTCATGGGACTGTTCGGTAGTCAACGTAGG
>CAZAWM010000013.1:0-1556 GCA_964488605.1 uncultured Steroidobacteraceae bacterium | reverse complement strand
CTGTAGAACGTGATCGACGGCGAGAAATTGACGAGGTCGCGCGCGTCCTGGATCGTGCGCTGCAGAATCTGCTCTGCACTGACGACCGTGATCGCGAGGGGCACGGTCTGCACGTCCTGGACACGCCCCTTGGCCGTGACGACGACTTCCTCGAGCGCCGTCTCAGCGCTTGCGCTGTCCGAAGCGCCAGCGGCTCCTTGCTGTGCGGACGCGACATTTCCGCAGATGATCAGCAACGCTCCTGCGGCGACACCTGCAATAGTGCTCCTGCTCTTCATTTTGGATCTCCCCGCTTGCGAGTTCTTGTTCTACCGTTTCATTGTCGTCGTAACGTCATGTCCGTATACTGAATTCCGCTGCCCGTGGCAACGAGGAAACGCAATGCAGCGCACACGGATCAGTCGCCGGACGACGCTCAGGTCGATGGGCGCTACCGCCGCCACGCTTGCCACTGCACCAGTGTGGGGCGGCGCAGATGCCGAACTCGATGTCATCGTCGTCGGCGCCGGTCTTTCCGGATTGCACACGGCGATGCTGCTCGAGGAGCAGGGACTGGCCGTGCAGGTGATCGAGGGCCGGTCCCGCGTCGGCGGTCGCGTCTACACGCTCATGGAGGTGCCCGGCGGCATCGAGGCAGGCGGCGAAGTCATCGGCGCAAGCTACGCTCGCATGATCGACAGCGCCCGCAAGCTCGGGCTCGAACTGCACACCCCGAAGTGGCTCGGACCGCCGACCGAGTGGATGTACCACCTCGAAGGCCGCCCGATTCTCAAGGACGACTGGGCAACGAGCCCGGCGAATCCGCTTTCGGGCGAGGACCGCCGCATCCTGCCTCACCGCCTGCTGCAGACCTTGATGTACCGCGATGCCCCGCTACGTGGGCAGTCGCTCGACGCCTGGCTGACGCCCGAGTTCGCGAAGTGGGACGTTCCTGCGACGCAGTATCTGCGCGACCGCGGCTACAACGAGCGCACGATCCGGCTTGCCGGCGTGGTGGTTCACACCGACACGCTCGAACGCACCTCGGCGCTGCACGAGATGCGTCGCTACCACGTCGGCGACGCCAGCCGCGGCAATCTCACGCCGGGGCAGGCCGAGGGCTATCAGGTGCAGGGCGGCAATTCCCGCCTGCCCGAGGCGATGGCCCGATCGCTGAAGCGCGGCGTACTGCTCGGCAAAGCGCTCTATGGAGTGCAGAGCACCGCGCAGGGCGTGACGCTGCATTGCACCGACGGGACACGGCTTCGCTCCCGCTTCGCCGTGATCTCCATGCCCATGCCGAGACTTCGCGACGTACTGTTCGAGCCAGGCTTGCCTGAGCCGCTCGCCAGCGCCGTGCGCGAGATCGACTACGGCCTGTCCATTCAGGTCCACATGCGTCTGCGCGAGCCCTATTGGGAGAAGGATGGACTGCCCGCCGGTATGTGGACCGACACGGGCATCGAGCGCTTCACACCGCTCGACCGCGGACCTTCGGGAGGCATCACTTCGGTGATCGCGTTCATCAACGGCGCCGAAGCACGGCGGTTCGCTTTCATGAACGATCGGCAGTGCTT
>CAZAWM010000012.1:19187-25942 GCA_964488605.1 uncultured Steroidobacteraceae bacterium | reverse complement strand
CGACGTTGGCGAGCGCCATGATCTCGCCGGCGTTCTTGGCCTTGACCGAGCCGCCGTAGAGCAGGCGCAAGGCACTCCCGTCCGCGACCAGCCCGGCCAGCCGCCGGCGCAGATGGTCGTGGGTGCGCGCGATGTCCTCGGTCGATAGCACCGAGAGGACCTGCGTCGTGTCGCGCTGGATGTTGCCCTCGCGCCTGCCGACCACCACGATGGTGCCACCGGGCGCCTCGACGTCGACCTCGTCCTGCGCCTGCTCCTGCGCTTCCTGTTCGACGGCGCCCTGCTCGGCCGGCGTATCCTGCGCAATCGCCGCCTGCCAGGTCAGTGCTGCTGCAGCGAGCAGCGTGCCCGCTGCGGAGAGCCGCTTGTGCATCGGTAGTCCTCGGTATTGTCAGTGAATCGGCCCCGGCGGGGCGCCCCCTTCATGGAAGCGCCCCGCACGACGGAATGGCTCGCAGTCAGGTCAGATCTGCGGCAGCGACGTGCACGCCGTACCGGAGCCACCAAAGTTGGCCGTTGCCGAATTGCAGGTCCAGCCCTGGTACCAGGTGTCGCTCGCGTCGCGCACCGCACCGATGTAGCTGGTTGCGGCGAACGCCGGATCCACGGTCTGCGGATTGGTCGCCGTGCGCGCCGTCTCGTTCGCGCCGTTGACGAACACGTTCGTCAGCGTCGCCGTGAAAGTCGAGGTATTGTTGGCGCTGGTGCTCGTCACGGCTGGCGAGGTGCCGGTGATGACCCCGCCATTGAATACGTCGGCGACCTGCTGCGCGGTCACCCCGCCGGTGCCGACGAAGGCGTTCGTCGCGCACTGCATCGCCACGGAGAGGAAGACCGGCGGGCCGATCTTCTCGATCGCCGGATTCGGGCTCAGAATGTTCGTGCCGTTGAGACGCAGGCAGGGCATCTGGCTTGTCACGACCCCATTGACGAGCGTTGCATCCGCGCCCCCGCGGAATAGCATGGCGGCCTGGTTGCCGCTCGTGACGTTGCGATGCACGAAAGTGAAGTTCGCGAGCTTGAGGTTCGTACGCGGTGTCTGGTTCTCTAGCGGGTTCGCGGAATCGAGCTCGATCATCGAGTCGGCGTTACCGCTGGTCTTCTGAACCGCGATGACGTACTGGACAGTGCCCTGCCAGCCGGTGTCGGCGTCGACCGCATCATCGTCGATACCGGTCAGCACCATGTTGCGCAGCGCAACGCGGCCGCCGAACGCCTCGAAGCCGTCGTCCGAGCTGTTGTGGATCTGGATATGGCTGATCGTCGTGCCACTGCCCACGCCGCCGAGTGTCAGACCCTGGAGCTCGCTGTCGCCCGACAGCACGTAACCTGAATAGCGGATCTGCACGTAGCGCATCGTGCCGCTGTTGTCGTTGGGCGTCGCGCCGCCAAAGTAGGCCGGATCCACGGCACCTTCGGTCTGCCGCTCGCAATTGACGGTGCCCGGCGTCGCACCCGACGCGACCGTGCAGTCGGTGGTGGGTGCGCGGCCGAGCAGCACGATGCCACCCCATTGTCCCTGCGAGTCGTCGGTCGCGAGACCGAGCACATTGTCGCGGCTCGTGAACACGATCGGCGCCGTCGACGTGCCGACCGCGTTGATTCGGTTGCCGCGATTGACGGCCAGCCACGATACACCGGTCGACGCATACACGACGACGCCGGGCTGGATGGTCAGCACGACCGGCGCATCGCTGGTCGGCGCTGCACCCCGGTCGACGCCGACGTCGACGCGGCCACCCAGCGAGTACAAGAGGCCCGGAATGCGCGTCAGGATCGAGCTGCGCGTGAACCGCGCCGGCAGTTCGCAGACCCGGTAAGTGCCAGTGGGGCCCGTGATCGTGCCGCGGTCGGTGAGGCTATCGGGATTGTCGATGGTCGGGCAGCCGTTTGCCGGCGTCACGAGCGCGGGACCGCTGGGCGGCGGGGGGGGCGGCGGCGGTGGCGCGGGCGGGTTGTTTATGGTGATGTTGCCGCCGCTGCCGGGCGAGGCGATCTGATCTGCGCCGCAGGCGGCCAGCGCTGCACAGGCACTCAACAACGGCACGAGCCGTCCATACGATGACCGGGTCATGTGTACTCCACTCCGGATGCAACCGGGTTTGATCTTCTGGGCGCCGGCGGGCCGGCGGCAGTCGGGACTTTGCTGAGCCGACCGCGGCCGCAAGTCTATGAATTCTGTTTGACAGTTTCGTGACGTGAGCGAGTCGCGCCCGTTAAAAGTGCGCCGACTCCCGCAGCCACTTCGTCGCGATCCATTTCTCGCCGGCATGAACCGGCGCGCCGCCGTGCAGCGTCCTCGTCGATGGATGGGGCCGGTCGTAACTGAAGAACACCGCGTTACCGCGTATTGCCGCCACCTCGAAACGCGCGTCCGGGAACGTCGTCGCACCGCCCGACTCGGGCGTGCTCAGGTACATCACGAGGGTCGCCACGCGTTGACCGCCGCGGGCGAGCTGCACGACGTTGCCGGGGTCGGCCGGATCGAAATAGTCATAGTGCGGCTGGTACTGTGCGCCGACCGCATAGCGCAGGATCTGCAGGCCCTCGCCGTGATCGACCGGCCATTGCAGCAGGCTTGCGATTCGCTGCTCGATACGCCGGCAGAGGTCCGTCTCGCCGCGCTGGAACCCTGCGCCGTGGCTCGTGCGTGCCTCGTGTGTCTGATCGCCACCCGTGACCGGATCGACGACGGTCGAGCGCCGCAGCCGCGGTCGCGCCAATTCGATCAGCGCCTCGCACTCGCGCGCGCTGAGCAGGTCGCCGAAGACGATCACGCGTGGATGGAGCAGGCTCGCGAGCACCTGCACGCGGCGGTCGCCGGTGTCGATGACCGGACGATCGTTCAGCGCTGCCGGGGCCGGTACGCGCTTGGGCACGGGCAGGTCATGCGCGCGCGCATGCGACTCCAGATGAGATCGCAGCAGCGCGTCGACGGCGGCGACAGCCGCAGCCTCGCTCCAGCCCCGCTCCAGCAACGGCGCCAGCAGGGCCTCGGGCGACTGTCCCTGCATGGCCGCAGCGATGATCGACTCGCGCAGATCCTCGGGAACCGAGGTTCGTTCACCAGCAACCGAATGCACCCCGGAACCCCCCGGCGGATCGTCCGGTTCGACGTCCGTGCCAAGCGTAACGCCTGTGCCGGCGGGCTGACAGGCCGTCAGAACTCCGGTTCAGCAGCCGGCGCTTCCAGAGCCCCGCGCGATAGGGTGTGCAGTTTGCGGACCTCGGTGCGTATTTTGGTGAGTTCGGTTTTGGGCAGGGGGACGAGGCCGCGGTCGGTCAGGTAGCCGTCCTCGCCGATGGCGCGGTCGCTGACGTACTCGTCCATGAACTCCTTGAGCCCGGGGATCACACCGATGTGTGCCTTCTTGACGTACACATAGAGCGGACGGGCGGCCGGGAAGCGCCCCGCGGCGATGCTCTCGAACGTCGGCTCCACGCCATCGATCCTCAGCCCCCGCAGCTTGTCGAGGTTCTCCTCGAGGAAGCTGAAGCCGAAGATCCCCAGCGCATTGGGGTTCGCCTCGAGCTTCTGCACGATCAGATTGTCGTTCTCGCCCGCCTCGATGTACGCCCCGTCCTCGCGCAGCGTGTGGCAGATCCGCTTGAAGCGCTTCTCATCGACCTGGCGCAACTGCTCGATCCACGCATAGCTGCGACAGCCCGCCTCCATGTACAGCTCGTGCAGCGAGTCGCGCGTCCCCGAGGTCGGCGGCGGCCCCAGCACCTCGATGCGGATCGGCGGCAGCTTCGGATTGATGTCCTTCCAGGTCCGGTACGGATTGGCGATCAGCGCCGTCGGGTTCGCCGGATCCGGCACCTGCTTGGCCAGCGCCAGATAGATCTCGCGGCGCGTCAGCGGAAACGACGGACCGCGTTTGTTCTCGGCAACCGTCAGACCGTCGAAGCCGATCTTGATCTCGATGACCTCCGTCACCCCGTTCTTGCGGCAGCTCTCCAGCTCGCTCGCCTTCATCCGCCGCGAGGCGTTCGCCACGTCCGGATGCTGTACCCCGACCCCGTTGCAGAACAGCTTGATGCCGCCGCCCGTCCCCGTGCTCTCGACTTTCGGCGTCTTGAACCGCCCCTGACGGCCAAACTGCTCAGCTACCGCCGTCGTGAACGGATACACCGTCGAGGAGCCCACTACCGAAATCGTGTCCCGCGCCGACTGGGCCTGCGCCACACCCGACACCAGAGACGCGACTCCACAAACCACCCATAACCGCCTCGTGCGCTTCATCGGTCGTTCCTCCTCGGGGAACGGAATGCGAGGGCACGGACTGTATGACAGAAATATGACAATTTTGTGACAAAGCCTGCCGGCGGACCGTCGTACAGCCATGCGCGGCCCTACGCCGTCGCGACGCGTCGTCACGCATCAGAAGCTGGTGCTGACCGACGCGGAGAGGCTGGTTCCGAGCTCGTACCGGTTGAAGTAGACGACGTTTCCATCGCGCTGCTGGAACTCTTTGTAGCCTCGGCCGAACAGATTCCGCGCCTCGAACTTCAGCTCGAACTCGCGCCCGAACAGACTGAGACCCTGGCGCATCACGAAATCGACCGTCAGACCCGGCGACTCGAACAGATCGGGCAGACCGGCCGGTCCGCGGCTCGTGACGCGATCGCCGACGTAGGAGAGCAGCAGCGTCTGCTGGGAGAGCGAATTGACATTCTCGAGACCGAGCTGAAGGTTCACCACGTGATTCGACTGCCCGGTCAAGGGCGCGCCGTCGACGAAGAAGTTGGTCGCCGGCTGGGTCTGCGTGCCGAAGACGTCGACCGTATCGCCGACGCGGACCTTGATCTTCGAGTCCGTGAACGTGTAGTTGCCAATCACGACGGCGCGGCGTGCGGCAAAGAACGGCGCAGAGAACCACGTGTCCAGATCGAAGTACTTCTGCAGCTCGAGTTCGGTGCCGTACAGCGTCGCCCGCGGCGCGTTCGCGAAGCTCGTGAAGGGATTGTTGTCGTTGAACCCGGTGAACGCCTCGATCGGCTTGTCGATCTTCTTGTAGAAACCGGCAACCGAGAAACGCTGTTCGGGAGCGAAATACCACTCGTAGCGCGCCTCGGTGTTGAGGAACTCGCTGTTGATGAGCAGCGGATTGCCGCGATAGGCGCGATTGCTCTCCGGATCGTAATAGGCTTGGAAAATCAGTTCGCGGAACTGTGGCCGCGCTATAGTCTTCGAGCCATGCAGGCGCACCTGCATGTTGTCCCCGAACTTGTAGGTCAATGTCGCGGCGGGCAGCACATAGTCCTTCTCGATGCGCGTCGAGGGATTGATCGCCGAGGCGGTGCTAAACACCTGGATGGCCTCTACCGACTGCGTGCCGCGCTCGAAACGCGCGCCGGCACTGAGCTCCAGTCCTTCGGTGAGTTCCGCCTGGACCTGCGCGTATGCCGCCTCGGTGCGCAGCGCCGCCTTGAATGCCGGGTCGGACTCGGTCGTTTCGATCAGACCGATGCCGTAATAGTCGATGACGGCCGACCCGAGCAGATAGTCCGGGCGGAACGGCGCCACGGCGTTCGGCAGGCTTGAGGGAGCGACGATCTGGAACTCCCGCCTCTCGGAGTCGCGCTGGGTGTCTGCGTAATCGACGCCTGCCGACAACGCCAGACCGGGCCGTACGTTCCAAGACAGGTCGGCGGCGAGCGACCAGAGGTCCTCGGTCAGATCGCCGAACGATATCTTCGCGAAACCGGTCTGACCATTGTCGAGGCGATTGATGAAATAGCCGCCGAAAGGGCTGGCCGCCTGATTGGTTCGCACGTAACCGACACCGAGCTCGAACGGCGCTTTGCGCCGCGAACTGGTGAATGACCCGCGCGTGCTGAGAGTGAAGTCGCCGACCGGGAATGTGCCGGTCAGCTGCGTACCAGCGAGCTGACGCTCGTACCAGCCGGTGCTCTGCTCGAGGAAGTCGGCACCGACGCGCTGGTTGTTCTGCTTGCCTTCCGCGAGGCTCGTCTGCTTGAGCGTGTCGTGCACGTAGAGATTGGACCACCGCAGTTTGTTTCCGTCACCGTACTCGTAACCGAGCGAGACCAAAGCGTTGGTGACGACACGGTTGTCGGTGGTGACGTTGCGGTAATCCTTATCGACCAACGACAGGTCGAAGTTCGCCGGCGTCTGCTGCAGATTATCCCGGGTGCGCCACTTGCTGCTGAAGCCCGCGGTCGCGATCAGCCCGAGTTCCGACTCGCCCACGGGCCAGGACATGCCGCCCGTGATCGTACCGGAGTAGTTTGCCGGCAACTTGCCGATCTGCTGTACCAGGCCGTTGTTGACATTGACGAACTCTTTGGCGATCGCCGCGACGTCCACGCCACCGCCGCTGATGCGTTGGCCACTGGCGAGGAACGCGCGTAGTGCCGGGGGGCGGTCGCGATTGCCGTTGTCGTAGCCGGTCCAGTCCGTCTTGCTGCCATAGTAATCATACCCGAGCTGCCCGGTGGTTTCGCTGTTACCGGACACGCCGACGCCGATGCTCAGGAACGGTGCGCGCGGAATCGCCAACGTCGTCAGATTGATTACGCCGCCACCGAATTCGCCGGGGAAGTTTGGCGAATAGGTTTTCTGCACGAGCGACGACGCGACGATATCGGTGGGGAAAAGATCGAGCGGAATCGCGCGCCGCAGCGGCTCTGGGCTCGGTAGCGGCGAGCCGTTCAGCAGCGCGAGCGAGTAGCGGTCGCCGAGCCCGCGGACGTAGACAAAGCCGCCTCCAACCAGCGTCAGCCCGGTG
>CAZAWM010000012.1:0-19177 GCA_964488605.1 uncultured Steroidobacteraceae bacterium | reverse complement strand
CGACGTTGGCGAGCGCCATGATCTCGCCGGCGTTCTTGGCCTTGACCGAGCCGCCGTAGAGCAGGCGCAAGGCACTCCCGTCCGCGACCAGCCCGGCCAGCCGCCGGCGCAGATGGTCGTGGGTGCGCGCGATGTCCTCGGTCGATAGCACCGAGAGGACCTGCGTCGTGTCGCGCTGGATGTTGCCCTCGCGCCTGCCGACCACCACGATGGTGCCACCGGGCGCCTCGACGTCGACCTCGTCCTGCGCCTGCTCCTGCGCTTCCTGTTCGACGGCGCCCTGCTCGGCCGGCGTATCCTGCGCAATCGCCGCCTGCCAGGTCAGTGCTGCTGCAGCGAGCAGCGTGCCCGCTGCGGAGAGCCGCTTGTGCATCGGTAGTCCTCGGTATTGTCAGTGAATCGGCCCCGGCGGGGCGCCCCCTTCATGGAAGCGCCCCGCACGACGGAATGGCTCGCAGTCAGGTCAGATCTGCGGCAGCGACGTGCACGCCGTACCGGAGCCACCAAAGTTGGCCGTTGCCGAATTGCAGGTCCAGCCCTGGTACCAGGTGTCGCTCGCGTCGCGCACCGCACCGATGTAGCTGGTTGCGGCGAACGCCGGATCCACGGTCTGCGGATTGGTCGCCGTGCGCGCCGTCTCGTTCGCGCCGTTGACGAACACGTTCGTCAGCGTCGCCGTGAAAGTCGAGGTATTGTTGGCGCTGGTGCTCGTCACGGCTGGCGAGGTGCCGGTGATGACCCCGCCATTGAATACGTCGGCGACCTGCTGCGCGGTCACCCCGCCGGTGCCGACGAAGGCGTTCGTCGCGCACTGCATCGCCACGGAGAGGAAGACCGGCGGGCCGATCTTCTCGATCGCCGGATTCGGGCTCAGAATGTTCGTGCCGTTGAGACGCAGGCAGGGCATCTGGCTTGTCACGACCCCATTGACGAGCGTTGCATCCGCGCCCCCGCGGAATAGCATGGCGGCCTGGTTGCCGCTCGTGACGTTGCGATGCACGAAAGTGAAGTTCGCGAGCTTGAGGTTCGTACGCGGTGTCTGGTTCTCTAGCGGGTTCGCGGAATCGAGCTCGATCATCGAGTCGGCGTTACCGCTGGTCTTCTGAACCGCGATGACGTACTGGACAGTGCCCTGCCAGCCGGTGTCGGCGTCGACCGCATCATCGTCGATACCGGTCAGCACCATGTTGCGCAGCGCAACGCGGCCGCCGAACGCCTCGAAGCCGTCGTCCGAGCTGTTGTGGATCTGGATATGGCTGATCGTCGTGCCACTGCCCACGCCGCCGAGTGTCAGACCCTGGAGCTCGCTGTCGCCCGACAGCACGTAACCTGAATAGCGGATCTGCACGTAGCGCATCGTGCCGCTGTTGTCGTTGGGCGTCGCGCCGCCAAAGTAGGCCGGATCCACGGCACCTTCGGTCTGCCGCTCGCAATTGACGGTGCCCGGCGTCGCACCCGACGCGACCGTGCAGTCGGTGGTGGGTGCGCGGCCGAGCAGCACGATGCCACCCCATTGTCCCTGCGAGTCGTCGGTCGCGAGACCGAGCACATTGTCGCGGCTCGTGAACACGATCGGCGCCGTCGACGTGCCGACCGCGTTGATTCGGTTGCCGCGATTGACGGCCAGCCACGATACACCGGTCGACGCATACACGACGACGCCGGGCTGGATGGTCAGCACGACCGGCGCATCGCTGGTCGGCGCTGCACCCCGGTCGACGCCGACGTCGACGCGGCCACCCAGCGAGTACAAGAGGCCCGGAATGCGCGTCAGGATCGAGCTGCGCGTGAACCGCGCCGGCAGTTCGCAGACCCGGTAAGTGCCAGTGGGGCCCGTGATCGTGCCGCGGTCGGTGAGGCTATCGGGATTGTCGATGGTCGGGCAGCCGTTTGCCGGCGTCACGAGCGCGGGACCGCTGGGCGGCGGGGGGGGCGGCGGCGGTGGCGCGGGCGGGTTGTTTATGGTGATGTTGCCGCCGCTGCCGGGCGAGGCGATCTGATCTGCGCCGCAGGCGGCCAGCGCTGCACAGGCACTCAACAACGGCACGAGCCGTCCATACGATGACCGGGTCATGTGTACTCCACTCCGGATGCAACCGGGTTTGATCTTCTGGGCGCCGGCGGGCCGGCGGCAGTCGGGACTTTGCTGAGCCGACCGCGGCCGCAAGTCTATGAATTCTGTTTGACAGTTTCGTGACGTGAGCGAGTCGCGCCCGTTAAAAGTGCGCCGACTCCCGCAGCCACTTCGTCGCGATCCATTTCTCGCCGGCATGAACCGGCGCGCCGCCGTGCAGCGTCCTCGTCGATGGATGGGGCCGGTCGTAACTGAAGAACACCGCGTTACCGCGTATTGCCGCCACCTCGAAACGCGCGTCCGGGAACGTCGTCGCACCGCCCGACTCGGGCGTGCTCAGGTACATCACGAGGGTCGCCACGCGTTGACCGCCGCGGGCGAGCTGCACGACGTTGCCGGGGTCGGCCGGATCGAAATAGTCATAGTGCGGCTGGTACTGTGCGCCGACCGCATAGCGCAGGATCTGCAGGCCCTCGCCGTGATCGACCGGCCATTGCAGCAGGCTTGCGATTCGCTGCTCGATACGCCGGCAGAGGTCCGTCTCGCCGCGCTGGAACCCTGCGCCGTGGCTCGTGCGTGCCTCGTGTGTCTGATCGCCACCCGTGACCGGATCGACGACGGTCGAGCGCCGCAGCCGCGGTCGCGCCAATTCGATCAGCGCCTCGCACTCGCGCGCGCTGAGCAGGTCGCCGAAGACGATCACGCGTGGATGGAGCAGGCTCGCGAGCACCTGCACGCGGCGGTCGCCGGTGTCGATGACCGGACGATCGTTCAGCGCTGCCGGGGCCGGTACGCGCTTGGGCACGGGCAGGTCATGCGCGCGCGCATGCGACTCCAGATGAGATCGCAGCAGCGCGTCGACGGCGGCGACAGCCGCAGCCTCGCTCCAGCCCCGCTCCAGCAACGGCGCCAGCAGGGCCTCGGGCGACTGTCCCTGCATGGCCGCAGCGATGATCGACTCGCGCAGATCCTCGGGAACCGAGGTTCGTTCACCAGCAACCGAATGCACCCCGGAACCCCCCGGCGGATCGTCCGGTTCGACGTCCGTGCCAAGCGTAACGCCTGTGCCGGCGGGCTGACAGGCCGTCAGAACTCCGGTTCAGCAGCCGGCGCTTCCAGAGCCCCGCGCGATAGGGTGTGCAGTTTGCGGACCTCGGTGCGTATTTTGGTGAGTTCGGTTTTGGGCAGGGGGACGAGGCCGCGGTCGGTCAGGTAGCCGTCCTCGCCGATGGCGCGGTCGCTGACGTACTCGTCCATGAACTCCTTGAGCCCGGGGATCACACCGATGTGTGCCTTCTTGACGTACACATAGAGCGGACGGGCGGCCGGGAAGCGCCCCGCGGCGATGCTCTCGAACGTCGGCTCCACGCCATCGATCCTCAGCCCCCGCAGCTTGTCGAGGTTCTCCTCGAGGAAGCTGAAGCCGAAGATCCCCAGCGCATTGGGGTTCGCCTCGAGCTTCTGCACGATCAGATTGTCGTTCTCGCCCGCCTCGATGTACGCCCCGTCCTCGCGCAGCGTGTGGCAGATCCGCTTGAAGCGCTTCTCATCGACCTGGCGCAACTGCTCGATCCACGCATAGCTGCGACAGCCCGCCTCCATGTACAGCTCGTGCAGCGAGTCGCGCGTCCCCGAGGTCGGCGGCGGCCCCAGCACCTCGATGCGGATCGGCGGCAGCTTCGGATTGATGTCCTTCCAGGTCCGGTACGGATTGGCGATCAGCGCCGTCGGGTTCGCCGGATCCGGCACCTGCTTGGCCAGCGCCAGATAGATCTCGCGGCGCGTCAGCGGAAACGACGGACCGCGTTTGTTCTCGGCAACCGTCAGACCGTCGAAGCCGATCTTGATCTCGATGACCTCCGTCACCCCGTTCTTGCGGCAGCTCTCCAGCTCGCTCGCCTTCATCCGCCGCGAGGCGTTCGCCACGTCCGGATGCTGTACCCCGACCCCGTTGCAGAACAGCTTGATGCCGCCGCCCGTCCCCGTGCTCTCGACTTTCGGCGTCTTGAACCGCCCCTGACGGCCAAACTGCTCAGCTACCGCCGTCGTGAACGGATACACCGTCGAGGAGCCCACTACCGAAATCGTGTCCCGCGCCGACTGGGCAGCGACGGGAGTCGCTGTCCCGACCGCGACGAGGGTTGCGATCGACAGAACGGATGCAGCTGCGAGCGGACGGCATGCACTCATGAACGGTTCCTCCGACCTTGCCCCGCCGCACGCTAGGCTCCGCCGATGAAGCTTCCGTGACGGTTTTGTGTCGGCGGGAGGATGGCGACCGGCGCCGGCGACGAATAAAGTCCTTGCAGTGCCCGGCGGCCGGCCCTATAAACGCGCGAACTTTGCTGGCCGCTACCCCACGGAGGTCCCGCACCCACGATGTCCGCCACGCTCGACCTGACGCTCGACCTGATCGCGCGCGACTCCGTCACCCCAGCCGACGCTGGCTGCCAGCAGGTCATGAGCGACAGGCTGGTGGCGCTGGGATTCGAGGTCGAGTCGCTGCGCTACGGCAATGTCGACAACCTCTGGGCGAAACGCGGGCGCAAGGGCCCCGTGCTCTGCTTCGCGGGCCACACGGACGTCGTGCCCACGGGTCCACTCGAGGAATGGCGCAGCAACCCCTTCGAGCCGATGATCCGCGACGGCATCCTATACGGGCGGGGTGCCGCCGACATGAAAAGCGGCCTGGCGGCGATGATCACGGCTACGGAGGCCTTCGTTCGCGACCATCCCCGCCACAAGGGATCGATCGCCTTCCTCATCACCAGCGACGAGGAAGGGCCGTCCGTCGACGGCACCCGGCGGGTCGTCGAAACCCTCAACGCGCGCCATCAGCGCATCGACTGGTGCATCGTCGGCGAGCCCTCGAGCGAACGCGAGATCGGCGACACGATCAAGATCGGCCGGCGCGGCTCGCTGTCGGGCCGACTGACAGTCCACGGCGTGCAGGGCCATGTCGCCTATCCGCAGCTCGCCGAGAACCCGGTACACATGCTCGCGCCGGCGCTCGCCGAACTGACGGCGCGGCGCTGGGATGAAGGCAACGAGTACTTCCAGCCCACGACCTTCCAGATCTCGAACCTCAACGCCGGTACCGGTGCGCCGAACGTGATCCCGGGGGAGCTCAAGGCGCGCTTCAACCTGCGCTACTCGCCCGTGCAGACGATCGACGGTCTGAAGGAGACGGTCGAAGGCATCCTGCGCAAGCACGGCATCCGCTACACGATCGATTGGTATCTCTCCGGCGAGCCGTTCTACACGGCGCCCGGCGTGCTATCGAACGCGGCCATCGCGGCAATCGAGGAGGTCACCGGTCGCAAGGCCGCCCTTTCCACCGGTGGAGGCACTTCGGACGGACGCTTCATCGCGCCGATGGGCGCCCAGGTCGTTGAGATCGGCGTCGTCAACGCCACGATCCACAAGGTCAATGAATGCGTACGCGTCGCCGAGATCGACGCGCTGCACGAGATCTACTACCGAATGCTGGTCAAGCTGCTGGCCTGAACGCCGGCCGCCTCAGGCCGCGAACAGTGCGTTGCTGGCAATCGCGAGCGAGGCACCGAGCGCGGCGCCGACCAGCACGTCCGAGGGATAGTGCAGACCGAGCACGACGCGCGACATCGCCACGAGCGCGGCGAACGGCACCAACGCGACTGCGAGTGCGGGCACGTACGCGACGGCGATCACCGTGAACAGCACGGCGTGCAACGTGTGGCCGGAGGGGAAGCTGTACCGGTCCAGTGGCGGCATCACGCACTCGATGCCGATCAGACCGATAAAGGGCCGCTCGCGGACCAGCTTTTTCTTGAGCAGCTTGTAGGTCAGGAGCCCTACGCCGCCGGTGGCCAGCATCTGCGCGGCGATCCGCCAACCGCGCTCAGGGTCGAGCAGCGGCATCAGCGCGATTAGCGCGTACCAGAATACGCCGTCACCGAGGCGACTGACGGACTTGAACAGCGCGCGCAGCGCGCGCCGCTGCGCTGCTGCATTGGCGAACAGGCAGAGCCGGCCCTCGATGCGGTCGGCACGGGTGAACAGGGCGTCCAGTGTCATGCCGGCTGATCCTCGGCGCGGCGCGCGACGGCTTCGTGACCGCTCGATGACGAGCTCGTGACCGAGCGAACCTGCGTCACGGATTCGTACAGCGCCACGAGGCGCTGGGCCATCGACCGTGACGACCAGCGTGCCGCATCCTCGCGGGCGCGGTCCGACAGCGTGGCGCGCAGTTCCCGATCACGTAGCACGCGTTCCACCGCCGCAATGAACGCCGCCGGTTGCTCGGGCACGACCAGGGCGCCCTGTGCCCCAGCCAGGACTTCAGCCGTACCCATGACAGCCGTCGAGACCACCGGCGTCCCCTGCGCGAGCGCCTCGAGTAGGACCAGGCCTTGCGTTTCGGTGCGCGAGGCGAACGTGAACACGTCGGCTGCGGCATAGCAGTCGAGCAGTTCGGTGTCGCGATCCATGTTGCCGACGAACTTCACGTGCGCGGCGATTCCGAGCCGGTGCACGAGATCGCGGCAGTGCGCAGCGGCCGGCCCCTCGCCCGCGAGGACGAACAGAACGTCGGGCACGCGCTCGCGCAGTGCCGGCAGCAGGCCGAGCAGGAAGTCTATGTTCTTCTCGTGGGCCATCCGGCCGACGAACAGCGCCACCGGGCGATCAGGGGCGATGCCGTGCGCGGCGCGGAACCTCCGGCCGTCACCGTTGCGGAATCGACCGGCATCGAGACCGGTCGGCAGCACCTCGATAGGTGTCCTGACGCCGTAGGCCCGCAGCGCGTTGGCCATCGCCCGCGACGGCGAGATCACTGACTCGACGGCGTGACACTGGGAGACCGTGAAGCGCCGCGCCAGGGCCTTCAGCCAGGCAGCCGGCAGTACCGGCACGTAGTGATAGAGGTAGTGCTCGAAGTAAGTGTGATAGCTCTCGACGACGGGCACGTGCAGCCGGCGCGCGAGCCCCAGGCCCGCGTAGTGCGCCACGAACGGCGTCTGGATGTGTACGAGGTCGACCGAGCCAGGGACAAGATCGGCCGTCGCACGACGCAGCGCCGCTGCGCTCATCAGTCGGTCCTCGGGGTCGCGCGGCACTGCGCGAGAGACCACGCGCCGAATGCGCGGATCGTCGTCGTAGGCGCGCAGCGGATAGTCGGGGGCCACGAGATGGACCTCATGACCGAGCGCCTCGAGGTCCTCGCGGAAGGTCCGGATCGACGTCGACACCCCGTTGACGCGCGGGAAGTAGACGTCCGAGACCATCAGAATCCGCATCAGGAATCTCTGTTAACTCCTTGCTGACTCAAGAGTACCGGTACATTGTGACAGCCTGATGTCGGACCGCTGGAGAGCACTCGGACCCGCGCTGCAACCGGCTCGGGCCGCTGTCCTGAGCCGGTCTGCGGCAGGATCTGGCCCTGCATGCCGACAAAGCGCGCCTCTGCGTCGAACTCGAGAGTCGCTCGCGGCACAACCGGACGCAGCCAGGGCTGCGCCGCTTCGATAGTCACCCAAGTGCTGTCGGCCGTCTGCCGGGCAAGCCGCAACCGCAGCGGCAGCAGCATGCCGCTCTCGGCGATCAAATAGCGAACCCGCAGCGCTTCGCCGGCACGCAGCGCCGGCAGCACGCGGCGCGCGTATTCGATCAGCATCGGGCCGGCAAGCAGCGGTGCCTCTGGCGACGGGTCGCCGGTTACGCCCGGACCGGCGCGCGTGATGTCCTGGCCGAGATTCGGACGCACCAGCCTGTAGCGCCTCAGTTGCCCATCGGCGAGCTGTACTTCGTCCCAGGCGACCAGTTGACCGCTCGCCGAGCGCCACTCGCTGCGGAGCGCACTGGCGCAACGCTCGACCCGGAACCGGTAGCCGGCCCCGGCAGCGGGGCCCGCTTCGGCATACGCCTCGCCCTCGATGAGTTCCTCCGCCGGCAGCGGTCCGGCAACGAGCAACAATAGAACCAGCGCCGTGCGAAAGCCCGGACCGAGTGCCCCGGCGGCCACGCGGATGATACCGGTCGCGTGCATCAGGCAGCCGATGGCATCCGTGCGGTCGCCTCGGCTAGCGCGGTTCGGCCGTGGGCGATCTCGTTCCAGTCCCAGAGTGCGAGTCGGCCGTTTCGATCCTCGATGACCGCCGAGCAGCTCTCGACCCAGTCGCCGTCGTTGCAGTAGAGCAGGCCCTCGATCTCGCACAGCCGCGGTCGGTGAATGTGCCCGCAGATCACACCGTCGAGACCGCGCCGGCGGGCCTCGTGGACGGCCGCGAGCTCGAACGCCTCGATGTAGGCGCGCGCATTCGGCACGCGCGTCTTCAGGTAGCTCGCCAGCGACCAGTAAGAATAGCCCATGGCCGTGCGTAGACGGTTGAAGTGGCGGTTGAGCTCCAATATTGCGTCATAGACGCGCGAACCGAGCGCCGCAAGCCAGGGTGCACACTTGACAACACGATCGAACTCATCGCCATGCAGCACGAGCAGATGTTCACCGCGGACCGTCCGGTGGACGTAGTCGCGGTGGATCTCGACGCGTGCGAAGACGCTGCCGACGAACTCGCGCAGTTCGGCGTCGTGATTGCCCGGCACGTAGATCAGCCTGGCACCGTCGCGCGCGTAGTTCAGCAGCCGGCGCAGCACCGCCGTATGCGTCGGCGGCCAGTGGAACACGCGCCGCAGGCTCCAAAAATCGATCAAATCGCCGACCACGACGATTTGCTCGGCCCTGACAGCCTCGAGCAACGCGAGCAGGGACTCGGCGCGACAGCCACGCGAACCGAGATGCACGTCCGAGATGAACAGCGAGCGCAGCGCGTAACGCGGCGGGGGCACGGAAGCGGCCTCGGGCGCCGCAAGAACGGCAGGGAGCAGGCGACTGATGGTGGCTTGCACGGGTACTCCGGTCGACAACCAGGCCGGACCGGAGTCTGCACGTTGGATATTACGGGCTTATGAAAATCATAGATTTACGATAAATACCTCACGCAAATCTTGGCTCCGAATCCCGTGCCACATTCCAGTTCGCAGCAGCGCCGACGGTTGCGAGCACAACGACACTGATCAGCACCCAGGCGGGCATCGACAGACCGAGAAACGACCAGTCGACGACGGCGCACTCGCCGCCGCCGGTCAGCACGCGCTTGACGACCTCGAGCAGCGGAAAGACTTCGAGCATGTACTCCAGCGTTGCGCCACACGACGGCACGCTGCCGGCCGGCAGGCTCTGGATATAGACGTGCCGGCCTGCCACATACGCGGGAATCAGCGCCGCCGTCGGCAGCAGCACGGCGTAGGCGCGCGCACCGGCGCGGCCCCGCGGGTGATGCAGAGCGGCCAGCAGGAATACGGTACCGAGGATAGCGACACCGACGCGCTGGAACATGCAGAGCGGACAGGGCTCGAGTCCGAGCACCTTCTCAGCGTAGAAAAACGCATAGGCGAGCATCGCAAGGCAAGCGAGGAAGCCCGCCGCGTTGACGGCACGTCGACCGAGACCAAACACCGTCATACTCGTCCCGATGCCGTCAGCCGCCGATTGGCGGCCGGCTCGCGCGAGCGGCCGGGCTGTCGCCGCGCAATTCGCTTTCCACGTCCTCGAGCCGTATATGGCGGATGTCCTTGCCATGCACCATGTAGATCACGTACTCGCACATGTTCTTCGCGTGATCACCGATCCGCTCCAGTGCGCGCACGATCCACATCACGTCCAGCGCGCGACGGATCGTGCGTGGATCCTCCATCATGAAGGTGATTGACTGGCGCTGGATTGACTCGTACTCCTCGTCGACGAGGCGGTCGCGCCGCGCCACGCGCAGCGCCGCCTCGGGATCCATGCGCGCGAAGGCGTCGAGCGCCTCGTGCACCATCTCCTGCACGATACGGGCGAGATGCTTGATCTCGCGGTACTTGTCCGCGGGACGCTCCTGCGCCGCAAGCCGCGAGGCGATGTAGCCGATCTTCTCGCACTCGTCGCCCATGCGTTCAAGATCCGTGATGGCCTTGATGATCGCAACGATTACGCGCAGGTCTCCGGCCGTCGGCGCCCGGGTCGCGAGGATCCGCGAGCACTCCTCGTCGATCGACACTTCCATGCTGTTGACCTGGTAGTCGTCGCGCGCGACCGCCTCGCCCATCACGCTGTCGCCTTCGACCAGCGAGGTCACGGCCTTGGCGAGCTGCTGCTCGACGAAGCCGCCCATGGCAAGCACCTTGTTGCGCACGCGCTCGAGATCTTCGTTGAAGCGACGCACGATATGGTGCGACAGATCGGCCTTTTCCATGCGGGCTCTCGGGTCGTAAGATCGAACTGATCATAGCCGATCGGCTGCACCCGTCACATGACGCGGGCGTCCGCCAGCGGCGACAGCAGCGAGGCGGCCCCCGGCGGCACGTCAAGTGATCGGCGGTGGCTGGTCGCGGCCGATAGCCTCGACCGCGCGCTGCAACCGCAGCCGGTCCAGCGAGGCGATCGGCAGGCTCGTGAACACCTTGATGCGGTTCTCGAGCGAACGAAATGCCTCGCGGAACGCGAGCCACTTCTCGGCGTCGCTACCCTGCACGGCCGCGGGATCCGGCACGCCCCAGTGCGCGGTCACCGGCTGACCCGGCCAAACCGGGCAGACCTCGCCGGCGGCGTTGTCGCAGACCGTGAACACGAAGTCGAGCGCCGGCGCGCCGGGCACCGCGAACTCCTCCCAACTCTTGCTACGCAGCCCGTCGACGGGCATGCGCATCTGGCGAAGCAGTTCCATGGCGATCGCGTTCACGACGCCGCCAGGGTGACTGCCGGCGCTGAAGCCCACGAAGCGGCCGCGACCCCAATGATTGATCAGCGACTCGGCCATGATGCTCCGCGCCGAGTTCGCCGTGCACAGGAACAGCACCCGGTAGATGCGCTCGGGCGCAGCACCGCCCGTCATGCCACCCTCCTCGCGCGCTGCGCGATCGGGCCGGACGCGCACAGTTCGCCGGAGTCCTCGCAGCAGTGCGCGCTGAGATAGTCGACGAGCCCGCGCATGACGGCGAAATCGGCAGCGTAGTGCACGAGGCGACCGGCGCGCCTCTGGTTGACGAGGCCTGCCCGCCGCAGCTGCTGGACGTGGAAACTAAGCGACGAGGGTGCAATGCCGAGCCGCTCGGCAAGTTCGCCCGCCGGCAGGCCCGCCGAGCCGCGGCGCACCAGCAGGCGATAGAGGCGCAAGCGGTGCTCGTGCGCCAGGGCGGCGAGCGCCACGAGAGCGTGTGCGTGTTTCATGATGGATTCCACGTTTCTGGAATTGTCGAATTGTAACCGACTGTCTGTGACAGTTCTCGCAGCACGGCCGCGCCGAGTCCGTTAGGCGCGGATGCGCTGTTCGGCGGGTCCGGCCAGGCGACGCGGCGGGAAGCGGCAGGTGAAGGTGCTGCCTCGCCCCTCGCGGCTGTCGATCTCGAGCGTCGCACCATGGCGCTGCAGCGCGTGCTTGACGATCGCGAGTCCGAGGCCGGACCCGCCCGTCTGGCGCGCGCGCCCCGCATCGACGCGATAGAAGCGCTCGGTCAGGCGCGGCAGATGCTCAGCCGCGATGCCGATGCCAGTGTCGGTCACTGACACATATGCACCGTCGTCGTCGGCCCAGAAGCGCAGCGCCACACGCCCCTGTGCCGGAGTGTACTTGATCGCATTGTCGATCAGGTTCGCAAACGCCGAGTGCAGTTGCCCTTCGTCGCCGATGATCTGCACGTCGGTCTCGATCGAGAGCGAGATCTCGGCCGGCCTCTGCGGCCTGGCCTCGGCGTCCTTGCGCAGCAGCGTTAGCAACCCGCTGACGTCGACCGGGGCGCCGGCGACCTCGCCCGCTTCGGACTCCAGCCGTGACAGCACCAGCAGGTCGTCGACGATGCGAGTCATGCGCTCGGTCTGGCGCCGCATCTCGCGCAGCGGCGCCTGCAGCTCGGGGTCGATGCTCGGGTCCAGGTCCAGCGTCTCCAGATAGCCGGCGATGACGGTCAACGGCGAGCGCAGCTCATGAGAGGCGTTGGCGACGAAATCGCGCCGCATCGTCTCGAGCCGGTTCTGTCGCGTGACGTCGCGGACGAACAGGAGCTTCTGCCCCTCGCCGTAAGGCACGAGCTGCAGTGACAGCCAGCGGTCGACCGCGGCGCTCGGCTGGATCTCGACCGCCTGTGCAACCTGCCCGTCAGCGAGATAGCGCTGAAATTGGGGGTGACGGACCAGATTCGCGATACGAAGACCGGTGTCGACGCGGCGCTGCAAGCCAAGCAGCTCGCCGGCCGTGCGGTTGAACCAAACGATCTCGTTCTCGGCGTTGAGCGTGACGACGCCATCCGGCATCGAGGCAGTGGAGCGACGCAGCTCCCGGAAGGTCTCGAGCAGGCGCTGTTTGTGGAACTTCTTGCGTTGCTGCAGGCGCGCGACAAGCGCAATGACGTCCCCCCACAGACCTCTCGCATCGGGAGGATCGAGCCGGCTGCGATTGCGCAGCCAGCGGTCGAGCTCGAAAAGGCGGAACAGCTGCAGACCCAGATAGCCGAGCAGGACCAGCGCAATGCCCGCCGCAACGCTGCCGAGCAGCAGCCCAACGAGCGCGCCGATCGCGGTCGCGGCGCCGAGCCGCGCGAGCACGAACCAGAGCGCTGAGCCGCTGCCCGGTGTCTCCGCCATGCGGCAAGCTTACTCGCGGCGGGCAGAAAACCGGTAGCCGGCTCCACGCACCGTCTGCACCATCCAGTCGTAGCCGAAGGGCTCTAGGGCCTTGCGTAGACGACGGATGTGCACGTCGATCGTGCGTTCCTCGACGTAAACGTTGCCCCCCCAGATGCGGTCGAGCAACTGCTCGCGGGAGTAGACCCGCTCGGGATGGGTCATGAAGAACTCGAGCATCCGGTACTCGGTCGGCCCCAGCGGAACGGTCCTATCGCCGGCGGCGACCCGATGACCAGCCTGATCGAGCAGCAGACCGTCGAACTCGATGCGTTCGCCGTCGCCGGCGGGTACAGAGCGACGCAGCACGGCCTGGATGCGCGCGACGAGCTCGCGCGGCGAGAAAGGCTTGACGACATAGTCGTCTGCGCCGCCCTCGAGACCGGCGACCTTGTCGCCCTCCTCGGCGCGAGCGGTGAGCATGATGATGGGCAGTTCGCGCGTCTCACGGTCGCGCTTGAGCTGGCGCGTTAGCTCGAGCCCACTCATATCGGGCAGCATCCAGTCGACGAGCACAAGATCGGGGCGCCGGTCGGCGAGCTGGGTGCGCGCGGAGCGCACGTCCTCAGCCTCGCGGACTTCGAAGCCGGCGCGGCGCAGGCCGAAGGCGATCATCTCGCGGATCGGTCGCTCGTCCTCGACGACCAGGATCTGCTTAGCGTTCATGACGCTTCCATGTCCTCACGGCCGGCATTAGAGCCCGAGTGTATTGCAGATTCATGAAAGCCCGGCGCCTGCACTGGCTGCAGGCATCGTGGCAGGCCGATTGACTGCGTCCCAGTGTCAGTTTCGTGACGGCGGTTCGGCCACACGCTCGCGCAGGTAGACCGGCACCACCGCTGTAGCCGGCACCGCCAGGCCCTGGCCCAGATCGGCGAGCGCAAGCCGCGCGATCGCCGCCGCGGACGGCAGCAGGTCATCGAGCACCTCGAGGCCGAGCGCCGCAGCGCGCTCGCCGAGCGCGCCGTAGACCCGGAAGCCGCGACCCGCGCAGACGGTTGCGCCGGCGGACGCCTCGAGACCCCGCCAATCGACAGTATCGGGCCCCCCGCCTGTCTCGCCACCGGTCGCGACTGCCAGACCGGTCGCGTCGCGACGGAAGCGCGCGCTGTAGACCTCGCGCATGCGCGCGTCGCTGCACACGAGGCAGGTTTGCGCCTTCGGGCGCAGCTCGAAAGCGCGCTGCGCGATCGCCCGCAGGTCAGATACCGGCACCACCGGCCGGCCGGCGCCGAATGCGAGCCCCTGTGCGACGCTGATCGCGAGCCGAACGCCGGTAAACGCGCCCGGCCCGCGCCCCACGGCGATCGCATCGAGCTGTTGCAGCGTTACCGCCGCCTCGGTCAGCAGCGAGTCGACCATGACGAGAATACGCTCGGCGTGCCCACGCCCGACCTCCTCGTACCGCTCGAGCAGCGCGTCGCCGTTGCGAAGCGCCGCTGAGCACGCCTCGGTCGCCGTGTCGATCGCCAGCAGGCGCGGCACACCGGCGTTCATGGTCGTATCCTGCCGAGGAAACGCTGCGCCTCGGCGCGATCCTGTGTCACCGGCATGGCCGGCAGGCTATCGAGGAAGCTGCGGCCGTAGCCGCGGCCGGTGAGCCGCGGATCGCAGATCGCGATCAGACCGCGATCCTCCTCGCTACGGATCAGACGGCCGACACCCTGCTTGAGCGCGAGCACGGCCTCGGGGAGCTGATAATCGCGAAATGGGTTGGCACCCCGGCGTCTCAGGTAATCGATACGTGCACGAACGAGCGGGTCGTCCGGCGAGGCGAACGGCAACTTCTCGATGATCACGAGACGCAGCGCGGCACCCTTGACGTCGATCCCCTCCCAGAAGCTCGCCGTGCCGAGCAGCACGGCGTCGCCATGCTCGCGGAAAGCGCGTAGCAGCTGCTCGCGCGGCGCCTCCCCCTGCACCAGCAGCAGCGGCTCACGACCGCGGCGCCCGCTCACGGACAGCGCGCGAGGATCCCAACGCGCGCGGAACCGCGCCGCCGCGTGCGTCAGCGCACGATGACTCGTGAACAGCAGCAAGGCGCCTCCGCCGGCGGCCTCGATCAGCGGCAGCGCTTCGTCGATCACCGCATCGACATGACCGGCCGCAGCCGGATCCGGCATGCGTCTCGGCAGATACAGCAGCGCCTGGGAGTCATAATCGAAGGGACCAGGGATCTGCAGCGTCTCGGCAGCGCCGAGGCCGAGCCGCTCGGCGAAGTGCCCGAAGTCCCCGCCAACAGTCAGCGTGGCCGAGGCGAACACCCAGGCGGCCGGGCGGGCCTCGACCAGCGCGATGAAACGCTCGGCGATGTCGAACGGCAGCAGCGACAGGGTAAACGCCCGACCCGTGCTCTCGACGGTGCGCGCTCCCTCGTCGGCGCCGCACGCTGCGATACGCTCGAACGCGCTGGCCTGCGCCTGGGCTCGCTCGGCGCACTGCGCGAGCAGCTCCCCACCGCCGCCGTCACCGTCGTTCGCCGCTACCAGGCTCTCGGCGAGCTCGCGCAGCGCGGCGGCGATCCCCCGGGCATACGACTCGAGGTCGACCGGGCTGTCCTCCCAGACCATGCGCTGCGCGAGACGCGTGCCCGCGTCGGTGACCGGTCCCGACTGCCGCGGCAGCGCGCCCTGTAGCGCGCCGAGCGCCGCCTCGACCGCGCGAACACGCGCGGCCAAGTCGACCGGCGATCTGCCTGCCCCCGTCCAGGCCGAGCGGGTGTCGCCGAGCAGATTGTCGACCACGCGGCTGCCGACCGAACTGCCGAAGAACTGCGTCGCGAGATCGGGGATCTGGTGTGCCTCGTCGAGGATGACCGCGTCGGCGCTGCCGAGCAGGTCGCCAAAGCCATCCTGCTTGAGAGCGAGGTCCGCCAGCAGCAGGTGGTGATTGACGACCACGAGGTCGGCTTCCTGCGCTGCACGGCGCGCCTGCACGACATGACAGCGTCCATATTCGGCGCAGCGCTGCCCGAGGCAGTTGTCGCGTGTCGAGGTGATCGCGCCCCAGAGAGAGTGCGTGTCGCTCCAGCCCGGCACTTCGGCGAGGTCTCCGGTCGAGGTGACGGCGGCCCAGCGTTCGAGTCGCGCGAGCTCACGCGTCGCTGCGGCGCCGGGCTCCGCCTCGCCGACCGCTGCCTCCAGTCCGCCGAGCGCACGCTGCGCGACGGTGCGCGCGAACCGCTCCCGGCACAGGTAGTTCGCGCGCCCCTTGAGCAGAGCGATCCGCGCGGGCCGCCCGATCGCGGCGGCCACCAGGGGCACGTCCCTGGCGAAGAGCTGGTCCTGCAGCGCCCGGGTTCCCGTGGAGACGAGCACGCGTCGGCCGGACAGCAGCGCCGGCACGAGATAAGCGAAGGTCTTGCCGGTCCCCGTGCCGGCTTCGACGATCAGCGGACGGCGCGCCTCGATCGCCGCGGCGACGCGCGCCGCCATCGCCGCCTGGGCGCGGCGCGGGCGATACCCCGGCAGTGCGCGCGCGAGCGGTCCCGTGGCGGAGAACAGGTCGTCGGTATCCAGCATTGCGCCGAGAGCAGCCCCATATGGCTTGCTCCAGCGCGCGCACGCTAGCGTGACGGGCGCAGGCTGTCGAGCCGCAAATCGCGGAAGCTGTCCTGATCGGCCTTGATCCGCACGCGCAGGAAGAGCCCGCGCTCGGAGTGCCGGGCCGAGGCGAAGTCCTCGTCGCGAAAACCCGCGAAGTTGTAGCCGACCGATAGCCAGACATTGGTCGCGAGCGTCACGCCGACGTCGAAGCCGACCTGGTGCTCGCCGACGCCGGATTCCCAGCTGTTGAGCCACGCACCGTGCAGGCCGACATCGAGCGCGCAACCGAATGGCCGCCACGGCAGGTCGCGCCGCAGGTCGAGCCCAAGCAGGCTTGACATGCCGCTGTAGCGCTCATCGTCGAAGGTGCTGACGACGTGGCGCGCGCCGAGCTGCAGCCCCAGCTGAGTCAGCGCATCCCACTGCAGGTGCAGGTGCGCATTCTGCACCCAACGGGTCGACTCGGCCGCCAGCAGCGCATCCTCGCGCCTGTCGCGCTTGAAATCGGTGCGGTTGAAGACGATCCAGCGACCCGTCGCCGGTCGATACGCCCAGGCGAAGCGCACGTCGGCGGCGCTCGAGTCCGCACCACCGTTGCGGGCGTCGCTGTCGGTGGCCAGCACGGCGAGCGACAGCGCATGTCCGAGCGCCGGTTCCCGGTACCAGCCGGCGAGCAGCGTCTGGCGGATCTCGTTGTCCGACGTCCGCCGCTCGACGCGCGTCGTCGCCGTCCACAGCTCGGCGTGGTACTGCGCGCCCAGGAAGCTCGCGAAGAAGTCTTCCGTGGTAGACCCCGAGGCTAGCGGCACGTTTGGATCGAACGGCGCCAAATTCGCGCCGCGCAGCGTATTGCTCTGGTCGATACCCAGATCCAGCGTCCAGCGTTCCGAAAGCCGCCAGCCATGCGTGAGGCCGAAGTTCGCGAAGGTGCGCGGCCCGAACTCCGAGGCCTGCTGGCTAACCGCCGTGACGATCTGCGTGCGTTCCCAGGGACGGGCCCGCACGCCGACGCGCGTCATGTCGCTCGCGATCGCGGCACCATCGGCGTGCTCCCACTCAGCAAACAGTGTGGTCTCGGGCGCAATGCGATAGTCGACACCGAGCAGTACGCGTGCCGGGTAGTCGCTGCTCGCATCGCGGCCGGCTATGGTCATGTCGCCGGTCGCACGCAACGTGACGCGGTCTTCGAACAGGTCGACGCTACCGGTCAGGTAGGCCTGGTCGGAACGCAGGCTCGCGCCGGCGCCGTCCTTGTCCTCGACGCTACGCAGGCCCACTGCCACGGTCGAATCCGGCGTCGCATGGCGGACTTCCGCGCTGCCGAGGCGGCGCTCCGCGCCTGTGCCGGTCTGCTTCTGCAGCAGCGCCTGCCCCTGCACGCCCCAGCGCTCATCGATGTTCCAGCGTACGTCGGCGCCAACCTTGCGCGTGCCGGCCTCACTGATCGCCTGCTGCCCGACGCCGAACGCCTCGTCCTGCTCACGCGCGTAGGCGACGACTTCGAGCTTCTCCGAGACGTGCTTGACCTCGGCGAGCCAGGCCGTGCCCGAACCCGGCCGGTTGCGGTGGTCCGAATCGCTGTACGCCGCCTCGGCCCGTACCTCGGTGACAGGCGTGGCACGCCAGCGTAGATCGACGCCGGCGACGCGCGAATCGCCTTCGAGTGCACCATCGTGGACCGCCGTGACGCCGACTTCGATGCTGCCATCCGCGGTCCGGGCCTCGGCGCGACCACCCGCACTCGTGACCTCCTCGCCCGTGCCCTGCGTCTCGTACTCGGCGACGATGTAGACCGGGTTGAAGCCGTCGTCACGGCTCGGCACCGGCTCGCTGAAGAACAGCGTGCCGTCGGTGTAATCGACGCGGTAATCGAGGAAGCGCGCGAGCTCGCGGGTCTCGAGCACGCGCTCGCTACGGAAGCGGTCGCGCACCTCGAGGCGGATCTTGTCGCTGTTGATGACGAGGCGCTGCCGCGTCAGCCGGTACAGGCCCGAGGTGCCGTCGCCACGCAGCTCATCGCGCACGTAGCCCAGGTCGCTGCGCGCGGCGAAGCCGGTGGCGGTGATGCGCTCGCCGCCGAAGTCGGCCTTGATGCCCGTCAGGCTGCGGCTGTAGCGCGTCAGCTCCGTGACCGTCAGGCCGGTGTCGTAGTCGCCGAACAGCGCGACGAACTCGCGCCGCTCGAGTTTCAGGAACACGCGCTCCGTCGACGCGGCCTCGAAGCGCTGCTCGGTGCCGTCGCCATAGACGAGATAGTAGCGGTCCGGCTCGATGACGCCGCGCAGCCGCTGCCGCGCCGCCTTCGGATCGCGGTCCGAGTCGTAGGCCAGTGTCAGCAGGAAGTCGCCGCGCACGCGGCCCTTGGCAAAGAACGCCACGCGGCCCGTGCCATCGTAGCCCTCTCCGACCGGGGCGTCCTCAGGAAGTGGCTCGACGGCGCGCGAGACCTTGCGCCAGGCGGCCGTGCCCTCGGCGAGACCGACCATGATCCAGGGACGCGGCTCGGGCGTCAGCCACGCACGCAGTTCCTGCGTCTGACGTTCATTGAAGCGCAGCCGCAGCGTGACCATGCCGCTCTGGCTAGTCGGTTCGAGTTCGATGCGCGCCAGGCCGTCGGCATCGACTTCGAACGTCGGCTCACGCGCGCCGGTGGCGAGCAGCGGGTTGTCGTCGAGCGCCTGCACTTCCCACCACGAGCGGTATGGCGCATCGACGCGGAACGCGCCTAGCGTACCTGGCCGCGCCGGCTTGCCGTGCGCATCGAACAGCCGCAGCGCAATGACGGGCCGTCGCCGGCCGTCGGCGACCAGGACCGAGCGACCGCGGTCGAGTTCGGCGCGCACCGCACCACCCCCGTAGTGC
>CAZAWM010000011.1:5849-26711 GCA_964488605.1 uncultured Steroidobacteraceae bacterium | reverse complement strand
CTCGGCATCGAGGACCACCTGCAGGCTGCGCTGGAACTGCACGGTCTGGACTCCATCCAGTGCAGCGATCCGTGCCTGACCCGCCGTGTCGATGCTGGCGGTGTCGTTGCCCGTTGCGACGCGCCACTGGATTGGCGCGGGCAGCGTCTGCGCGAGCCACTGCTCGAAGGACTCGCGAAAAGAGTGCACCATGATGGCCATCGCGACCATCAGACTGAAACTGACGATGATCGCCGCGAGCGTGACGGTACTCTGCCCGAGGCTGCCGCGCAGGCGTGCAAGCGCAAGCGCCGCGGCGACGCTGCCCGGCGCGGGCGCGTGCGTCAGGAGCACGCCGGCAATCCTCGGCACGAGCAGCACCGCGCCGAGCAGCAGCGCGGCGATCGCGCCATAGCCGAACAAAGGTACCCCGGCGGTCGCGGGCAGCAGCGCCAGACCGATGCCGAGCGTGATCAGCAGCAGTGCCGGCAGCGCGCTGCGCAGCGCCGCGAGCGCGGGCTCGGCGTCACCGGCGCGCAGTGCCAGGGCCGGTGGGCGTCGCGCCGCTTCGACGGCAGGCGCCCAGGCGCCGACGCCTGCAAGCACTGTGCCGATCGCGAACAAGCCGAGCAGCGGCGGCCAGGCGATCTGCCGCGACAGTTCGCCGCCCGCGATCTGCCCGGCGCCGAAGTCGCCGCCCAGCCACTCGAGTACGCCCCAGGCGACGAGCTGGCCGCCAATGACGCCGAGCAGTGCGCCTGCGCCGCCGAGCAGCAGGCCCTCGGCCAGCAGCGCGCGCTGCAGCTCGGCGCGGCGCAGGCCGATAGCGCGCAGCAGCCCTAGCGCCGGGCGGCGGCGCAGTACGGCCAGCGACTGCGTCGAGAAGACGAGGAAGGAGCCTGTCAGCAGCGACACCAGCGCGAGCATGTTAAGGTTGATCCGATACGCCCGCGTGACGGCGATCGCCCGGTCGCGCTCGATGTCCGGCTCGACGACATTCACGCCTGCCGGCAGCATCGCGGCGAGTTCGCGCCTGAGCATCGAGACGTCGGCGCCGGGCTCGATCCGCAGGTCAATGCGCTGGATCCGGCCGAGCCGCTCGAACAGCCACTGCGCCGAGGCGATGTCCATCAGCGCAAGTCGCCGCGGATAAGCCTCGGCCGAGAGCAGCCCGATCACGCGCAGTCGACGCGTTCCGCTGCCAACGAAGACCTCGAAGCTGTCGCCGCGACCGACTCCGAGCCACTCGGCCGCATCGGCGCTGAGGTAGACGGCATCGGGCTCGAAAAGCTCGAACAGACTGCCGCCCACCTCGCCTAGCAGCTGCGGCTGGACGGCGCCCGCGCGCAGCGGATCGACGCCGAGCAACGGCAGGGTCTGCCGCTGCCCGGGCAGCGCCACGTCGAGTTCGACCACGGCGCTTGCCTGCCGGACGCCCTGGAGTCGCGCGATCCGCGCGTAGACGCGCTCGTCGAATCCCGGATCACCGCCGCGCACGATCAGATCGGCCTCGCCGACCAGGCGGCGTGTAGCCTGTCCGAACTCGCCGAGCGCGCTCCTGTTGACGAGGAAGACCGCCGCGGACAGCGCAACGCCTAGCGCGATCACGAGTACGGTGACGATGACGCGCAGCGGCTGCTCGCGCCACTGGGCAAGCGCGAGTACGCGCCAGGCGATCGTTGCCGGCGTCACGCTGGGTGGACGCCGCGGGCCAGCGGCGTCAGCGAGCGTCCGTCGAGACGGAGCACGCGGTCGGCGGTCGCGGCGGCCGCCTCGGAGTGGGTGATCAGCAGCCCCGCGCCCCCCGCCGCGCGCAGCTGCTCGCGCAGCAGCGCGAGGATCGTAGCTGCCGTGCGCGGATCGAGGTTCCCAGTCGGCTCGTCGGCGAGCAGCAGCGCGGGGCGGTGCACCAGCGCGCGCGCGATCGCAACGCGCTGCAGCTCGCCGCCCGACAGCTCGTAGGCGTAGCGTGCACCGAGTTCGGCGATGCCGGTGGCGGCGAGCATCTCGTCGACGCGGCGTGCGATTGCAGCGGCATCGACGCCGAGCAGCTCGAGTGGCAGCGCGACGTTCTGCCGGACGCTGAGATAGGTCAGTACGTGAAAGGCCTGGAACACGAAGCCGAAGCTGCGTCGGCGCAGCACCGTCAGCGCATCGTCGTCGAGTGCAGTCAGATCCTGGCCCATGAAGAGGATCTGGCCACCGTCGGGACGGTCGAGTCCCGCGAGCAGGTTCAGCAGCGTCGACTTGCCGACGCCCGACTCGCCCATGATGGCGACATACTCGCCATGTCCGAGCACGAAGTCGATCCCATCGAGGACGGGCTCGCGGCCGGCGCGATAGCGTCTCGTCAGCGCGCGGACTTCGAGAACGACCTTGGAATTCACGCGAGCACGTTAGTGAAGCTCGGCCGTGCACGCAACGTGATGCGATGCCGCTGCACGGCGGAGCGTGGCGAGTCCTCCACGAGGACATTTCGGAAATGTCATTCGATTCGCTCGGGCTCGAGCCCGAGCTGGTGCGCGCCGTAGCCGACATGGGTTATGCCATGCCCACTCCCATTCAGGCACAGGCGATTCCCGCGGTGCTCGCCGGCCGCGACGTGCTCGCCGGCGCGCAGACCGGCACAGGTAAGACCGCGAGCTTCGTACTGCCGCTGCTGCAGAGTCTGGGCCGCGCCCAGGGCCGGCTGCCGAGGGCGCTGGTGCTGACGCCGACGCGCGAGCTCGCGGCGCAGGTCGCCGCGAACGCCCGTGACTATGGCCGGCACAAGAACCTGCGCACGCTCGTCGTCTTTGGCGGCGTCGGCGAATACCCGCAGATCGACGGTCTGCGGACCGGCTGCGACCTGCTGATCGCGACGCCGGGCAGGCTGACCGATCTGCTCGCGCAGTGCGCCGCGGATCTGTCGGCAGTGCGGCACGTCGTGCTCGACGAAGCCGACCGGATGCTGGACATGGGCTTCATCCACGCGATCAGGCGCATCCTGCGCATGCAGCCGGCAGAGCGGCAGAACCTGATGTTCTCGGCGACCTATTCCGCGGATATCCGCGCGCTCGCCGAGCGCATGCTGCGCAACCCCATGGCCGTGCAGGTCGCGCCTCGCAACAGCACGGCGGAACGCGTCGAGCAGATGGCCTATGGCGTCGCCAAGGATCAGAAGTTACACCTGCTCGTGCACCTGTTCCGTCACGGCGTTGCCGGCGAAGGTCCATGGCAGCAGGTGCTGGTCTTCACCCGCACCAAGCACGGCGCCAATCGTCTCGCCGGGCAGCTGGAAGCCGCCGGCATCCGCGCCGCCGCGATCCACGGTAACAAGAGCCAGAGCGCCCGCGTGCGCGCGCTGACCGACTTCAAGGCCGGCCGCGTCGCGGCACTGGTCGCGACCGAGGTCGCCTCGCGCGGACTCGACATCAAGGAGCTGCCGCAAGTGGTCAACTACGAGTTGCCGCAAGTGCCCGAGGACTGCGTGCACAGGATTGGACGCACGGCCCGCGCGGGCTCGACGGGTGCCGCCGGCTCGCTGGTAGGACCCGACGAGACCGGTCTGCTTCGCGAGATCGAGCGTACCATGCGGCGCTCGATTCCGTTCGCCGGGCTGCCGGCCCAGGCGCAACTGGCGCCCACGGCGCCGATCCGCCCGGTCGGTAGCGGCCGCAAGACGCCAGGCGGCATCTTCAGCCGCCGGAGCGTTTCGCGGGGTAGCCGAACCGGTTGAGTCCGGCGAAGGGCAGGCCGCTCGCGGCGCTGCGCTTCGCGTCGACGTTCATGCGCTGCCCGCCTCGACGAGCTCGACGAGGAAGCCGTTGGGCGCGAGCAGGCTCGCCGCGCGCGCGGGACCGCAGAACGGATGATCGAGCCGGCGTACGTCGCAGACGAGCGGGGCACCCGCACGGCGCGCGTGCGTCAACGTGGCGTCGAGGTCGCGGACCCTGAAGGTCCACGCCGCTACGCCGCGTTGCGGCGGACGCGGCGGCACGAGCGCCGGCAGGCCGGCGTCGCGGAAGTCCAGAAACACGAGATACGCCGTCTCCGTGCCCGGTGCGAACAGCTGCAGGAATCGCATCACGGTTCCGGGACGCACGCCGATCAGCGCGCCGTCCATCGCCTCGCCGTAGGGCAATTCCACGTCGCGTCGGATCTCGAATCCGAGCACGTCGCGATAGAAGCCCCAGACCGCCTCGCCATGGTTGGCGACCTGGGCAGAGTAAGCGGGCCCGCCGGCGTTGGCACCCGGGGCGATCGGGGCGACGGGCGCGAGATCATCCGGGCGACCGACACCGAGGCCGTAAACTCCGTCCGGTGCGCGGAAGTGGGTCTCGTGCGCGAGATAGGTCGAGCCGTCACGGCGCTGGAACGGCAACGAGACGATGCCGCGGGTCGTTTCGATGCCGAGATGGCGGCCGAGCCCGACGCCGGCCTCCATGTCGCGCAGCGCGAAGCCGACCGAGAGCGAACCGTCGCGCCGGGCCTCCATGTCCGGGCGGATCTGTGCGCCGGGCAGCTCGAGCGCGAGGACGCGCACGAACGGCGCGCCGGGCATCTCGGCTCGCTCGTAGACCTGCCCGGTCCAGCGGGCTTCGGCCGGCAGTCCGAGCAGTGCAGCGAGGTCCGTGCCATACGCGCGCGCTCGCGACTCGGTCATACCCATGAGGTCCCGGTAGAAGCGCGCGCAGGCGAACGGGTCCGCCGTCACGTGCGTGATGGCGATGAGCCCGCTGACGGCGGCGGTGGAGGCATCGCCGCGTGCGGCGAGCGGATCGTTGGCGGTGCTCTGGCTCATGGCTCGAGAGTCTACTGATTCCTGCGTGCCCATGCGGAGCGCCCCGCCACGATGCCGTCGTAGACCGCGGCGGACTCGCCGCCTAGCTCGGCGATCAGTCGCTGCGCCAAGCTCGCAGCCGGTGCATGTCAGAGCGCGAGCTCAGCAGGCGTCAGTTCCACCAGTGCGACCTGCCCGCGGGCGACGGCCGCGGCGAGATCGCGCGATTCCGCGGCGCGCATCAGCACAGCATACTTGGCCGCGGAGCCGAAAGCGCCGTCGATCAGCTTGCGGTCGGCGTCAGCGAGCGCTGTCCACCAATCGTCGTTCGCAAGCACGGCATTGAACAGGTAGGCATGGCGCGTGAGCGTCAGCGTCGGGGCATCGCGGCTCATTCCGTCCCACAGATAGTTCAGGGTCACCGTCGTACCTGCCTGGATCAGGCCGGTCTGCAGCGCCGTGACGATCTCGCTGGCCGGCAGCGCGCGATCAGCGCCTCGAAGGCCCGCTCGACCTGCGCGGCGCCATGCCGCTCGCACAGCCACTTGAGCCGCGCGACGCCGAGTTGCGCGCCGCTGAGCATCGCATCGATGTCGCCTTCCATGTCGTCGGGAAAGCGGGTGTTCGCGAGCAGCAGACGGTGCACGGCCTCGTTACGCACGCCACGCTCGTAGAGCTTCAGGGGCGGCACGATCAGTCCTTCCTGAAAGATCTCCATGGCGGTCTGCGACAGACTCCCCGGGACGATGCCGCCGATATCCTGCACGTGTCCGAGTTCCTGGACCCAGGCGATGATGCGGCCGTCGACGAACACCGGGAGTGTCAGGCACAGATCGGGCAGATGCCCTATGCCTCCCTCGGATTCGTAAGGGTGGTTCCAGAGAAAGACGTCATCCGGATGGATCTGATCCGCTCGCCAACGCTTGAGGAGGGGATCGACGTTGGCGGTGAAAGAGACCGACGCGACCGACCGCCCGGCGGCGTCGAAAATGGCCGGCACGTGATCGTTGACCTCGCGGATGTTCGTCGATCGCGCCGTGCGCTCGACCTGGGCCTCGATCTCCCTCATGGTCGATTCGAGCACGCCTTCGACGATCTCGAGCGTGGCCGGGGTTAGCGACTCGCGGCGGTGGCGATGCGTCATAGCGGCACGGTAGCGACGTCGTAGTCGTACAGCGTACGCAGTTCCGCCATGCCGGAGCCGAGCGCGCGAACTTGCTGATGCGGATCCTCCGCGAAGTACAGTTCCGAGCGCGCGCGGGACATGTGCAGGGCGGCGACCACGCGGGCATGGCGGGCCGTCTCGTAGCGGTGCAGGGCCTCGGTCGTTTCGCCCGCGACGGCAAACGCCCGACCGAGGATCGCCGCGTCCTCGAGCGCCATGACGGCGCCCTGGCCCGTGAATGGCGGCATCGGGTGGGCAGCGTCGCCAAGCAGAGTGACGCGGCCGCGAGTCCAGGTTGGTAGCGGGTCGCGATCGAACAGTCCCCACTTGAAGAGGCGGTCCGCCGGAGTAAGCCCGAGCAGTCGGCGAGCGCGCGGTTCGAAGTCGGCAAGCTCGTCGAGCACTTCGCGTACGGTCGAACGGACGGACCAGCCTTCCTCGGTCCAGGCGCTGCGCCTTGCGATCGCTACGTAATTGACCAGTGCGCCGCGCCGCAGCGGGTAGCGCATCAGCATGCGTCGCGGCCCGACCGTCATGCACAGCGGTGGATCGAGCAGGTCGGCGCCGACGGACTCGCCGGGGATCAGACCGCGCCAGGCGACGTAGCCCGTGAAGTTGGGTCGGTCGGCGCCAAAAAGTATCCGACGCACGGCCGAATGAATGCCGTCACAGCCGATCAGGCAATCGCCCGTTGCGGTTGAGCCGTCCGCGAAGCGCGCGACCACGCCGCGTTCGCCCTGTTCGAGCGACTCCAGCGCGCGCCCGGTCTCGATGGCATCGGGCTGCGCACTGCGCAGCGCGGTGGCCAACGCGGTATGCAGGTCGGCGCGGTGCACATGATAGAGCGGCACGCCATACTTCTCGCGGCTCTGATCCTGCGCGAGCGTGACCAGGATCTCGCCCGTGGCATAGTGACGGATGGCGCCGAGCGGCGGCGTGCTGCCGATGGCCGCGAGCCGCTCGCCGAGCCCGAGATGGATGAGCGCACGGCCGGCGTTCGGCGTAATGCTGAGGCCAGCCCCGACCTCGCCGAGCGCAGGCACCCGCTGGCCGGCACGCGCGAGCGCCAGTGCCGCGGCCAGTCCGCCGATGCCGGCGCCGACGACGATGACCTGGCTGGCCTTCATCGGGCGGTCTCGACGCGGCGCGCGGGCTGTGGCACCGCGCAGAGGTCGACGTGACCGGCCGGCCGGAAGTAGAAGTCGTCGAGCCGGTTGCGGCGAGACTCGACCAGATCGGCGAACGTCTGCGTGTCCGTGCGCAGCAGTTCGATCGCAGAGCGCTCGGACTCCGGCAGGTCGACAGCCACCCGCATGCGCCTGATCGGTACGCGCTGGTCGGGGCGTTCGTAGACGCCGAGCGGTCCGGTGCCGCGCGGCAGCCCCGACAGCCGCTCCATGCCATCGACGACGCGCCCGATCAGCGTGAGGTTGCGATCGAGATGCCGTGGCGGCTGGCCGATCACCACATAGAGCTCACTGCCGTTGCCGCTGTCGCGAGCGAGATCGCGGCCGACACCGACCGATCCATAGCAGTGTGCCGGCCAGATCTCGCCCAGATCGCGATCGCCTGCTACCGGTAGACCGTAGGCGAAACCGGTCTGCGACGCGAAACCGTCCGTATCGGGCAGCAGCGTCACGGCGAGCTCCGGGCTCCAGCGAAGCGTGAACTCCGGGGCGATGACCGTTGCTGCCGTACCGAGCGAGCGGGTGCCATCCGGGTCGCCCCACTGGACGACGAAATCGTCCTGGACGCGATGGATCGTGAGCCCGTCGAAATAGCCGGCGCGGACCAGCGTGAGGACGTTGGCGACGCTACGCGGTGCGAAGCGTGGAACCAGCTCGATCACCACACGTCCCGAGTCGAGCTCCAGATAGAGCGTGTTCGCTGGATCAAGGCGGCGCCAGTCCGAGGGCAGCGAGGCAGCGATGATCTCCGCGATCGTCCGCACGCGGTCCGCGCTGAACGGGCCAGGGTCGGGGAACAGCGGCGCGCCGTTCTCTGCATGGAGCACCTCCTCGTGGACGAAGCGGCGCGCCGAGACCGTATAGCGCATTGCCGGGCGCAACCATTGCGCAAAGGTCGTGCTGCGAAACCGGCAATCCTCGGGGCGCACCTCCGCTCGGTACTCGCCGGTAGCCGCCGCCGTCCAGACCAGTTCGCAGCCCGCAGGGAACGACTGCAGACTCGCCGGCGCGAGCCGTACCAGGCTCTGCGCGTCACGGTCCGGTGCCGGCATCACGGTTCCGTAAGGCACGACCCAGGACCGCATCGAATTGCGGCTCCTGCGTGCGCCAGTGTCGAATGCATAGATCTTCTGCTGCATCGGCGTCCGCGTGTAGAAGCCGTCGCGCGAGATCTCGTGATAGAAAACCAGCGTGCCGAAACGCGGGGCACCGATTCGCACGATGCGGTGGAACAGCGGCCGACTGCCGTGGCCCGGTGCGGAGGGATCCGGCGCGCTGCCGGCGTAGCGTCCGGGCAGCAGTGCGACGATCCGCGCAAGCTCGGCATCGAGCGATCGCGGCGCCTCAGGCGCTGCCGACGCCGGCGCCATGGCCATGAGCGAGCAGGCGGCGAGGGCAGGGGCGAGCAGCTTGCGGCGGATCATGCCGCGATCTTAGCTGCTCTCAGACCGCCGGCGGCACGATCCGTCCGTCGACGATCTCGATCTGCCGGTCGGCCGCCGACGCAAAGTGCAGGTCGTGCGAGACCGCGATGATGCTGCGGCCCTGCGAAGTCGCCAGTTCGCGCAGGATGCTCCTGACGTTCTCTCCCGACCTGGTGTCGAGTGCCCCGGTCGGCTCGTCAGCGAGGATCACGAGCGGATCGTTGGCGAGCGCGCGCGCGATCGCGACCCGCTGGCGCTGGCCGCCGGACAGCTGCGAGGGCCGTTTGTGCTCGTGTCCGCCGAGTCCCAGATCGCCGAGCAGCTGCATTGCGCGCTGCGCCTGCGCCTCCGCATCGAGCGCTCCGAGGCGGCGCATCGGCATCATCACGTTGTCGCGCGCGCTGAACTCGTTGAGCAAAAAATGGAACTGGAACACGAAGCCAAGCTTGCGGAGGCGGGTCTCGGCGAGGCGATCCTCGTCGAAGTCGCTCGTGTCTTCACCGTCGAGCAGCAGCCGGCCGGACGTCGGCCGGTCGAGCAGGCCGAGCAGATAGAGCAACGAAGACTTCCCGGAGCCCGAGGGCCCCCGAATCACGACGAACTCGCCGCGTTCGATGGCGACGTCGGCGTCCGCTACCAGCGTCACCGGGACCTCGCCGGGCAGGATGCGGGTGATCCGCTCGGCGTACAGTACGCTCACCGGACTACCCTGCCTGCGATCGTGGCCGACTCACGCCGCGCCCCGCAGGATGTCCACGGGCTGCACGCGCCCGCCTTTGCGGGCTGGCAGCCAGGCCGCGACGATCGCCGAGAGCAGTGCGAAGGCGACTGCCAGCGCGAACTGGTCGGCGCCCCAGTAGACCGGTAGCGTGATCGCGTCGACCGATCCTGGCGGCTTGATGGTGACCTGCGCGATCCCCTGCATCATCGCGCTGCCGAGGCCGCAGCCGAGCATGCTGCCGCCAAGGCCGATCAGCGCCCCCTCGATCGTGAAGATCAGACGGATATCGCGGGCGTGAAAGCCCATGGACTTGAGAATGGCGATGTCGCGCGTCTTCTCCAGCACGACCGTGGAGATCACGTTGTAGATCCCGAAGCAGGCGACTAGCAGGATCGCGCCAACGACCGTATACATGATCACGTTGCGAACCGTCAGCGCATCGAGCAGGTCCTTGCTGGCTTCCTGCCAGGAGACCGATTTGTAGCCGGTCGCCTGTTCTATATAGGCCGCGATCTCGCGAGCCGGATAGGCGTCGCGGAGCCGGATGATGATCATGTTGGCGACATTCGGTCGGTTCATCAGCGCCTGCACGCGCGTCAGCTGTGCGAACGTCTGGCTCTCGTCGTAGCTCGCGTTGCCGGTGCGGAACAGGCCGACGATCTTCATGGTGCGGACGTTACCGGCCGGGGAGACGACGTTGACCGTATCGCCCATCGACAGGCTCAGCTTGCGGGCCAGCGCCTCGCCGATGATGATGCCGTTGGGGTTTGCGTCCACCGCATCGATACTGCCGGCGACGATGTCTTCCTCGATGCGACTGACGCCGCGCATCCTCGACGGCACGATTCCCGACAGCGTGACCGCTTCGTCACGTCCGGCGAAAGAGAAGATGGCCTGTCCGACCAGCACCGGCGCAGCCTGTACGCCATCGATGGCATCGATGGTCGCGAGTTCCTGCTTGTACTGGCGTATGCCGCGCCGCTCGGCACGTGGCTTGACGCCGCGGATCGCCACGGCACCTTGGGGATACAGCGTGTTCGCTGGCTGTGGTCTCGCGGCCCGGAACTCGTCGTAGACCGTGATGTGCGGCGCCGTATCGACGAGCCGCTCGATGAGGTCCCGCTCCGAGCCGCGCATCAGCGCTGAGACGGCGAGGAAGAACGCGACGCCGAGCACGACACCGAGCAGCGAGACGAGCGTCTGCCGCCGCCGGCTGCGCAGGTGGCTCAGCGCGATGTCGACGTAGAGGTTCACGGTAGCGCAGCCAGTGTCTCCGGCGTCGCGGCTCGTGACGGGCGCGGCCGTACCGTCTGACCCTCGCGCAGCGAAGGCGGAGGCGCATTCACGACGCGATCGTCGTCGGCGAGCCCCGCGAGTACCTCGACGCGCTCCGGTGCGCGCACGCCGATCCGCAAGGGGCGGCGCGATACGCGGCCCTGCTTGAAGATCCAGACCGCTTCGCCGGAGAGCGCCGAGACCGGCAGCAGCAGCGCATTGTCCCGCTGCTCGATCACGATATTGATCTCGGTCGACATGCCAATCGGCAGCGGAACGTCGCCCACGAAGGCTATCCGGACGCGATAGGAGCGCGCGACCGTATCGCCGCGCGGCGTGATCTCGCTGACACGCCCCTCGAAACTGCGATCGGGGAAGGCATCGCTGCGGATCAGCACGCGCTGGCCGACGCGGACACGCGGCAGGTCCTCTTCGTCGACGTCGGCCGAGATGCGCAGCGGTTCAGGACCGGCCAGATAGAACAGCGGCGTATTGACGGCCGCATACTCGCCGATCTCGGCGTCGCGGCGGATGATCGTGCCCGACGCCGGTGCCGTGATGAGCATCTGCGCCAGCAGTTCGCGCGCGCGGCGAAGCGCGGCCTCGGCCGCCTCGAGATCGGTGCGGGCGCGATCGAGCGCATCGGCCGCGACCAGCGCCTGATTGCGCAGCTCGCGCGTCCGTTCGAATTGGCCGCGCGCGTAACGGGCACGCGCCTCGAGCTCCGCGACGGAGGCGCGCAGGTCCGCGTCGTCGAGTCGGGCGAGTAGCTGCCCACGGCGGACGACATCGCCTTCGTCGACGAGCAGCTCGACGATGCGGCCGGGCGTGCGCGGCGCGATGCGGATCTCGAGCGATGGCTCGACCGAGCCCGTCGCATAGATTGCATCGAGCGCGACGCCGCGCGTCGGAGTGATCAGTTCGACCACGGGCGGTGCAAGGCGTTGTCGGCCGAACCAGAGGCCCACGCCAAGCACGACCAGCACGGCGAGTATCCACGGCAGCCGGCGCTTCATGGCCGTATTCTACGGACCCGTACCGGCGCCGCGAGCGTGTAAGACTACGGATTGACCGTTAGTCGATCTACAGCGGCGACGGGGCTTCCGGTCACGGCGGCGGCTCGCGCGAGCGCGGCGCGCTGCTCGAGCGCCTCGACTATCATCGCTCGCAGCTCGGCGATGGGCACAGACGGATGCAGCAACCGATAGACGCCGGCCGCTGCGATGGCCTCGAGCAGCTCCCCTGCCTTGCCGAGTTCGGCGACCACCATCCGCACGGCGGCCGGGCGTTCGCGACGGGCTGTGGTGAGCAGCTCGAGGCCGGCGATCCGGTCTCGACGCAGATCACCGATGACGATGTCGAAGCGTTCGCTACGCAACCGGCTCAACGCGCGTTCCGGGAGCGGTTCGGCGACGATCTCGGCCGCACGACCGTCGAGTGCGGCCCGTAGGGCCGCGATGGCGCGTTCGTCGTCGACGGCAAAGAGCAAGCGCGCGGTCTGGTGTACCGAGCTGTCGGGCGCGTCGGACGCGGTGGCCAGCGTGCCATTCAGGGCGGCAAGGGTCTGCATACCGACGATATCGGCCGCGCAGTCGTCGGCCTTCATTGCCGCACACGGTCGCAGTCCCATCGCGTGAAGCGCGTCACGGCCGGCGGCCCGCATGCCCTGCGGGCCCCGTCGATTTCCGGCCGGCGCGCCGCGCCGTACCCGGTGCGGCGCGGCAGCGCTCAGCCGACCGGAGCCTGACCGGGCTTGAGGATGCCGATCAGCGCCGAGATCGCCACGCCCGCCCAGATTGCGAGCACGTAGGGACGACAGGCACCCATACCCTCGATCATCTTGCGATCGCTCTCCGGCGTGGCTCCCGAGGTGGCGAGCGTCCGGAAGCCTTCGATGAACGGCGGCAGCTTGATGCGGATCATGAAGCCACAGAAGATCAGGAAGGCAAAGATCAGCAGTTTGGCGGCGAGCCACGGATAGGGTCGTAGCGGGCCGGTGATCCAGTGATAGGCCACCGATGCACAGAGCGCGAAAATCATGAAGACGCGGAACTGGCGGTCAATGGTCGCCAGTTTCTTCGCGAATTCGGTGCCTTCCTTCGCGTGGATCGTATGCACGACCCAGACCCATACAGGCCCGAGCGCGACGATCGCGATGGTCTGCCACAGCGGATGTTCGTAGCCGATGAACTCCGCGAGGATGCCGCCCACGGTCAGCATCATCGCGAGGCAGTAGCGCGGCAGCATGTCGAGGTTGACGAAGATCTTGAACGCCGTCAGACGCGCGTCGCGCGAGAGGTTCGGGTTAATGACGAACTTGCTCGAATAGAACACTCCGGCGTCGCCACCCAGCCAGTAGACGAACAGCAGTACGTGGATGTACTTGACGATGCCGTGTAGCAGGCCAATCTCTTCCATTGTTGGTAAGGGGCTCCCTGTGAGGCGCGAGCAGCCTAACAGACGCGCCTCACCCGACGAAACCCGTCACGCGACCACAGCGCGGCATCTTCGTGCCATGGACAGACCGCGCGCGAGGTTCAGGAGATCTCGCGAAGGAAGGACGAGTACTGGCTGTCGCTCTCGCCGCCGAGACGGTCGTCGAGCTCTTCGCGATACAGATAAAACATCCGCTCGAGCAGCCGCTGGCGCCAGGCCTCACGCTCGGCCTGCGCCGTCTCGTCGGGGGCATAGCTCGCGAGCTCGTCGCGCAGCATGATGCCTTTCTGCGCGGCGACGCGTTCCATGGTGTCTATTCGCTCGTAGAGCACCGCCATCTCGGTGGCCATGGCCATGACCATGCCGTGGAGCTGATCGATACTGCGGTCGTCGAAGAACTGCGGTCTGCGCCCGCGCACCGTGCGCTTGACCTTGATGCCGTTCGGCTTGCTCATTTGCGTGTCACCAGTACCTGCCAGGCATTGCCCGGCGCGAATTCCCCGGCCTCGAAGCTGCGCACGTGGCCGGCCGCCGCGCGGTAGGCCGAGGGCGCCATGCAGAAATCGATCTTGTCGCGATCGAACCCGGCCTTGACGCTCTCCGCGATCTGATCGACTTCGCGCATGGCGCCCCAGTAAGGTTCGTTGTTGTAGTACGTCTCGCAATCGAGCATGAACTGGTTGAACTCGTCCATTGCCCAGAAAGGCGGCAGGTCGCCGTGCACGGCCATGCCGCCCGGCGCGAGCAGGCGGTAGCACTCGCGCAGGATCGCCGGCAGGGCCTCGCGCGAGGTCTCGTGAAACAGGATGCTCGAGCAGACCAGGTCGAAGTGGCCGTCCGGAAAGTCGGTGCGCGTCGCGTCCTGCTGTGAGAAGTGCACGCGTCGGCCGAGCGACTCGGCACGCGCATGGGCATAGCGCAGCAGCGCCGCGCCGACATCGATGGCGTGCACTTCGGCATTCGGAAACGCGTCGACGAACGGCAGCGTGCTGTGTCCGACGGTACAGCCCATGTCGAGAATGCGCCGAGGTGAGAAGTCGGGGTAGCGTTCGCGGATGAACTTCGCCGCCGAGCCGCCGATGTCGTCGTTGTAGGGGCCCATCATGCCGAGCGCGTAGAGGTAGACGCCGCGGTCATAGAGCGCGCCCGCGGTGACATCGTCGGGTCCGCCCTCGCCGCAGTAGCCACCCGGCATGCAGTGAATGTCGACGCCGGTCACATACCTCGGTGGCGACAGTTTCGGGTCGAGGCGCAACGTTCCGCCTGCGCCGCCGCTCGCCGCGGCGCGCCGAACGAGCTCCGGCAGTTCGCGCTCGACGGAGTCGAGCACGGTGTCCCAGAGCAGTTCCTGGCTGACGCGCTGCATCGAGGCGTACGTGCGGAACACCGGATGACGGACCATCAGATCGCGGATCTCGTGACGGTCCCGCGGCTTGCGCCCGTGCCGCTGTTCGAAATCCGGCGCGACCTCGTGGTGATAGACGGCGTGCACTCCCGGCACGATGCCGCTCTGGATATAGGCCTTGAGGCTGCGAACGAACTCCTGACGCGCTCGTTCGTCGCGTTCCGGCGCGACCAGCATGCCGTGCGCGGCTTGCGGCACGGCGAAGAAGGCATTCGACCCCGATCCCATGACCCGGCCCTCCGCGTGACGGTCCCCTCGCGTGACGGCCGATTGTCGATCCGACGCCGCGCCGCCCGGCGAACGGATCGGCTTCGCTGACCGGGCTACGGTCGCCCAGTCCGGGACGGGACGCCGCGGCTCAGTCGCAGGGGATCACGCGGAAGCCGCGCAGGCGCACCTCGCCGGCGAGGTAGTAAGGCTTGCATTCCTCGTCGCTGCAGAGGTCGGTGGAGAGATACTTCTTATTGTCGTCGCAGAAGACCGTCGCGACGCAGGCATCGCTGCCCTGGGCATGCGCGACCTGTAGCGCGCCGAGGAAATTAGCTCCGCTAGAGATGCCGAGGGCGAGACCGAGTTCGCTCGCGAGTTTCTGCGCCATGCAGATCGCGTCGCCGTCCCAGACATCGACAATTGGGTCGAGTTCATCGAGCTTGACGATCGAGGGCACGAATTCGTCGCTGATACCCTGGATGCGGTGCCGCCCAACCTTGGTGCCCGTGCGCAGCGTCGGCGAATTGGCCGGCTCGAGCGGGTGCACGGCTGCATCGATCCCTGACTGTTCGAAATATCGCGCTACACCCATGACCGTGCCGCCGGTGCCGACGCCGGCGACGAAGGCCGTGGGCCGACGGCCGATCGCGGCGAGTTGCCTCACGATCTCGGGCCCGGTCGACTCGAAGTGCGCCTGTACGTTGGCATCGCTGTCGAACTGCCGTGGCCGGAATACGTGCGGGTACTCGCGCGCGAACTCGTCGGCCATGCGGATGCTGCCGAGGAAGCCGCCCTGCTCGTGCGAGACCGGAATGACGGCGGCGCCGAGGCTCTGGATCACGAGCACGCGTTCGCGGCTCATCCAGTCCGGCATGTAGATACGGACGCGGTGACCGAGCGCCCGGCCGATCGCCGCGAAAGCGATGCCGGTGTTGCCGCTGGTGGCTTCGGCGATCTCGTCACCGGGGGCGATCTCGCCGCGTGCATAGGCACGTTCGAGGATCGTCAGCGCCATCCGGTCCTTGATGCTGCCGGTGAAGTTCATCGCCTCGAATTTGCCGTAGACGCGATGCGTGCGGCCACGGAAATCGCATTCGACTTCGATGAGCGGAGTACGGCCGACGAGTCGGCGGATGGCGGCAAGCGCCGCCGGGTTCTGGGCGCAGTCCATGGCGGTGCATTGTACGGTCTGAAGCGGCCGGCCGTCCGTCAGTCGGGCAGCGTCACGCACGACGCGGCCGCTGTCAGCGGCGCGCCGAGGCCGTCAGGATGCCCGAGTAGCCATACTCCGCGTTGTGCGGGCAGGGGATCAGCTGCACGTCGATGCTGCGCCGCTCGAACTCGAGGTCGCGCAGTGCGCCGGCCAGATCGTCGGCGCCGAGGTTGGATCCCGGGAACATGCGCGCACCGACCTTGTAGGCGCGGCAACCCGCGAGGAAGTGCAGGATCACTGTGCCGCCTGGCGCGACCATCGACAGCACGTTTCGCATCGCCCGCCGCCAGACCCGCTTGTCGCTGGAAATCGCGTCGAGGCAGAAACCCGAGACCAGCAGATCGTAGAACCCTTCGCGCTCGGGGCCGAGCGGATGACGCCAGCGCGCGTCGCTGACGAACAGCCCGCGCACGACGCGCCGCGTCTGCCGCTCGCGCTGCAGCACGCTCGCGCGGTCGATGCGGCGGCGACCTTCGCAGCCGAGCAGATAGCGCGTGAAGCGGTTCCAGTCGGGGTTGCTGTCATCGGCGGACAGCCATTCGCGTACGCAGACGAGGTTATCGGGCAGCCAGTCGGCCATGTCGAGCCGAAACACGTAGGGCGCGGCCGCGATCGCGCGATGCAGCGTCGGCCCGCAACCGTATTCAAGTGCCCGGCCGTAGCGCTCGGAATGTCGCCTCATGATGTCGAGCTGGTAAGCAAGCACGACCTGCTCGTCCGGCAGCACGACCTCGCTGTAATAGGTCTTGAAATAGTCCCTTGCCTGCCATTCGGCGTAGTCGGCCACCAGGGTGGCCCCTGAGCCAGAATCGATCATCGGATTCCCCGCTTTATTGTTGTTCCGACGAGCAAACCGGCGGCGAGCCAGTTTATGTCATCCTAACTCTGGGAACGGCGATTCGCGATACCCGGTAAACCCCGAGTCCGCCGTTTCGCGCAGGCGTGTCGGGCCGTATTCCGGTCGGCGTATCACAGGCCGGCCCGGCGCGCTGCGGCAGACTGCGGGGGCAGCATGGACCCGATCCGCCGAATCGACTCGCAAGATCCGACCGCCGAATCGCAGCGGCGCCGGGCACTTGCGTCCGCGCACGTCGGCTCGTGGAGCCGGCACCTGGTCACGGGCGTGGGGCAGGTCGATCCCGCCTGGTGCCAGTCGCTCAATCTCGATCCTTGCGCCGGCCCCGATCACATCGAACGCTGGGCGCGGCGTATCCACCCCGACGACGCCGGTCAGTTCCTGCGCGCTCATGCCGATCTCGCGGCAGCCGGTCCCGCCAGGACCGAGTTCGAGCTCGAGTACCGCATCCTGACGCTCGATTCACGCTGGCTCTGGGTGCTGCAGCGGGGCAGGGTCACGCGCACGGCGCCGGACGGGCGCGCGCTCGAGGCAGCCGGCATCTGCATCGAGATCGATGCGCGCAAACGTGCCGAGGTCGAAGCGCACGAGAACGAGCAGCGCCTGGCGACGGCCCTCTGGGGAGCGCGCGCGGCGTTCTGGCAGATCCACCGGCCGAGCGACACCGCGATCCGCAGCCCATACTGGTATGCGATGACCGGGTATAGCCGCGAGGCCTGGGAGGAGGAGCCGCAACCGTGGCTATCACGGATCCACCCCGAGGACAGGCCTGAGGTGCAGCGACTCATGGATGAGCACCTCGAAGGGCGTTCGCAATACCTCGAGCTGCGCTACCGACTGCGCTGCGCGAACGGTGCGTGGAAATGGATCATGGATCGAGGCCGCGTCGTCGAGTGGGACTTCGATGGCCAGCCGGTGGCCCTGATCGGCGTGTCGATCGATATCGACGAGCAGAAGCGCGCCGAGCTCGCGCTGCGCTCGACCGAGGCGCGGCTCGAGACGGCGATCTGGGGAGCGGGTGTTGGTCTCTACGAGCTCGACTGCACCACGGGTGCGACGCGCTGGCTCAACGACTGGTGCACCCGGTTCGACATCGATCCCTGCGAAGGTCCCGAGCACGTGGACCGCTGGGACCGGAACATCTATCCCGAGGACCTGCCGGCGGCACGTGCACGCTTTTCGGGGCACATCGCCGGCACCGAGGAGTACTACGACGCCGAGTACCGGATCCGCACGCGTTCGGGACACTGGCGCTGGATCTTCGAGCGCGGGCGGGTCGTCGAGCGCGACGCCAGCGGCGCAGCGTTGCGGCTCGTCGGCACCTGCATGGACATCGACCAGCGCAAGCGCGCGGAGCTATCGGCCCAGGAGTCGGAGCACCGCTTGCGTCTTGCGCTCGAGGGCGGGCGCGGCTGCCTCTGGGAGTGGGACACCGAGCAGCGGGTGTTCAATGATGCCTACTACCTGCTGCTCGGCGTCGATCCGGCGCAGGGGCGGCGCGACCCCGACTTCTGGCGAAATCGCGCCCATCCCGACGACGTGGCGCGGATCTCGGATGCCGATCAGGCAGTCATCGAGGGTCGCCTCGAGTCGTACAACGCGGAGTATCGCGTCATGCACGCCGACGGGCGCTGGCGCTGGATGGTTGACCGCTTCCGCGGCGAAGGGCGCGACGAAAACGGTCGCGCGCGCCGCCTGGTTGGATTCGCTGTTGACGTGACCGCCGAGGTCGAAGCGCGCGAAGCGCTGCGCGCGCAGGCGACGCTGCTCACCGTCATGCGCGAAGCGGTCGTGCTCGTCGATCGGTTCGGACTCGTCCGGCTTGCCAATGCGGCTTTTCATGCATTGCTCGGTACGCCGGACGGCACGCTCATCGGGCAGCCGATCCGCGAGCGCGTCGTCGCGGCGGTACCCGAGTTCGCGAGCATTAGGCAGACAGCGATGGCGCAGTTCGAAGCGCTGTCCTACAGTGCGCGCGCGACCCGCGAGATAGACTGGAAGCACCCCGATGGCCGGGTGCTGCGCGTCGTCCTGACCCTGACACCCGTCGAGTGGGACGGATCGCTGGGCGTGCTCGCCGTACTCGTCGATGTCACGGCGGAGAAGCGTCTCGAGCGTCAGATCGTCGAGGCCGCCGCGCGCGAACAGCGTCGTCTCAGCTCCGATCTGCACGACGGCCTCGGGCAGGAGCTGACCGGCATCGCGCTGATGCTCAAGAGTATCGCCGGCGGACTGGTCGAGGGGGCCCGGCCTGCGCAGGCGCAGCTCGACGAAATCGTCGGCCTCGTCAACCATGCGATCGAGTCGGCGCGTGTGCTCGCGCGGGGCCTCGCACCGGTCAGCAGCGAACAGGGCGGTCTGCCTGGGGCACTGTGCACGCTGGCCGACTCGCTGTCGGCGACGCGCGGTCCGAAGGTCCGGTTCCGCAACGCGCTCGACGGCCGCCCCCTCGCCCTGACGGATGAAGCCGCCACACATCTGTTCCGCATCGCCCAGGAAGCGGTCGCGAACGCTCTGCGCCATGCGAAGGCTAGCGAGATCTGCATCGAACTCGGCTTCACCGGGACGGGCGCGCTGCAGCTGGAAATTCGCGACGATGGTCAGGGTTTCCCCGAGGGCTCGGCGGCCTCGTCTGGCATCGGCATCCAGACAATGCGGTTCCGCGCCGAAGCGCTGCGCGGCACGCTCGAGATGATCAGCGCGGACGGCGTGACGGTTCGCTGCCGAGTTCCTGTACACTGAAGTACAGGAGCGAGCGCCGTTGTGCCAAGGAGCGCCCCCGTTGAATATCGTCAGCACGCAGACCGTCGTCTCGGCCCACCCCCTTGCGAAGCGGCGCGTGCTCATCGTCGACGATCATCCGATCGTGCGGCAGGGCCTCAAACGGATGATCGAAGCGGAGCCCGACCTCGAAGTGTGCGGCGAGGCGGCAACGGAGTCGCAGGCGCGGCGGGCAATCCGCGAACTCGATCCTGATATCGTGATCGTCGACCTCGCGCTTCAGGAGGGCGATGGTCTCGAGCTCGTGCGCGACGTGCATGCGCATCATCCGGATGTGCCGATGCTCGTGCTGTCGATGCACGACGAGACGATCTACGCCGAGCGCTTGCTGTCCGAGGGTGCCTCGGGCTACATCATGAAGCAGGCGGCGGCGGACCAGCTCCTCAATGCGCTGCGCACGGTACTGCGCGGCGAGACCTACCTAAGCGAATCACTGCACCAGCAGCTGCAGGCCCGCAGCGGCGCGCCGGCTGGCGCGAGCCATCCGGTCGACCGGCTCTCCAACCGCGAGCTGCAGGTGCTCAACCTGATCGGCCGCGGGGTCAGCTCGCGCGAGATCGCCCGCGAGCTCGGGTTGTCGGTCAAGACCGTCGAGTCGCATCGGCAGAGCATCAAGCGCAAGCTCCATCTCGCCACCAACGCGCAGCTCGTCCAGTACGCGATCAACTGGTTTGCCGGCCGCCGCGCCGGCGCTCCGCGTCCGGACCGTCTTTGAAGCGCTAGACTCCGTCTCGGCACGCTGAGCGGCGAAGTCGCGAGCTGCGACAGGTAGAATCGGCGCCGTGCGCGCCGCCGGCTGGTTGTTTCGCTCTGTGCTGATCGCGCTCGGTGGCGCGATCGGGCTCACGCTGGCCGGTGTGGCGCTGCTCTTGGCGCTCATCGACGCGGGGCGCTTCCGGCCACAGATTGCCGCGGCCGTCGAGGCAGCGACCGGCCGGTCGCTGCAGATCAATGGCGCCGTCCGGCTCGACCTGCTGCCATTCCCGGCGATCGCGGTCGGCGACGCCGGGCTCGTCAATCCGCCGGGGTTCGCCGAGCCCTTGCTGATCCGCTGGCGCGAGCTCGCGCTCGGCGCGAGGCTCGGTCCGCTGCTGCGCGGACAGCTCGAGCTCACGCGGGTCCGCGTGACGGGACTCGAGCTGCGACTCGAACGCCGCGCCGATGGCAGCATCAACTGGAGCGGACTCGGCCCGGTCGGCAGCGGCGACCGCAACGTCGCGATCGCGTTGCGGGCGATCGACGGACTCGAGATCCGCGATGGCCGCCTGCTCTACGTCGACGCACTCGATGCGACCCGGATCGAGTTCGACGTTCTCCGGCGCGAGTGGCGGAAGACGCACCCCGATGACTGGGGGGCCTCGGTCGTCAACATCGGTGACGGCGTCACCGATCTGGTGCTCGCGAACATGACGATCCGCAACGACTACGGGTCTCGCCACGACGGCGAT
>CAZAWM010000011.1:0-5839 GCA_964488605.1 uncultured Steroidobacteraceae bacterium | reverse complement strand
CCCGGCGCGCCGCTCGCGATCGAGCTCGGTGCGACCTGGCGACCCGCAGCCGCTCCACCGCTGCCGTTGGTGGTCGGCAGTGCAGTGCAGTCGGACGGCCAGAGCCTGCGGCTCAGCGATACCCGTCTCACTCTGCGCTGGCGCGCCGACGGGCAGGCCACGGGCCTGGCCGTGGAGCTCGACGCGCCGCGCATCGAGGTGGATCTCGAGCGCCGGACCGTGTCGGGCGCCCCGCTCGAGCTGCGACTGGGCTCGGCGCGCGATCCGCTCACGGTGCGCGACTGGCGCGCCGCAGCGGGCGAGGACGGCCTGTCGGCCGACGCGACCATCGCGCTGCAGTCGGCCTCGCTGCGCCGGCTGCTCGAGGAGTCCGGCCTCGGCGCGCCGCTGACCAGCGACCCGACCGTGTTGGGTCCGTGGGCTCTGGCCGGTACGCTGCGCCTCGAGCGCGGCGGATGGCGGCTCGAGCCGCTCGCGCTGCGGCTCGACGCGACAACGCTGCGCGGGCGTGGCTCGCGGCTCGCCGGTGAGCTGTTCGAGATCGATCTCGTCGGCGACCGGCTGGACATCGGCCGCTATCTCGAACCCGCCGAGGCGCCGACGCCGCCGTTCGAGTTCCCGACCGTGGCCCTGCGGGCGCTGCCGGTGCGCGCCACGCTCGCACTCGAGACGGCGACGCTCGGCGACGCACGACTCGAGGGCGTCACGCTGCGTCTGACCGGCGATGCGCAAGCACGGTCTCGCAGGCCGACATCGCAGGGTGCGCGGTGACGCTGCGCGAGCGTGAGCGACGGCGTGCCGCCTTCATCGGTCCGGCACTCATCGAGTGGCACGCGCGCGGCGGCCGCCACGAACTGCCGTGGCAGCGCGACCGCAGCCTGTATCGCGTCTGGGTCTCCGAGATCATGCTGCAGCAGACGCAGGTCGCGACCGTCGTACCGTACTTCGAGCGCTTCATGGCGCGCTTTCCGACGCTGGCCGATCTCGCCGCCGCGGACGTCGACGAGGTGCTGCACCTCTGGACCGGGCTCGGCTACTACGCGCGCGCGCGCAATCTGCACCGCGCCGCGCAGCAGGTCATGACTGTCCATGACGGAAACCTGCCGTGCGATCTGGAATCGCTGCGCGCGCTACCGGGGATCGGGCGCTCGACGGCCGGGGCGATCCTGTCGCTCGCGGCCGGACAGCGCCATCCGGTCCTCGACGGCAACGTCCGCCGCGTGCTGGTACGCGTTTTCGGCATCGAAGCCGAGAGCGGCTCGCGCGACCTGGAGAGGCGGCTCTGGACTCTGGCCGACGCCTGCACGCCGCAGACCGCCGTCGACACGTATACGCAGGCGATCATGGATCTTGGCGCGACGGTGTGCGTGCGCACGCGTCCGGCCTGCCTGCTCTGTCCGCTGCAGCGCGAGTGCAGCGCCCACGCGACGGGCCGCCAGGGTGAACTGCCGCGCGCGACACGTCGCGGCCGCGGCACTGTGCGGCGCAGGCGCGGGGTATGGATGCTCGCGGCCGTGGACCGGCACGGGGCGGTGCTGCTCGAACGGCGGCCGGCGCGCGGTCTGTGGGGCGGGCTCTGGTCCTTGCCCGAGTTCGACAGCGAGGCGGCCGCGATCGGCTACGCGCGTGACCGCCTGCAGGGCGCCATGCTCGAGCGACCGGGCTGGCGGCCGCGACCACTCGGCGTCATCGAACACGCCTTCACGCACTTCGACCTGACCATCCGGCCACTGGTCGCGGATTGCGAAGGCGTCCGTGAGGGCATCGCCGAACCCGGCACGCTGCGCTGGTGCCGCCCCCAGGACTGGTGCGAGGGCCGCGAACGGGTCGGTCTGCCGGCGCCGGTCAGGACGCTGCTCGAGGCGCTGGCGGCCGAGGCCACAGGCTCATGAGACCAGCCGCGCGATCAGTTGCCAGAGGCCGAAGGCGAGCAGCGCCAGAACTGTGAGCAGCAGGCCGTTGAAGACGAACTTGATCGTCTTGTAGAGCGGCCGGTTGGTCTTCTTGAGCGTCCTGGTCCGCTCGAACAGCGGCGCAATCGCCGCAAAGGCGCGGTTCGCGGCGCCGCGCTTGTCGCCCTCGAGGTTCGGCACCACCGTCAGGCTCGCGAGGCCGCGGTAGAAGAAGTTCACGATGCGCCCGGGCAGGCTCATCGGGCGCGCGACGTCGAGCATCAGGATCAGCCGCGGGGTTGGCGTGTCGTTGCGCGCGTGGTGCAGGTACGTGACATCGAACAGCGCGGCCTGTCCGTCACGCCATGAATGGCGGATGCCGTCGACCTCGATGTAGCAGGCGTCGTCGTTCGGCGTCGACAGGCCCAGGTGGTAGCGCAGGGATACCGCCAGCGGGTCGAGGTGGCGGGTCAGCTGCGAGCCCGGCGGCAGCAGCGAAAACATGGCGCCGTTGACGGACCGGATGTGCTTGACCAGCCCGACCGTCTCCGGGCACAACGCCTGCGCCGATGCGTGGATGTGGCCGTACCACTTCAGATAGAACTTGCTCCAGCCGTACTTGTAGAACGTGCGGAAGCCGACGTCGAAATAGGCCCCCGAGCGGGTATCGGTCGTCCGCTCAAAGTAGCCGGCTGCGTAGAGCTTCTGTGCCTCGGCGCAAATCGTCCGCCAGTTCGCGGTCACGGGCCCGAGTTCCGGGAAGTCGGCCAGATCCATGAACACGCGCTGCGAGCGGCGCTCGGTGAACAGGTACAGCAGGCAGTTCAGCGGCGCGAAGATCGGCCAGCCCTTGCGAACGTATTCGCGGACGCCGGTGAAGCGCAGAGCGCCACGGTACTTGTAGACGTACACCCACGAGCCGACCATGAACAGGCCAACGGCCGTCAGCGGGACTTCAGGCAGCATGCGTGGGAGCATGAGGGCTGGCGGAGCCAAAGTCGAGGTGCGGGCGGTTCTGGCGGCACTCGCCGCGGTGTCATGGGCGATCGCGCCGGGGACCTGCCCCGGGAAGTTCGCGTCGCGCGGCTCGCCGCCGAGGCCGAGGCACGGTCGCGGCCGCGCGAATAGCATTCGCGCGGCGCCTCAGGTAACGTGCGCGCCATGTCGCGGATGGTCAAATGTGTCGTGCTGAAGCGCGAGGCGCCGGGCCTCGATCGTCCCGTCTATCCGGGCGAACTCGGCCAGCGGATCTGGCGCGAGGTCTCGAAGGAGGGCTGGCAGCGCTGGATCGAGCATCAGACGATGCTGATCAACGAGCATCGTCTGACGCCCGTGGACCCCAAGCACCGCAAGTTTCTCGAGGCCGAGATGGAGAAGTTCCTGTTCGGGGGCGGTGCCGCGAAACCAGAAGGCTACGTCCCGAGGCCGTGACGCGCTCGCACGCCGGGGGGCGCGGCGTCGCGGCATTCAGCCGCCGCCAAACGGCGCGACGCCGATCCAGCGTGCGTGCAGCACGAACGCGAACAGGCCGTAAAGCCCGATACCGCCCACCACCGCGATGACATCGTTGAGTTTCGAGGGTGGCGCGCCCGGAATCGGTCGCGCCGGGCGGCGGTTCAGCGAGATGCGATCGGCGACCGCCCAGACCAGAAAGGCTCCGAATAGCACGACGTCGGCGAGCATGCCGTTCGAGAGCAGGTGCGCGACAGCCCAGAGTTTGGTCGCCACGAGCATCGGATGCTTCGCCGCGCTCTTGATGCGTCCGGGCAGGTAGGCCGCGAGCAGCAGGATGAACACGGGCAGCATCAGCGTTGCGGCGACGTGACGCATCGGTGCCGGCGGTACCCACAGCGGCACCGGCTCGAGCCGCGCCGCGGCATAGCCGCGGAGGATCAGCACGAAACCCGCGATCGCCACCGCGGCATAGAGCAGCTTCCACGGCCACTGACCAAGGCGGGCCGCCATCGCGTCGCGCCATGCCGGCGCAACGATCGATGTCGAGTGCGCGCCGAGGAACAGGACCAGGCCGAGAATCAGCGTGCTCATCGTGACGCCCCGTCGACGATTGGGAACCGGCCGTGAGTATAGGCGGCGGCCGCCTGCGCTGTCCGCGGGAAAGCTAATCGGGCCTTTCCACCTCGACGGACTGGCCGCTTGACGGCCCGCGGGCCGCTGGCTCTAATACCGCGCCCGCTGACACGCTGCGGGCCGATTCCCCCTGCGCCTGGCCAGGTAGCTCAGTTGGTAGAGCAGCGGACTGAAAATCCGCGTGTCGGTGGTTCGATTCCGCCCCTGGCCACCACTCCCTCAGCGTGCGACTCTGTTACGGCATCGAGAGTGCCGGTCGAAGGCCGATCGCCACCACGAGTGTCCGGGTCGCCAGTGGCTGCCGTCTCTCGCCTGACGCGAGCGGCACGAGGCTCGACGCGCACAGCTGTCGGTCGCGGATGCCGAGCGGAATGGCATGCACGATGTCCGTCGCCGCGATGCTCGAGCGGTCGTTCCGGAGCAGCCGCTCCGCATGCGCCGTGAGCCGGCCGGCGGCGGCGACAAGCGCGCGGACGGCAATTCCTTCGGGCGTTATCGGTCTGAGCAACCGACGGTGCAGGACCATTCGTGACCCGCGGGGCGGACCTGTTCGTGGCCACCGGATGCGCGACCTGCCATCGACCGACCTGGCGCATCGCCACTGTCCCGGGATTGCCGGCGCTCGAGGACGCGACTTAGAAGTAGGCGACAACACCATTGATCTGGAGCAAACATGACTCCGACATCTAGCTTCCCGATTGCACGTCTCCCGCGCCAGCGTCGACCGTTCCGGGCCGTCTCCGTGCTGCTGATCGGCGGCGCGCTCGCGCTGTGGTCGAGCCTGTCCGTCGCCCATGAGTACTGGGCTGGCACGCTCAAGATCGAGCATCCCTGGTCCCGCGCGACGGCCGCTGGCGCGGCCGTCGGCGCCGGCTTCATGACCATCACCAACTCGGGCAGGGCCGATGCGCTGCTCGCCGCCAGCTCGCCCGTCGCCGAGCGCGTGGAGCTGCACCTCGGACGCATCGAGAACCGCGTCATGCAGATGCGCAGGCTGGAGCGGATTGAGCTACCGGCCGGCGAGACCGTGCGTCTCGAGCCGGGCGGACTGCACCTGATGCTGATCGGGCTCAAGCAGCCCCTCGTCGAGGGTTCGAGGGTGCCCCTGGTGCTGCGCTTCGCCGGCTCCGGCGAGCGGAAGATCGAGCTCCAGGTCGAAGCTCTGGGAGCTCAGGGCCGGGGTGCGCAGTCCATGGGCACGCGATCCACGGAGAGGGACCATGGCCGCCAGTGAGGCGCCAGAAACGCGGACGGTGTCAGTCCCCGGATGCCGGCGCCGGCCTCTTTGTCTCGTGTTTCCGCGCACCTCATCTGGATGCATGCGCATCACGCCCATGCACGATGATGACGGAAGGCTACCTATGAGCCACAGCGAAATCGTCAGCTTCCTCTGGGGTGTCGCGGACCTCATCCGCGACACTTTCAAGCGGGGCAGGTACTCAAGACGTCATCCTCCCGCTCACGGTGCTGCGCCGGCTCGACTGCGTGCTCGGGGACACGAAGGACGCCATCCTCAAGCGGCAGGCGCAGCTCAGGGGCAAGGGGCTCGAGGATCTCGACGCTCAGCTCGGGCGTGCGTCCGGCTTCGCGTTCTACAACACGTCTCGGTACGACTTCGAGAAGCTGCTCGCCGACGCGCCGCACCTCGCGGCCAACCTGCGCAACTACATCGCCGGCTTCAGCCCGAACATGCGGGAGGTGCTCGAGAAGTTCGACTTCGACAACACCATCAGCAAGCTCGACGAGGCGGGGCTCCTCTTCCAGGTGCTCGAGCGCTTCAAGAAGGTGGACCTGCACCCGGAGCGCATCGACAACCCGACGATGGGCACGATCTTCGAGGAGCTGATCCGCAAGTTCAA